>JBBDXH010000044.1:0-33398 GCA_040902395.1 Dehalococcoidia bacterium
AGGATACGCACAAATGATCTATCGATCTATCCGTTTTTCAGCAGCCTGCTAGAGGGCGGAAGGGCCGGCGAGGAACGGAGGCAGGAATCCCTGCGCCTCTGGGGTGAGATGAAGCAACTCGCCGGAGAGCTCTCGGCGTCCTGGTCGAAGGGCGTCAGCGCTGTGGACGCGGTGCGCGAGCAGCGACGCGAACTTTGATGTTCGTGGTCGATGCGAGCGTGTGGGTGAGCGCGGTGTGGAGACGCGACGCGAAGCACGCAGCGAGCGAATCGTGGATTGACGCGGCGCTCGAGCGTGACCTCACGCTCTTCGAGCCGACGCTCCTCTTACCCGAGGTGGCGGGTGCGCTATCGCGGCGGACGAGTCGCCCGCGGCTGGCCGCGAGCTGGCTCACGCGACTGTCGGCGATCCCGGCGATTGGGTGGCGGTCGCTCGACGAAGAGGAGGGCGATCGAGCCGGACGCGTCGCGGCCGCGTTCGCCGTGCGTGGCGCGGATGCCGTCTACGTCGCCCTCGCCGAAGCGCTCGACGTGCCGCTCGTGACGTGGGACCGCCGCCAGGCGGACGCCGCCGGCGCGCGTGCGCTGACGCCCGAGACTGCGTGACCCAGCCGCGGGCGACATCCGCCCTCAAGTCGCGATCAGTCGTGCCAGTCTTCACACGGGCAGTAGCGTGGCGCGGGCCCGCCGGTGACACGCACTGGAGCCTGGTTCGCGTCGCAAGGGTCGACCGGTGACTGGGAGCGGCCGGCGCGGTGCAGAACGCCGCGCTGCCCCGGCTCAGTCCGGCTCAGTGTCCCGTTTGCTCCGCCCATTCCGCGCGGAGCAGGCTCCAGACCTCCTGGTCCCAGTCGCGTCCGCGCCATCGCCCGTACTGGCGGAGCAGGCCCTCCTGCCGGAAGCCGTGGCGCGTGAGCAGGCGGCGCGAGGGCTCGTTGCCGGGCGTGACGAACGCCTCGAGGCGGTTCAGATCGAGATCGGCGAAGCCCACGCGGACGAGTGCCGGGAGCACCTCGCGCATCACGCCGCGGCCCCACCATGCGCGCGCGAGGTCGTACGCGATCTCGCCGCGGGAGGCGCGCTCGCGCACGATCGCGTTGAAGCCGGCGGTGCCGATCAACGCGTCGGCGTTCCCGTCCCGCGGCCGGATCGCCCAGCGCAGGCCGGTGCCTGCGCCCGCCATCCCCTGCGCCCAACAGATGATCTCGCGCGCCTGCGCAACTTCCGTCAGGGAGTCGATGTCGAGGTAGCGCGTCACCTCCGCATCGGCGAAGTGTGCGAAGAGCGGCTCGGCGTCCGCCGGCTGCAGGCAGTCGAGGCGGTAGTGTTCGGTGTCGAGGCGCGCCGGCGGGCGGGGCGGAGGCATGCGGCCGTTCGTCGGTGGGGCGGGCGTTGGGTGACGCGCCCTCCTACCGCACGGCGCCCTGTGCGCGCGCCATCAGGTAGCGGCGCAGCAGCGTCATCGCCTGGAGCACCGCGCGGCGCTTCGCCGCCTCACGACCCTGGTAGTACCGCGAGTGCGAGTACTCCGCCTCGTTTCCGTCCCACAGCACGATGTGCATCGTGCCGGGCGGCTGCCCCTCGACCTCTTCGCCGCCGGCGATGCCTGTGATGGCGATCGCGAGATCGCTCCCGAGGCGCTCGCGTACGGCCTTCGCCATCGCCTCCGACGTCTCGCGCGAGATCACGCCGTGCATGGCGATCAGCTCGGCCGGCACGCCCTGCGCGATCTTCGCCTCCGCCGTGTAGGTGACGAGCGAGCCCGTGAAGTAGTTCGACGCACCCTCGTAGTCCGTGAACGCGTTTGCGAGGGCGCCGCCGGTCGCAGACTCCATGAGCGCGATCGTCAGGCGCTGCTCTTCGAGCATCTGCCCGACGGCGCTCGCCAGCGACTGATCGTCCACTCCCCAGATCGACGGGCCGAGGATGGCTCGCGCCTCCTCCTCGACGGGGTGAATGAGGTGCCACGCCTCCTCGCGCGTCGGCGCTTTCGCGGCGATGCGCGCGTGTACGCCGTCCGTGCGGGCGTAGATGCCGATCGACGGGTTCGTGCCCTTGAGCAGCGGCGAGAGCATCTCGTCCACCGTGCCCTCGCCGATGCCGGTGGTCTTCAGCGTGCGCGAGACGAGGATGCTGTCGGCGCGGCGCTCGAGCTCGGGGGCGACCTCGCGCTCCCACATGCGCGTCATCTCCGACGGCGGCCCCGGCATCACGGCGATCACCTTGCCGTCCCGCTCCACCCACCAGCCGGGCGCGGTGCCGCGCGGGTTCGGGATCGCGCGCGCAGAGGGGATCAGCATCGCCTGCTTGAGGTTCCGCTCGGGCATGTTCGCGGCGCCACGGCCCGCGAAGAAGCCGCGCACGATGCGCTCCTGCTCCTCGTCGAGGTAGAGCTCCTCGCCCAGCGTCTTGCCCACCGTTTCGCGCGTGAGGTCATCCTCGGTCGGCCCGAGACCGCCGGTCATGAAGATGTAGTCGGAGCGCCCCCAGGCACGCGCGACCACCTCCTCGAAGCGCCCGGGGTTGTCGCCGACCTGCGTGACGTACATCAGGTCGATGCCGAACTCCGGTAGCGCCGAGGCGATGTGCGCGGCGTTGGTGTCGACGATCTCGCCGAGCATGATCTCGGTGCCGATCGAGATGATCTCCGCGCGCATCGCGAGCCGCCTTTCGTGCTCCACCCGGTGCCGGCGGGAGCATAGCCGCCGCGCCCCGCGGCGGGCACGCAGCGGCGGGCGCCTGCCGCCCGGGACGGGTTGGGACTGGCGGCAGCGCTCCGCAGGTGAGCGCGCCCGGCTCGCCTACTTCGGTCCGAGGCTCGAGAGGTACGTGTGCAGCCAGGTCGCCGCGCGCTTGCCGTCGGCGATGGCCGTCACCACGAGGTCGGCGCCGTTGACGACGTCCCCGCCGGCGAAGATGTACGGCACGTTGGTCTGGCCGGTGCGCTGATCCACCTTCACGAGGTGCCACTGGTTCACTTCGATCGGGGCGGAGCCGGCGAACTCCGGGTCGGCGTTGTAGCCGATCGCGATCACGACGCACGTCGCCGGCACGGTGTACTCCGAGCCGGCGACCTGGACGGGGCGCCGGCGCCCGCTCTCGTCGGGCTCACTCAGCTCCATGCGCACGAGCTCCACCGCGGTCACGGCCCCCGAGTCGTCGCCGACGAAGCGCACGGGCGTTGTGAGGTAGGCGAACTCCACGCCTTCTTCGCGCGCGTGCACGCGCTCCTCGGTGCGTCCGAGCATCTCGTTCTCGGTGCGCCGGTAGACGCACGTCACGTGCTCAGCGCCCAGGCGCACGGCCGTGCGCACGCAGTCCATCGAGGTGTCGCCGCCGCCGATCACGACGCAGTCGCTACCCACGAGCGGGCGGCCGCGCTGACCCTCGGGCAGCTCGGCGTCCGAGAGGTTGCCGCGCACCAGGAAGTCCGTGGCGGCGTACACGTTGCTCAGGTCCTCGCCCGGCACGCGCAGCCGGTTGCCGACGCCGGCGCCCGTCCCGATGAAGATCACGTCGAAGCCGTCACGAGCGTGCAGGTCCGTGAGCGAGACGTCCTCGCCGACGCGCGTCTCGTTCACGAAGGTCACGCCGAGCTGCCGGAGCATCTCGAGCTTCTCCTCGAGGATGTCCTTGCGCATCTTGAAGTTTGGGATGCCGTAGCGGAGCACGCCGCCCGGCTCCGGCCACATGTCGAAGACCGTGCAATCGTGCCCGCGCGTGCTGAGCTCCTCCGCGACCGTCAACCCGGCCGGCCCGCTGCCCACGATTGCGGCGCGCCGTCCGCTGGCCGCGTGACGCTCCGGGACGGGGAAGCCACCCTGCTCTCGCCGCTGGGCGTCGGTGACGAATGACTCGAGCCGGCCGATCGCGACCGGCGGCTGCTTCGACCCGTCCGGCCGGATCGCGAAGCCGACGACGCACGCGCCTTCGCACAGCGATTCCTGCGGGCAGAGGCGACCGCACATCTCGGGCAGCGTGGAGGTTTCGCGGAACTTCGCCGCCCCGCCGAGCACGTCTCCGGCGTCGAGCAGCATGAGCGCGGCCGGGATGTCGTTGTGTACGGGACACGCGTCCATACACGGCGCCGAGGGACAGTCGATGCAGCGCGCGGCCTCGATCATCGCCGCGCCGAGGTCGAGCGTGAGATAGGTTTCGTCGAAATTGCGGACGCGCTCGGCCGGCGACTGCTTGGGCACCGCCTGGCGGGGGATGCTGAGCCGGTTCTGGATCGCGTCCGTGCGTTCGTTGGTCGTCATCGCCCATCCTCCCGAGGCTGCGGAGGGTATCAAAGCCGTGGTCGGGGCAATGAACGGGAGGGCGCGCGCGGCGTGCGCTCGCTCAGCGGCCGCTCGCAGTGCGCACCGCGTCGCGCGCCGACTCCGCCTGGGCGACGAGGCCGGCGACGTACTCGCGCGCCGAGCGGACCTCGCGGCCCGCGATCGCCAGTGGTCGCTCCAGCAGCTCGCCGGCGTGCTCCAGCACGCCCGCCGCGGCCTCGATGCTCACGGCCAGGTGCGCGCGCAGCACGTGCAGGCGCATCTGCTGAGCGTGAAGCATCGCCTCGCCGCGGAGGCGCCGCACCGCCAGCTCGACCGCCCCGTCCGCGCGTCCGCGGAGCGCGTCGAACACATGCGCGAGTTCGACGTCGCTCGCCGCGAGCGACGCGAGCTCGTGGCGCAGTGTCCAGCCCTCGCGCTCGAGCGCGCCGCCGAGGCGCGTCTCCGGCAGCGTCTCCAGCAGCGCCAGGAGCTCGGCGCGCAGGGCTCGCAGGCGGGCCGCGGCGCTCGCGCCGTCGAACTGGGTGGGATGGTCCGGCACGCGGCGGTCCTTTCGCGGTGGGCGTCCGCCGACAGCGTAGGATGCGGTCGCGGTGAGAGGGATGGCGGATGTCGCTTGCGCTTGTGTCCCGCTCCCGACGGTCGGGGCCACGACTGCTTCACCCGCTGCGCGCGCCGATGCTGCTCGCGCTGACCGCGCTGCTCTCGCTGCTCAGCAGCGCGGGATGCGGCGGCGCCACCAATGGGGAGGGCGCCGTGCTGGCGAGCACAGGCGACCTCTGGGCCGCGCCCCAGCGATACGAGGGCCGGCGCGTGCGCACCACCGGTGTGGTGCTGCGCATCAACGCCGGTGAGCCAGACGAGCACTATGTGCTCGAAGGCACCGCCCAGCGTCGCGTCGAGCTGCGTGGCGCCGACCCCGATCAGCTGAGCGCGATGCTCGGGCGGCGCGCCGAGGTGATCGGGCGCTTCCACTTCACCGAGACCACGGGCCTCGGGATCGAGGTCGACACGATCAAGGTCGTCGGCTGACCGAGCGCAGCGCCGCGTTCGCGCGGCAGCGCGCCGGGGGCCGAACCGCGCCATCGCGCTCGCCGGGCTGCTAGTCTGCGCCGACTCCCGCGACGTAACCTCAGACCCCGCCCGTCAGTACCCGATGCCCCCATCGGAGATGGAGTGACCGTGACGCAGACGTCGAACCGTGAGTCGCCCGGCGCGGGCGTCGCTGCGATTCACGAGGCCGCCGCTCGCGTTCGCGAGAACGTCGGACGCGTGATCGTGGGCGCGGACCAGGCCGTGACGCTGACGCTCGTCGCGCTGCTGTCGAGCGGGCACGTACTGCTCGAGGACGTGCCGGGCACGGGCAAGACGATGATGGCGCGCGCGTTCGCACGCTCAATCGGCGCCAGCTTCCACCGCATCCAGTTCACGCCCGACCTGATGCCTTCGGACATTCTCGGCATCAACTTCTTCTCTCAGAAGTCCGGCGAGTTCGAGTTCCGCCCGGGGCCGCTGCTGGCGAATGTCGTGCTTGCCGATGAGGTCAATCGCGCGACGCCGCGCACCCAGTCCGCTCTGCTCGAGGCGATGGAGGAGCGCACGGTCACGATCGAGGGCGAGACGCACGTGCTTCCGCTCCCGTTCGTCGTGCTCGCCACCCAGAACCCGGTCGAGCTCGAAGGCACGTTCCCGCTGCCCGAAGCGCAACTCGACCGCTTCCTCGTGCGCATGAAGATCGGGTATCCGACCGAGGACGGCGAGCTCGAGGTGCTGCGGCGCTTCGAGGGAGGCTCCCCGCTCGAAGCGCTGGAAGTCGTGGTCCACGCGGACGAACTGGTCGCCGCGTCCGCGCTGCTCCCGAGAGTGCACGTCGAGGATGCGGTCGCGCGCTACGCCGTGCAGCTCTGCCGCGCGACCCGCCACCACGAGGCGTTCGATCTCGGCGCGAGCCCGCGCGCCTCGCTCGCGCTCTTCCGCGCCGCGCGTGCGTACGCCGCGATCGACGGGCGCGATTACGTCCGTCCCGACGACATCAAGGCGCTCGCGCATCCGGTGCTCGGACACCGCCTGGTGCTCTCGTCGAACACGCGGCTGCGCGGGCGCACCTCTGATGACGTACTGAGCGAGATCCTCGGCACCGTCCCCGTCCCCGTCGCCGACGTCGTCTCCTAGCCGCGGCGGTCGTCCGCCTCCGGAGCTGCCATGCGCACGGTCATTCGCGACTCGTGGCTATTCGTCTCGTCGGTGTTGATCTCGATCGGGTTGCTGACCGGTTCGATTGTGATCGTGTCGCTGGGGGTGCTCGTGCTCGGCACGGGCGGCGCCGCGCGGCTGTGGTCGCGCCTTGCGCTCGCGGAGGTCGTGCTCACGCGCGAGGTCAGCGAGCACCGGGTGTACGTCGGCGAAACCGTCGAGGTGAAGCTCACGCTCGAGAACCGCAAGCTGCTGCCGGTGCCGTGGATCGAGATCCAGACGGGGATGCCGCGCGGTATGCCGGTGATTGACGCGCGGACACACATCGGCGCCACGGGCGCGCCGGTACTCGAGCGCAACACTTCGCTGGGTCGTCGCGATCGCGTCGAATGGCCGGTGACGCTCCGGGCGATACATCGCGGCTACTTCCGCGTCGGGCCGTCGCGGCTGCGCTCCGGCGACATCTTCGGCTTCTTCGAACGCGAGGCGGTCATGGGCTGGCCTCCGGACGCGATCGTGGTCTACCCGCGGACGTACGCGCTGCCCGATCTCGGCCTCGACAGCGCGCGTCCGTTCGGGGAGCACCGTGGCGGGAACCGCATGTACGAGGATCCGTCGCGGGTGATCGGCATCCGCGACTACCAGCCCGGCGACACGATGCGGCGGATCGACTGGAAGGCGACCGCGCGCACGGGGCGCCTGCATTCGCGCATCTACGAGCCCTCGCGCACGCAGTCCGTGATCGTGGCGCTCAACATCCCCACCTTCGAGCAGCAGTGGCAGGGTTCCGATCCGCTGCTGCTGGAGCGGGGCGTCTCGCTCGCGGCGTCGCTGGCGCGCGCTGCGTACGAGGAGGGCTCTGCGATCGGACTGATCGCGAACGGCTCGTTCCCCGACGCCGATCGCCCGATCCGCATCGGAGCCAGCAGCCACCCGCAGCAGCTCAACCGCGTGCTCGAGGCGCTCGCCATGGTCACCGCGTTCACGACGTCGCGCATGGCCTTCGAGCTCGAGGACCACAGACATGCGCTGCCCGCCGGCGCCACCGTCGTGCTCGTCGCGGCGGTCATGAACGAGGACGTGGCCGCGTCGCTCCAGCGCCTGCGCAGCGGCGGTCACTTCGTCCACGTCGTGAAGACGTCGCGCGCGCCGTGGCGCGTCAGGCTCGACTCGATCCGCGTCTCGGAGCTGGCCACGATCATGGAGGCGCACGAAGCCGAACTCGAGCGGCAGGGGCTCCCCGTCGATCGCGGCGGTGAGGCGGCCGAGGCCGCGCTCGGGATGCGCGTGACGGCGTGACGCACCGCTGGCAGCAGCCGCTGGTCGACTATCTGTTCGTGATCGCAGAGGCCGTCGTGTGGTTCATGGCGATCTCGTTGCTCGCCACGTGGACGGAGCGCGACCTGCTCGCGCAGGTCGCAACGCGCATCCAGGTGGAGCTGCCGCCCAGCCCCAACACGCTGCTCGTGCTGCAGGACGCGCGGGAGGCGGCCGAGAGCGTCGTCTCGGGGCCGCCGCTGGTGATCGTCGCGCTGGCCGGCATGCTCGCGTTCGGCACCATGCGCATGTTCCGGCGGCTGCGCCTCGACGGCGCGCTCGGGGCCGCCGGGATGATGGTCGCGTCCATTGTCGCCTTGAACGTGCTGCTCCACGTCACGTTCACGCGCGACGTGCTCGTCTGGCAGACGAGCGGCGCAGCCGACTTCCTCAATGCCCCGGCCGCACACTTCCCGCGCGGCATGGACCTGCAGGCGTTCGTCGCCGATCCCGGGCTCGGGCGGCCCCACGGCGGGGCGATCGTGTTCTCGTTCGTCGGGCTGCTCGCGATGTGGACGCGCTTTCTCGTCGCCGGGCGCGCCACGGTCACCTTCGAGCGCGCCGGACGCTCGTTCACGTTCGGGTTCCTGGCAACGCTGCTGCTGGTGGTGCTCGCGAGCGTCAGCGGGGTCACAGTGCTCGCGGCATACGCCGTTCCGTACTTCGTGATCGCGGTGCTGATGCTGGCCGTCGCGCACAGCGCGCGACCTCAGGCCGGCATGGAGGACGCCCGTCGGGCGGCGCCATGGGTGATCTCCGTCGTCGGCACGATCGGGGCGCTGACGATCGCAGCGCTCATCCTCGGACTGCTCGCGCTGATCGACGCGGGGACCTGGTTCCAGTTCCTTGCCGATGCGCTCTTCCGCTTCATCGGCTGGGTGCTCGTGCTCGTGCTGACGCCGATCTTCTGGGTCGCCGAGCGCTTGCTCAGCTTCGTGCATCTCTCGCGGCCGGACGAGACGCTCGCTCCCGCGGAGCTGACGGCGCCGCTCGCCGAGCCGAACGAGACGCGCGAACGCCTCAGGCTCGCGTCCTCCGTGGTGCTCCTGATCAAAATCGCCGCGCTGAGCGCGCTGATGTACGGCGTCTTCCTCGGCATTCGCGCCCTGCTCAACCGCGGACGCGACCGCGAAGCGGAGGATTACGAAGAGGTGCGCACCGATGATGCGCCCGCCGGCGGGCTCGGCGGGCTCTTCCGCAACCTGCTGCCGCGTCGTGGCGCGCACGGCCCCGGCGGCCAGTGGATGCGCCAACAGGCGATCTACCGGCTGTTCGGCCGCACGGTGCAGGACGCGGACCTGCGCGGACTGCGCATCCGCCCGGCCGAAACGCCGCTCGAGTTCGCGAGCGTGGGCGGACGCATGCTCGACGCCGCCGCCTTTCGCCCGATCGCCGACGCGTTCGATCGCGCCCGCTACGGACGCCACTTCCCCGAGCCGTCCGCGATCGCGCCGCTCGAGCGCGCGCTCGACGAGTGGTCGGCGAGCCATCCGCCCAGCGAGGAGGTGCGGGAGCGCATCCAGGGCGCCCGCCAGCCGAGCGAGGCTCAAGAGATCGAGGCGCGCATCGTGCTGTCGCGCCGCGCCAGCCGCGGCGACGAGAACGCGCGCCGCCTGCTCTAGCAGGCGGCGGACCGGCTCGCGGATCGGCTACAGGCTCTGCGCCATTGCGACCGCCGCGGCCATCAGTTCGGCGTTGCCTGGTGTCAGCGTGCCGTCGGGGAGTTCGAGTGTGTCCTCGAGGCCGATGCGGGTCTGCAGCCCGCGCGATAGCGCGTCGCGGAGCACCGGCCACGCCGCGGGGCCACCGCCGTGCAGCAGTCGCGGGGCGGAGGCGCCCGCCTCGTCGAGCACGGCCTCCATCGCGCGCGCGAGCGCGATCGCCGCGCCCGGCTCCCGCTCGCGCGGCTCGAGCAGCACGCGCGTGCAGTGCGTGTGCAGGCCGGACGCAACGAGGGTCCGTGCGTCGTCCACCGTCCACAGGCCGGCCTCGACGCCGACGCCGCGTTCGAGCAGCAGGTGAGCGAACTCGGCGGCGCCGTCCTCCGAGAAGTTCACGGACGCGAAGTCCGGGAGCTCCGTCCAGCCACGCGCCAGCTCGAGCCGGCGATCGAGGTCGCGCTCGATCCACGCACCGGTCGTGATCCCCACGGCGAGGCCGGGCCGGCGCGCGCGGATGGCAAGCAGCGTTCCGGCGATGTGGGCGCCCTCCATGGTCTGCGCGCCGCTGCCGTCGCGAACGTGGACGTGCACCGCGGCGGCGCCCGCCGCGACCACGCGCTCCGCGTCCGCGGCGAGCTGGTCGGGGGAGAGCGGGAGCGCGGGGTGGTCACCGGGCCGGCGCGATCCGTTGAGGCAGCCCTTGATCCAGTAGTCGGTCATCGCTCCTGCCTCCCCTCGTGCTCCGGCCGGAGCACCGCGATCCCGTCGTCGAAGCGCAATGTCCCGGCGCGGTCGTAGCGATCGGCCTGCGCGCAGAGCTCGATGTCCGCATCGAAGCCGCGCGCGATCAGCCGGCGACCGTGGCCCGTCGCGCGGAGGGCACCGGCGAACTCGGCGGCGACCGCGCGGTAATCGGCCAGCGCTGAGGCGGCCTGCGCGGTGGGCTCCGCGCCGGCGGCGACCAGCCGCTCGACGAGCAGGCCGGCGGCCAGCCGGTCGTCGTCCGAGCGCAGGCCGGCGGTGCCTGCGCAGACCACGAGCACGTCGTGCCCGGCGGCCAGCGCGAGGCGCGTCGCAGCGCCGGCGTTCAGCGGCGCAGCCGCGATCACGAGCGGCGCGCGGGCGCAGCCGAGCAGTGCCGGCGTCCCGTTGGTCGTCGCGACCACGGCACGGTGCGCGGGCAGGGCGTCCATGCGCGCGAACTCGCCAGGCGAGTTGCCAAAGTCGTACCCGACCGGCGGGAGCGCGTCCACCTCGCCGCAGAGCATGGGGACCGCGCCGCCCGGCTCGCCGGACAGCCGCGCGCGCAGCGCGCGTCCGTCTTCGATCGTCGCCGCCGGATACACGGCCGCGATGCCGCGACCGAAGAGCACCGCCATCACCGACGTCGCGCGCAGCACGTCGACCACCAGGCAGGTCTCGGCGGTCGGTGACTCCCTGGGAGGCAACAGTGCGATGTCGACGCGCATTCGCGGGAGTGTAGGCGCTGCTCGGGAATGCCCGGGCGAGAACTGGCGCCGAAGTCACCCAATCCCTAGATTCGATCGTGCGCGCCGGGCGGGGCGCACGGAGGCACGATGAACGCCACCGTCGGCATCTTCGACTCCGGCGTCGGCGGCCTCTCCGTTGCTGCCGCGCTCCACCGCATGCGTCCCGCGCTCCCGATCCGATACGTCGCCGATACGGCGTTCTTTCCGTACGGACAGCGCTCGGTCGAAGAGATCGCCGCCCGCGCGGCGGAGATCGCACGCGCGCTGATCGACGACGGCTGCACGCTGCTCGTCGTGGCGTGCAACACGGCGTCTTCGGCCGCGCTCGAGGCGCTGCGCTCGATGTTCGTGATCCCGATCGTGGGGATGGAGCCGCCGCTCAAGCCCGCCGTCGAGCGCAGCCGCGGCGGCCGCGTCGTCGTGCTCGCGACGCCCGGGACCTCCTCGGGTGAGCGGCTCGCGCGCCTGCGCGTGAACCACGGCGGTGGCGCGCACGTCACCGTGCTGCCGATGCCCGGCCTCGCGGACCTCGTCGAGGAGGGCGTGATCTCAGGAGCGCGCGTGGACGGCGCGCTGCGCGAGGCCCTCGACCCCCAGCTGCGCGACGGCATCGATGCGGTCGCGCTGGGGTGTACGCATTACGGATTCCTGCGCGCCGCGATCGAAGCGATCGTGCCGCGCACGGTGCATGTGATCGACGCCGCCGAGCCGGTCGCGCGACGCGTCGTCTCGCTGCTCACCGACGCCGGCGGCGACCCCGGCCCGGACGGGGTCGAGTCCGAGGTGCTCTGTTACGCTACCGGCGACGCCGGCCGGTTCGCGGCGTCGCTCGAGCGCCTGCGGGAGGCGGGCGCGGATCTGCCCCCGCTGCGGATCGCCGCACAACCGTCGTTTACCAGTGCGGACATCTCCCCCGGGAGTCGCATATGACCAGCACCGAGCATCGCGCTGCCGCGCAGCCCGCGCTCCACGGTTTTCGCGCGAAATACGAAGCGGCGGCGACACGCAATCATTCGCTGCTCTGCGTCGGGCTCGATCCGGATCCCGATCAGATCCCCGACGGCGTGGACGTCGCGGACTTCCTCGCCGCGATCGTCGAGGCCACGGCCGACCTGGTGTGCTGCTACAAGCCGAACATCGCCTTCTTCGAGCCCGACCTCGGTGCCGGCCTCGAGCGCCTTCGCCGCCTGATCGCAGACGTGCCGGATGGCGTGCCGGTGCTGCTGGATGCGAAGCGTGGCGACGTCGGCCACACCGCGACGTTCTACGCACGCGCCGTCTTCGACGCACTCGGTGCGGATGCCGTGACCGCGAACGGGTACCTCGGCCGCGACGCGGTCGCGCCGTTCATCGAGCGTGCCGACCGCGCGACGTTCCTGCTCGTGCGCACGTCGAATCCGGGCGCGCGCGATCTCCAGGACCTGCGCCTGGCCGACGGGCGTGCGCTGTACGAGCACGTCGCGGGGCTCGCCGCCGAGTGGAATCGCGAGCACGGAAACGTGGGGCTCGTCGTGGGCGCGACCTACCCCGACCAAGCGCGCCGCATCCGCGAGATCTGCCCCGACCAGCCCATGCTGATGCCCGGCATCGGCCCACAGGCGGGCGACCTCGAGGCGGCGGTGCGCGCCGGCATCGACGCGCGCGGGGGCGGGATTCTCGTGAACGCCTCGCGCGGGGTGATGTACGCAGGCGCGGGCGTCGGCGCTCGCGCGCTCGGCGACTGGGCGCGCGCGGCGCGGACCGCCGCGCAGCAGCTGCGCGAGGCGATGAACCGCGCCCGCGGCGCGTGAGCGCGATGCTCGACCTGCGCATGGGCGACGTGTTCCGCATGCGGCGGAGGCATCCGTGCGGCGGCTTCGACTGGGAGATCGTGCGCCTGGGGGCCGACGTTGGGCTGCGCTGCCGCACATGCGCGCGGCGCGTGCTCATGGAGCGCAGTACGCTCGCTCGCAGGGCACAACGCCTGATCGAGCGCGGGCCCGCACTCGACCCTGCGATCGAGCAGGCGCTCTGGGGCAAGTCTCCGGGCTGAGGCAGACGCAACGAGGCGGGAAGCTCGCGATTCGTTGACTCGCGATCCGGGCGACTTCTACACTCGATTCGCTCCCGGCTTCAGTTCGCCGGTGGGGGACATTCGGTGATTGAACTCGTGATCGACAGCATTCGCGTCGGGTTGCGGCACTACCGGCGCGTGGTGGTGCTGAAGGAGAAGGATGCCGAGCGCTTCCTCACGATCTGGATCGGCGCGGACGTCGCCGACGCGATCGCGCTCAAGCTCCAGAACGTCGCGGTGCCCCGGCCGCAAACGCACGATCTGCTGTTCAACGCGATCGGAGAGATGGGCGGAGTGGTCAAGTCCGTGATCGTCAACGACCTGAAGGACGACACCTTCTTCGCCCAGGTGATCGTCGAGCAGAACGGCCGGACGGTCGAGATCGACGCGCGTCCGTCCGATGCGATCGCGCTGGCGGTGCGCGCCGAGGTCCCGATCTATGCGGCGGAGGACGTACTCGAACGCGCCGGCATCATGCTCGACGACGATGGGCAGGCGATCGAAGGGCAGGACCGCGAGCGTCCGCCCGCGCCGACGGCCGAAGAACTCGAGAAGCTCGCGGCCTTCCGCGACTTCGTCGCCGGTCTCGATCTGGACGATCTCGGCAAGAGCGACTAGCTGCGCCGCCCCTCGCGGAGCGACATGTGAGCCAGTAGCACGGGCGGGGTTCTGCCGTCCGTCGGTCGCCGCTGGAAGCATTTGTGCATGCGCTCACAAGGGGTTGTTTCACCGGTCGGCGCATGCTAGCCTCCCGTCGGCTTCGCAGCCTGAAAGGGCATGTGTGGCCATGTGGAACTCTCCAGCGTTCGGATTACTCGGGATCGGGAGCTATCTCGCAACCTCCATCGTGGGGCTGACGCTGGTTGGCGTTTGGCTCGACGGAAGGTTCGGCACGCGTCCGACACTGACGTTGGTGTTCCTCGTCCTGGGACTCGCTCTGGGGTTCTACGGCGCATATCGGCAGCTTCGGGAATTGATCGAGCGCACCCGTCAGGGTTGACCGCGGAAGGGTCGTCGATGCGCCTGCCGATCATTCTGCTCGGGGTCATCGTCCTGATGGTTCTCGGCTTTGTCTTCGTCGGCGGGGCATCTCCCTTCATCTCGGTCGCGCCGGAGGTCGTCTTTCACGCCGGCCCGCTGGCCATCACGAACACGATGTTCACGTCGTGGATCGTCGTGATCGTGCTCATCGCGATCGCGTTCATCGCCGGTCGCGGCGCGAAGGTGGTGCCGAGCGGATTCAGTGGCGCTGTGGAAGCCGTAATCGTTGTCTTCTACGACATCGTCGTCGGCGTAGCCGGCGAGAAGAACGGCCGACGCTTCTTCCCCGTCATCGCCACCATCTTCTTCTTCGTGCTCGTGTCGAATTACATGGGCCTGCTGCCGATCAACAACGTGATCGGGAAGCCCGAGCCCAACCACGGGGTGAAGCAGGCGGTGCTCGAGCAGAGCACGATCGCCGGCATCGACATCGCGTACATCCCGTTGAAGCCCAGCACGGTGGACACGGGCGCCGGCGAACCGCCGATCATCGCGGCGGAGGCGGGCGATACGTTTTCAGGCGTGATCGCGCCGTACTTGCGCTCCGTGATGACGGACGTGAACGCGCCATTGGCAATCGCGATCTGGTCGTTCATCTTCGTGGAATTCTGGGGAATCACTGCGGTGGGCGTTTCCTACTTCACGAAGTTCTTTAACTTCGGGCGGCTGATACGGTTCAGTCCGATGGGTGTGATCGACGTGTTCGTCGGTCTGCTCGAACTGGTGTCGGAGTTGTCACGCACGGTGTCGTTCACCTTCCGTCTGTTCGGCAACGTGTTCGCCGGTGAAGTGCTGCTCTTGATGGGCATGTTCCTGGTGCCGTTTGTGCTCGTAGATGTCTTCTACGGACTCGAGTTGTTCGTCGGTCTGATCCAGGCGTTCGTGTTCGCGATGCTGACGCTGGTATTCGCCCAGACGGCCGTGACGTTCTCGCACGGCAACGGGCATGGTGAGGAGCACAGCGCGGGGCACTAGCCACGCGTTGGACTACGTAGCGATTCCGTGACGTGCTCCGGCCGCAACCGGGGCGACCCCCAGGGAGGGACGATCTTGATGAACGCAGCCATCGCCCGTCGTGGTTTGTTCGCGGCGGCCATTGTCGCGGCCCTGTTCGCGGCGCTGACCGGCGTCGCGGGTGCGCAGGAGGCCGGCGACAACCAGTTCACAGCCAGTTCGATGAAGTTCATCGCCGCGGGCCTGGCGATGGGACTGGGCGCCCTCGGGCCGGGCGTCGGCATCGGCCTGCTGGGCGGCAAGGCGATGGAGGCGCTCGGTCGCAACCCCGAGGCCGCCGGCGCGATTCAGACCAACATGATCCTGGCGATCGCGTTCGCCGAGGCCATCGGCATCTACGCCCTGGTCGTCGCCATCCTGATCGGCTTCGTCTTCTAGTCGACGGCCACGTCGACGGCGTTCCGGGCATCACGGGGCGGCTCGCCATGTGCGGGCCGCCCACGCCGGGAAGCCCGGCGCGAAGCGAAGGAGCGGGGGACATCGTGATGAAGCAGCTGCGTCATCCGCGCCTCGTCGCCGCGTCCGCCGCGATCCTCGCGGCGCTCGTGCCCGCGGTCGCGGGGGCGACCGAGGCGGCGGAGGAGTCCGGCGGTATCGCCGCGCTCGGGTTCAACCTGCCGGGCCTGATCGCCCAGTTCGTGAACTTCCTGATCCTGCTGATCGTGCTGCGGCTCTTCCTCTACAAGCCGATCCTGCGCATCCTCGATCAGCGCAAGCAGCGCATCGCGGAAGGGCTCGCGCGCTCCGAACAGGCCGCGTCTCAGGCCGCGGCGAGCGAGGACGAAGCGCGACGCGCGATGGAGCAGGCCCGCGCCGAGGCGCGGGAGCTCGTGCAGCGCTCGCAGGAGACGGCGAGCCGGCTGCGCGGCGAACTCGAGCAGCAGGCGCGCACCGATGCGCAGCAGATCGTGGACCGCGCGCGTGCGGACATCGCGCTCGAGCGCGAGCAGGCCATCCAGCAGCTGCGCACGGAGTTCGCAGCGCTGACCATGCTGGCGGCCGAACGCGTGATCGGCCAATCGCTCGACGGCCAGGCGCACCAGCGGCTGATCGACGAGGTGATCGTCGAGAGCGCGTTCGGCCAGCCCAACTGATTCGCAGGAGCTGAGGAGCGTCCGTGCCCGCACCCCGCGACATCGCCGGCCGCCGCTATGCGCTCGCCCTGATCGCGATCGCGCGCGACGACGGCGACTTCGACGCCTGGTCTGACGCCATCGGCGCGCTCGAAGAGCTGACCGCCCGGCGCGCGTTCGTTGAGACGCTCCAGGCGGATGGCATGACCGACGAGCGCTTCCAGGCGATCGTGCGGCGCGTGCTGCCGTCGATCGGGCAGAAGCAGCTCAACTTCCTGCGCCTGCTGCGCCAGAAGAATCGCCTCGCGCTCGGTGCGTCGATCGCATCGTTCTTCAGTGAGCTGCTCGACGAGGAGCGCGGCATCCTCCGCGCTGAGGTCACGAGCGCCACACCGCTCGCGGACGAGCAGCGCCAGCGTCTGCTCGACAAGCTCACGCGCGACACCGGCAAGCAGGTGGCGCTCGTGACGCGCGTCGACCCGTCGCTGCTCGGCGGGCTCGTCGTGCGCATCGGCGACCGCATGGTCGACGGATCCACACGGCACAGGCTGCAGAGCCTGCGCACCCAGCTGGAACGCGCCGCGTTCTAGACGCGGCATGAGATCGAGGTAGCGCGATGGTCCGAGCTGAGGAAATTGCCTCCATCCTGCGCGAGCAGATCGAGCACTTCGACGTGGGCGCCGCCGAGGCAAACGTGGGCACGGTGATCGAGGCCGGCGACGGCATCGCGCGCATCCACGGCATCGGCCAGTGCCAGACGTCCGAGTTGATCGAGTTCTCCAGCAGGGACACACAGGGCCGGCCGATCCGCGGGCTGGCGCTGAACCTCGAGGAAGAGACCGTCGGCGCGGTCATCCTCGGCGACTACTCGCAGGTCAAGGAGGGCGACGAGGTTCGCACGACCGGGCTCGTGGCCTCGGTGCCCGTGGGCGATGCGCTGCTCGGGCGCGTGGTCAACGCGCTCGGCGACCCGATCGACGAGAAGGGCCCGATCAGCTCCGGCGAGCAATACCCGGTGGAGCGCATCGCGCCCGGCGTGGTCGATCGCGTGACCGTGAACCAGCCCTTGCAGACCGGCATCAAGGCGATTGACGCCATGACGGCGATTGGACGCGGTCAGCGCGAGCTGATCATCGGCGACCGGTCGACGGGCAAGAGCGCGATCGCGATCGACGCGATCATCAACCAGAAGCACACCCGCGACGTGATCTGCGTCTACGTGGCGATCGGCCAGAAGGACGCCAAGGTCGCCCAGACCGTCGCGATCCTCGAGGAGAACGGCGCGATGGCCTACACCATCGTCGTCGTCGCCTCCGCATCCGAGTCCGCCGCCGCGCAGTACCTTGCGCCGTACGCCGGCTGCGCGATCGCCGAGTACTTCATGGCGCGCGGCAAGGACGTGCTGATCGTCTACGACGACCTCTCGAAGCACGCGTGGGCGTATCGCGAAGTGTCGCTGCTGCTCAAGCGCCCGCCGGGCCGCGAGGCCTACCCCGGCGACGTCTTCTACCTCCACTCGCGCCTGCTCGAGCGCTCTGCGCGCATCACGGACGCGCTCGGGGGCGGCTCGATCACCGCGCTGCCGATCATCGAGACCCAGGCCGGTGACGTCTCCGCGTACATCCCGACGAACGTGATCTCGATCACCGACGGGCAGATCTTCCTCGAGCTCGACCTCTTCAACGCCGGTCAGCGGCCGGCACTGAACCCGGGCATCTCGGTGTCGCGGGTGGGCGGCGCGGCGCAGACGCGCGCGATGAAGAAGGTCGCGGGTTCGCTCCGCCTCGACCTCTCGCAGTACCGCGAGCTCCAGGCGTTCGCGCAGTTCGGCACGGAAGACCTGGACCCGGCGACGCGCCGCCAGCTCTTCCGCGGGCAGCGCCTGACGGAGCTGCTCAAGCAACCGCAGTACCGACCGCAGACGCTCGCCCAGCAGGTCGCGATCCTGTACGCCGGCGTGAACGGCTACCTCGACGACGTGCCCGTCGAGAAGGTGATGGACTTCGAACGCGCCTTCCACGAGTACCTCGCCGCAAGCCACTCGAGCCTGATCGACGGCATCAACAGCTCGGGCGAGCTTGGCGACGAGGCCGAGAACACGCTCAAGCAGGCGATCACCGACTTCAAGGGCGCCGTCGCGTACTAGGCGGCGGGCCCGGGTGCGCGTCGCCGGGCGCGCACCCTTGACGAACGGACACCTGCCGCCGGCCGCCTCGCGCGGCGTTGGCGGACGAGGGCAGGGAAGCGGAGCGTAGATGCCTGGCGCCGGAGCAGTACGTGCCATCCGCGACCGCATGCGGTCCGTTTCGAACA
The DNA here is from genome assembly GCA_040902395.1 of Dehalococcoidia bacterium. Lineage (GTDB taxonomy): Bacteria > Chloroflexota > Dehalococcoidia > UBA2979 > UBA2979 > VGNK01. The sequence continues at coordinate 18,435 of JBBDXH010000044.1, forward strand.
CCGCGAAGGTCACGCGCGCGATGGAGCTCGTCGCCGCATCCAAGATGCGGCGCGCGCAGGAGCGCGCGCTCCAGTCCCGGCCGTACGCCGAGCGCATGCGCGCCGTGCTCGCGCAGCTCTCCGGCTACACCGCCGGCGCCGACCCCGACGAGCTGAATCCGCTGCTCGAGCAGCGGCCGATCAAGCACTTCGCGATCATCCACATCACCGCGGATCGCGGCCTCGCCGGCGGTCTCAACACGAACATGAACCGCGCCTCCGCGTCGCTCGCGCTGGAGCACCAGCCGAACGTCGAGCGCGTCTCCGTGCTCCCGGTTGGCCGCAAGGGCCGCGACTTCTTCCGGCGGGCCGGCTTTCCGATCGTCGCGGAGTTCACGAACCTCGGCGACTTCCCTGAGTCGGCAGACGTCTTCCCGATCGCGCGCATCGTGATCGACGACTACGTGAAGGGCGAGCTCGATCACGTCTTCATTGCGTACCCGCGATACGTGAACGCCGCCGTCCAGCGGCCGACGCTGCGCCAGATCCTGCCTGTGCAGGCGCCCGAAGGGGCCGAGCGGCAGCGCGTCGACTTCATCTTCGAACCGTCGCCCGCGGAGCTGCTGAACACGCTGCTCCCGCGCTACATCGAGATGCAGATCTATGAGGCCGTGCTCGAGGCACGTGCCTCCGAGCAGTCCGCGCGCATGGTCGCGATGCGGCAGGCGACGGACGCCGCGATCGAAATGGTGTCCGAGCTGACGCTGACCTACAACAAGGCGCGCCAGGAGATGATCACAAACGAACTGCTCGACATCGTGGGCGGCACCGCCGCTCTCAACGCGTAAGCCACGCCGCAGGAGGCAACCATGGCCAACGGAAGCGTCCGCCAGGTGATCGGCACCGTCGTCGACGTGGAGTTCCCCTCGGGGAGCCTGCCCGACCTCTACAACGCCGTCGAGATCGACATGGGCAGTACCCGCCCGAAGCTCGTGACCGAGGTCGAGCAGCACCTGGGCAACAACTGGGTGCGCTGCCTCGCGCTGGACTCGACCGATGGCCTGGCGCGCGGCGCCGAGGCGGTCGACACGGGCCACGCGATCTCGGTGCCCGTGGGCCCGGTCACCCTGGGCCGCATCTTCAACGTCGTCGGCACACCGCTCGACCCCGGGCTGGAGATCCCGGCCGATACCGAGCGCTGGGAGATCCACCGGCCGCCCCCAACCTACGCCGAGCAGGAGACGACCGCGTCGATGCTCGAGACCGGCGTCAAGGTCATCGACCTGATCGCCCCGCTCGCGCGCGGCGGCAAGGTCGGCCTCTTCGGCGGCGCGGGCACCGGCAAGACCGTGATCAACACCGAGCTGATCCGCAACCTCGCCACCGAACACGGCGGTCTCTCCGTGTTCGCCGGCGTGGGCGAGCGCTCGCGCGAGGGCAACGACCTCTGGCACGAAATGCGCGCGTCGGGCGTGCTCGACAAGACCGCCCTCGTCTACGGGCAGATGAACGAGCCGCCGGGCGTGCGCCTGCGCATCGCCCTCACCGGCGTGACCATGGCCGAGTACTTCCGCGACCGCGAGGGCCGCGACGTGCTGCTCTTCATCGACAACATCTACCGCTACACCCTGGCCGGCATGGAGGTTTCCGCGCTGCTCGGTCGTATGCCCTCCGCTGTGGGGTATCAGCCCACGCTGGCCACCGAGGTCGGCGCGCTCGAGGAGCGCATCACCTCGACGAAAAAGGGCTCGATCACATCGTTCCAGGCGATCTACGTGCCGGCCGACGACTACACCGACCCGGGCGTGGCGACGACCTTCGGTCACCTCGACTCGACCGTGACGCTCGACCGCGCGCTGGTGGAGCAGGGTCTCTACCCCGCCATCAACCCGCTCACGTCGACGAGCCGCGTGCTCGACCCGAACGTCGTCGGGCAGGAACACTACGACGTCGCGCAGGGCGTGCTCCGCACGCTCCAGCGCTACAAGGACCTCCAGGACATCATCGCGATCCTCGGCATCGAGGAGCTCTCGGACGAGGACAAGCAGGCCGTGGCGCGCGCGCGACGTATCCAGCGCTTCCTCACCCAGCCGTTCTTCGTGGCCGAGCAGTTCACCGGCTCACCCGGTCGCTACGCGACACTCGTTGAAACCGTGCGCGGTTTCAAAGAGATCCTCGACGGCCGGCACGACGCGCTGCCCGAGCAGGCGTTCTACATGGTCGGCAGCATCGACGAGGCGGTGGAGAAGGCACAGCGCATGGCGAGCGAGGACTAGCCATGCCGCTCTCGCTCTCCATCGTCACGGCCGATCGCACGGTGCTCGAACGGGACGACGTGCAGCGGCTGGTGGTGCCCACGACTGAAGGGCAGATCACGATCCTGCCGAGCCACGCCGCGCTGATGGCAAGCCTCACCATCGGCGAGATGATTGTGTACGTGCCCGACGGACCCATTCCGCTGGCCATCCACGGCGGCTTCATCCAGGTCGTCAAGGACGAGGTGAGCGTGCTCGCCGACGGCGCCGAGCGCGCCGAGGAGATCGACGAGGCTCGAGCCGAGGCAGCGCGCGAACGCGCACGCGCCCGCCTCGAGGGCCGCATGCCGGTCGAGGCGGGAGCGCTCGACCTGCTCCGCGCGCAGCTCGCGCTCCAGCGGGCGCTGATCCGCCTGCGCGTGCACGGCCGTCGCCGGTCCCCGACCGGCGCGCCGTCGATGCGCTGACAGGTCCCCCGCTCCGGGTATGGCGCCGCCCGACGGCGGCTCTTGCCCTCCCGGTGTCACACTCTGCCGCCCGTCGCACCGGGACCGGCGCGCCCTGCGGCAGCGGGGTGCGCAGGACCGCGCACTTGACGACGTCTAGCTCTGGCGATATCCAAATGATATCACTTAGATATCGGCGGAGGTGCTCGTCATGCATCCGAACGTCATGCCGTCGCACACCACGCACGAGCGCGCGGGCCGGGCGCTCCCGGGTGCGATCGGCCTGCTCATCGTGCTCGTGCTCGCGGCGATCTCGGCCGCCCTGATCGTGATCGGCGCGCGTGCCGAGACACCGCAGCCGATTGTGGCCGGTGCGCTCGCCGGCGTCGTCGCGCTCGTGCTGACCGGCGGGTTCGTCGTGATCCAGCCGAACCAGGCCGTGGTGTTGATCATGTTCGGCAGCTACCAGGGGACGCTGCGCAAGCCCGGATGGTCGTGGACGAACCCGTTCACGGTCGCGGAGCGCCGCAAGCTCTCGCTGCGCGCGCGCAACTTCAACTCGCACACGTCCAAGGTGAACGACGCAAACGGCAACCCGATCAACATCGCGGCCGTCGTCGTCTGGCAGGTGATCGACACGGCGCGCGCGGTGTTCGACGTTGAGGATTACCGCGACTTCGTCGTGGTCCAGACCGAGACGGCCGTGCGGCACCTCGCGCGGAACTACCCGTACGACGCGCACGGCGACGATGCTGCCGTGCTCACGCTCACCGGCGACGCGGAGGAGATCGCGGACACGCTCACCGTCGAGCTCCAGACGCGGCTCGACGCCGCAGGCGTGCGCGTGATCGAGACGCGCATCACGGACCTCGCGTATGCGCCCGAGATCGCCGAGGCGATGCTGCGCCGCCAGCAGGCGAGCGCGATCGTCGCTGCGCGCGCCCGCATCGTGGAGGGCGCGGTGGGGATGGTCGAGCTCGCGCTCGCACAGCTCGAGCGCAACCACGTGGTCGAACTGGACGAGGAGCGGAAGGCGACGATGGTGTCGAACCTGCTGACGGTGCTCACCAGCGACCAGGCGACGACCCCGATCGTCAACGTGGGCACGCTCAATCGATAGCGAGCGGACGAGCGCCGTGGCCGAGCGGAAGCGGTTCCTGCTCCGCATCGACTCGCCACTGTTCGATGCGCTCGAGCGGTGGGCGGGCGATGAGCTCCGCAGCGTGAACGCGCAGATCGAGTACGTGCTGGCGGACGCGGTGCGTCGCGCCGGGCGCGCGCCGCGTCGCCAGATCGGAACGGACGACGGAACGGATGCGTCCACCGATCCCTGACCGTCCAGCCGCCACATGCGCTGTGCCCTATTCTCGGTGCGGCGCGCGAGCGATCGGGGGCGGTGACTGATGTCCAGGCGTCCGGAACGGCTGCGCATCCGCGGCGGCCGCCCACTGCGCGGCGAGGTCACGGTCTCCGGGTCGAAGAATGCCGCGCTGTACGCCGTCGCCGCCGGGCTGATGACCGCGCATGCGGTCACGATCCACAACGTGCCGGCGATCGCCGACATCGACGAGATGGGTGAGTTGCTGCGCTCGCTCGGCGCCCGGTTCGAGTGCGAGGACGGCACCGCACGTATCAGCGCCGCCGAGCTGACGGAAACCTCGGCGCCTGCCGAGCTCGTGCTCGCGCTGCGGGCGTCGTTCCTGGTGATGGGCCCGCTGCTCGGCCGGCTGGGCGAGGCCGCCTGTGCGTCGCCCGGCGGCGACGTCATTGGCGTGCGCCCGCTCGATGTGCACCTGGCCGGCTTCCGCGCGCTGGGCGCCGAGGTCGGCCGCCGCGGCGCGGAGTGGGTCGCGCGGTCGGCGCGGCTGGAGGGTGCACGCATCTTCTTCGACTACCCGAGCGTGCTCGGCACCGTCAACATCCTGTTCGCCGCGGCGCTCGCCCGCGGCCAGAGCGTGATCATCAATGCCGCGGCGGAGCCCGAGGTCGAGATGGTCGCGAACATGCTGAACACCATGGGTGCCCGCATCCGCGGGCACGGCGGAAACGTCGTCTACGTCGACGGCGTCGAGCGGCTGCACGGCACCGAGTTCTCCGTGATCCCGGACCGCCTCGAAGCGGGGACGTTCCTGCTCGCCGCTGCCGCGACCGGGGGCGACGTCCGAGTCACCAACGGCGTTCCGGAGCACCTCGACAGCCTGACCACGAAGCTCTCCGAGATGGGCATGACCGTCGAACTGGGGACTGACGGCAACGGCATCCGCGCCGCGTGCCGCGGCGGTCTGCACGCTGTGCAGGCGCAGGCTGTGCCCTACCCGGGCTTTCCGACCGACCTCCACGCGCCACTGGCTGCCGCACTCACGCAGGCGCAGGGCGTGTCGATCGTGCACGAGCGCGTCTACGACAACCGCACGCTGTACGTGGGCGAGCTACGGAAGCTCGGCGCGCGCATCACCGTGGGCGGGCAGTCCGTGATCATCGAGGGCGGAACGCCGCTGGTAGGCGCCGCCGTGCGCGCGCTCGACATCCGCGCCGGTGCGGCGTGCGTCATTGCCGGCCTCGCGGCCGAGGGCGAGACGCAGGTGCATGACACGAACCACCTCGATCGCGGGTACGCACATCTGGTCGAACGCCTGACCGCACTCGGCGCGGACGTCGAGCGCGGGTAGGACCCGGATCTTTCCCGGGCGCCGCCCGCACTATTCCCGGCGCGGGCGGCGGTTACATGGCTCTACGATCGCGCGCGCCACCGGCTGCGCCCCGAGAGGATCGGAGCCATGACGCGCGCGCTGGAAGCCGTACCGGTCGCCGCCATCGAGGCATCGATCAGGCTGATTCATGGCCAGCGCGTCATATTCGATGCGGACCTGGCGACCCTCTACGGCGTCGAAACGCGCACGCTCGTGCAGGCAGTCCAGCGCAACCGTGATCGTTTCCCGGACGACTTCATGTTCCGGCTGTCCGACGACGAGTTCGAGGTTTTGAGATCACAATCTGTGATCTCAAAACCCCGGGGTGGTTCGGGCGGTCGCCGTTACCCGCCCTATGCGTTCACCGAGCAGGGCGTGGCGATGCTGTCGAGCGTGCTCCGGAGCGAGCGCGCGGTGCAGGTGAACATCGAGATCATGCGCACGTTCGTGCGGCTCCGGTCGCTCCTTGCGGCGAATGCCGATCTCGCCCGACGGCTGGACGAGCTGGAGGAGCGCTACGACACGCGCTTCCGAGCGGTGTTCGACGCGATCCGCGAGCTGATGCGCCCACCGGACGCGCCGCGCCGGCCGCTCGGGTTCCCCGTTCGAGGCGACCCGTGATCCGCGCAGGCAGCGGTCGCCTCGCCACTGAGGTGGCTCCCTATCCCGCACGTGTGCCGGCAGTACCATCCGCCGCACGAACGAGCGGCCGGGGCATCGATGGAAGCGAGGAGCGGGCATGCGCGCGCGCAGGTTCGCGTGGTTGGTGACCGTGATCGGACTGGTGATGATCGCGGCGGTGACCGCCGCGTGCGGCGATGACGAGGAGGACGCCGGCGGAGATGGCGACGCCGCGCCCGCGGCACTTTCCGCGGCCGACGTCGACTGCACGGCGCTCGCGCTGACCGCGCCCGAGCGCATCGAGACCGCCGGCAAGTTCGTCGTCGCTTCCGACCTCAGTTACGCGCCGATCGACTTCGTCAAGGAAGGCACGAACGAGCCGATCGGCCTCGATGCCGACCTCGCGCATTGCATCGCGGAGGCCTGGGGGGTCGACGTCGAGATCCAGAACGTCTCATTCGACGCGATCATTCCCGCGCTCACGAGCAGCAAGGTCGATGTGATCATGTCGGCGATGACTGACACAGAGGAACGCCGCAAGACCGTCGACTTCGTCGACTACTTCATCGCGGGCTCCGGCATCCTGGTGCGTTCGGGCAACCCCGAGAGCATCGAAGCGCTCGCGTCGCTCTGCGGGAAGCAGGTGGCGATCCAGGTCGGGACGATCCAGATCGACGAGGCCGCCGAGCAGAACGCCAGTTGCGACAAGGCGATCGACATCCAGACGTTCGAGCAGAACACCGACGCCATTCAGGCGGTGGTGTCGGGCCGGGCAGTCGCGGCGCTCATGGACTTCCCGGTGGCCGCCTACTCGGCTGCGAACGTGACCGGCACCCTTGTCGTTGGCGAGCAGTTCAACACCGCGCCGTACGGCTTCGCCGTCCGCCAGGACGACAAGCCCATGAGCGAAGGGCTCGCCGCGGCGATCGACGCGATGCGCGCCGGCGGCCAGTACGACGCGATTCTCGAGTACTGGTCCCTGGAGGCCGGGCGGCTGCCCTAGCGCGTGCTGCTCGCAGGGACGCTGGACTGGGGGGTCATCGGGAACAACCTGTTCTCGGACCTCGTGTTGCGCGGCGTGCGCCTGACGATCGTGCTGACGGTCCTGAGCATGTCGATCGGCGCCGTGCTCGGCACGGCGTTCGCGCTGCTACGAGGGTCGCGCTTCAGTGCGCTGCGCGCCGCGTCGATTGGCTATATCTGGCTCTTTCGCGGCACGCCGCTGCTCGTTCAGATCGTGTTCTGGTACTTCGCGCTCCCGCAGTTGTGGCCGGGCTGGGCGCCGTGGAACGGACAGCTCAGCTCGTTCCAGGCAGGGCTGGTGGCGCTCTCGGTGAACCAGGGCGCGTACATGACGGAGATCATGCGCGCCGGGCTGCTCAGCGTTGACCCCGGGCAGGCGGAAGCGGCCAGGAGCCTCGGCATGACCGCGCCGCTGACGATGCGTCGCATCGTGCTGCCACAGGCCATGCGCGTGGTGATCCCGCCGGTGGGCAACGAGTTCATCGCCATGCTCAAGAACTCGTCGCTCGTGTCCGTGATCAGCGTGAGTGAGCTGTTCCTCGTCGCGAAGCTGCAGTACTCGTCGACGCTCCGCTACCTCGAGTGGCTGATCATCGTCTCCATCTGGTACCTCGCGCTGACCACGCTCGCGAGCGTGGGGCAGGCCTGGCTCGAGCAGCGCTTCAGCCGCGGCCGCGGCCGCGGCGAGCGGAGCGCCGGGATCGGCGAGCGCATGGCGCGCGCGCTCGGGCGTCTCGGGCGCCGGGAGATCGGCGCATGACGGGTCATGCGCTGCTCGAGGTCGTCGACGTGCACAAGCGCTTCGGTACGGTCGAGGTGCTCAAGGGCATCTCGCTCACCGTCGAACGGGGCGAGGTGGTCGCGGTGCTCGGCCCGTCCGGGTCCGGGAAGTCCACGCTCCTGCGCTGCATCAACCACCTCGAGACGATCGAGGCCGGCCGGATCCTGTTCGACGGACGCATGGTCGGCTACCGCGAGATCAACGGTCGGCTGCGGCCGGAGAGCGACCGGCGGACCGCCCGCGTGCGGCGCGAGATCGGGATGGTGTTCCAGCGCTTCAATCTCTTCCCGCACCTGACCGCGCTCGGCAACGTGACCGAGGCGCCGGTGCACGTGCTTGGCCTCTCACGCGCGGAGGCGCGCGAGCGCGGCACCCGTCTGCTCGTGCGCGTCGGCCTGGGCGAGCGGCTGGACGCATACCCGTCTGAGCTGTCCGGCGGACAGCAGCAGCGCGTCGCGATCGCGCGCGCGCTCGCCATGCAGCCGAAGTTGATGCTCTTCGACGAAGCCACGAGCGCGCTCGACCCCGAGCTCGTGGGTGAGGTGCTCGCGGTCATGCGCGATCTGGCGGCGGAGGGCATGACGATGGTGGTCGTCACGCACGAGCTCGAGTTCGCGCGCGACGCCGCGCGGCGGATCGCGTTCATCGACGACGGGGTGGTCGTCGAAGAGGGCGCCCCGGCCGAATTCTTCGCCGCGCCGCGCACGGAACGCGCTCGCACGTTCCTCGCGCGCCTGCTCGCCCGCGGCTGACGGCTCGCGGCGCTCACGCGCCGATGCATGACCTTTGCGTGAGGTGCCGGTAGAATCCGGTCGACGCGCCACCGCGCGAGCGATTAGCCAGGACGGTGATCCAAGCGTGCGCCACCCCGGGCGTGCCTTCCGGCGCGGTCTGCTCCGCGGCCTCATCGCCCGCCTGCCCTCGCGTGCGCTCGCGCCCGCCGCGGCAGCCCCGCTCGCGGGCGGCGTCGGCACCGCGTTCGTCTCGGCCGGTGCGCCGCCGCTCGCGCCGCCGCCCGCGACTGGCGGCGATGTGCCGGTCGTGGACGTGGCGCCGCCTCGGCGCCACGGTCGTCTCGGCCGCCCGCGGTCCATCCGTACCTTCGAGGCACTGAACGCGCGCCCGTTCCGCTGGTTCTTCGTGTCGATGATGGGTCAGTTCTCCGCCATGCACATGCAGATGGTGGTCACGCCCTACCTCGTCTACGAGTTGACCGGGTCGTACGCGGCGCTCGGTGCGATGTCGCTCGGCAATGCCATCCCGGGCGTGCTGCTCGGCTTCTTCGGCGGCGTCGTGGCGGATCGCGCGCCGAAGAAGCTCGTCGTGCAGATCGGGCAGGCGATCAATGCGCTCTTCACGCTGGGCCTCGCGCTGCTGGCACTCGCGGGGGAGCTGCGCTTCGAGCATCTCTTCATTGCCTCGGCCGGGCAGGGCGCGGTGTTCGCGATCATGGGACCGGCGCGACAGGCTCTGATCGCGGAGATTGTCGGACCGGCGCGGCTGACGAACGCGGTCGCGCTGAACATGTCGGGGATGAATGTCACGCGCATGGGCGTGCCCGCGCTCGGTGGGCTGCTGATCGCCGTCATCTCGCCTGCGGGTGTCTACTTCGTGATGACCGCGATGATGATCGTCTCGATCGTCGGCCTCCTCCCCGTGCGCGCGTACGTTCCGGCGGACGGAGAAGTGGGACTCGAACCCGACCGGTCGCAGACGGCGCGCGGGATCGCCGCGGGGTTGCGCGACATCGCAGATGGCCTGCGTTACGTCAGGCGCGAGCCGCAGATCTCCGCGCTGCTCGCGGTGAACTTCTTCATCGTGCTGCTGTCGATGCCGTACATGCAGATGATGGCGGGGTTCGTAAAGGACGTGCTCGGCGCGGGGCCGGGCCAGCTGGGGCTGCTCCTCAGCATCACCGGCGTTGGGTCGCTGGCCGGGTCGCTCGCGATCGCGTCGATGCCGAACCGCGGCCGCGGCCGCGTGTACCTGCTGAGCTCGCTGCTGCTCGGCGCGGCGCTCATCGTCTTCGCGGCGTCGAGCTGGCTGTGGCTGACGGCGCTGGTGATGATCGTGATCGGCGTCGGCCAGGCGGGGCGCATGTCGCTGAGCAACGTGCTGCTGATGTCCTACACGCGCCGCGCGTACCAGGGGCGCGTGATGAGCCTGCACATGATGGAGTTCAGCCTCGTCTCGTTCGGTACGTTCCTCGTCGGCATCCTCGCCGCGGTGATCGGCGTGCAGCTCGCGATCGGCGGCACGGCCGTGGCGCTGCTGCTGGTCACGCTGTACTGCCTGCGCTACGCGCCACGCGTGCGCGATCTGCCGTAGCCCCGCCGCAGCGGCCGCTACCGCCGCTCCCGTCGCTCCGCTACTCTCCCGGCGCTCCGCAGGCCGGTGGAGTTATCCACACCACCTCCAGTTGCGCTTGGCGGGGAGATGTTCGGCAAACGCCTCGGTATCGATCTGGGAACCGCGAACGTCCTGGTGTTCGAGCACGGCAAAGGCATCGTCATCGACGAGCCCTCGGTGGTCGCGATCACCGAGCGCGACAATACGGTCGTGGCGGTCGGCGACGACGCGCGCGCCATGATCGGCCGACACCCCGGCAGCATCCAGGTCATTCGGCCGATGCGCGACGGCGTGATCGCGGACTACCTGATCACGGAGGCGATGCTCCGCTACTTCATCGGGCGGGTGATCGGGCGCTTCAACCTGGTGCGACCCGAGGTCATGATCTGCGTCCCGGTCGGCGTCACCGGCGTCGAGCAGCGTGCAGTGCGTGACGCGGCGGAGGCAGCGGGCGCGCGCCGGCCGGCTCAGCTCATACCGGAGCCGCTCGCCGCCGCGATCGGCGCCGAGATCCCGGTCGGCTCGCCGCGCGGTCACATGATCATCGACATCGGAGGCGGGCGAACCGAGGCGGCGGTGATCTCGATGTTCGGCATCGTCGCGAGCGAGTCCGTGCGCGTCGCCGGTGACCGCCTCGACGACGCGATCGTGCAGTACGTGAAGCGCCGCCACAACCTCGTGATCGGCGAACGCACCGCCGAGGAGGTGAAGATCGCAATCGGCTCGGCGCTGCCCGATGAGCACGATCGCTCGACCGACGTGCGCGGGCGCGATCAGATCACCGGCCTCCCGCGTACGGTCACGGTGCGCGCTTCCGAGGTCACGCAGGCCATCCAGGAGCAACTCGCCGCGATCGTGCAGACGGCGCGCCGCGTGCTCGAACGCACGCCGCCCGAACTCGCCTCCGACGTGATCGACCGCGGCATCGTGCTCACAGGAGGCGGGGCGCTGCTTCGGCACCTCGACGACCTGCTGATGCACGAGACCGGTGTCCCTGTGCACATCGCCGAGGAGCCGCTCCGGTGCGTCGCCAAAGGTGCCGGCGCCGCTCTGGACTACACCGAGGTCATCTCGCGCGCCATGCCGACAGAGGAAGAATCGCTCATCCTCGAGCGATGAGCGCGCGGCCCGGCGGCCGGATGCCGTGCGGGCGTGGGCCCGGTTAGGCTCGGCGCGCTTCGGGCGGCGGCCCTTCCCGCGCGAACGTCTCCGTGGGGTGGTGGTTGCGCGTCGCGGTGCGTTTCAGGTGATAGGTCATGCTCTGGAGAAAGAGCACGGGGTTGATGTGCCGCAGCTCCACCCCCGGCGGCACGACGACGCGCGTGGGGGCGTAGTTGAGGATCGCGCGGACGCCCCCGTGTACGAGCCGGTCGACGACCTCCTGCGCCACGCTGGACGGGACGGCGACTACCGCGATGTCCGCCGGCCGCAGTCGCAGGTCGCTCTCGAGCTGCGCCGAGTCGCGCACGAGCACGCCATCCACATTGCCGCCGATCGTGCCCCGGGCCGAGTCGTAGAGCGCGACGATGTCGAAGCCCTGATCCTCGAAGCCCGGGTATGACGCGATCGCACGACCGAGCCGGCCGATGCCGACCACCACGACGCTCCAGCGCGTGTCCAGGCCGAGGATGACGCGCAGCTCGTCGGTCAGCCGCGGCACCGAGTAGCCGCGCCCCTGCTTCCCGAAGCGGCCGAAATACGACAGATCCTTGCGGATCTGCGCCGGCGTCACGCCGAGTTCCTCGCCGAGCTCCTGCGAAGACACCACCGCGCGTCCCTCGTATGTGAGGCGCGCGAGGAGGCGGTAATAGACCGGCAAGCGGTCGATCACGACCTCAGGAATCTCAAGTGGCACGGGTGTTCCCCCGGTGAAGGAATGACCTCGGATCGGCCATGACGTGGGTAGTCCCAGGGTCGGGTGGGCGGGGAGTTCGAACGTCCTCGGCCATCATAGCCGCCTGCCTTATGTGTGCAATCTGTCACGAGTGACCGCCCGACATCGCCGCGCAACGAACGAGCGCGGACGCACCCATGTCGGCTGCTAGGATCGGCCCGTGAGCGATGATCCGCGCATCCAGCAGCTGCTCGCCGACGGGGCGGCCGCGACGCCCTTCGCGACGCTGCCTGGCGCCACGTTCGCAATGGGATCACACGCGCGCCCCGACGAGCAGCCCGTCCACCACGTGACCCTCGGCGGGTTCGCCGTCGCCGTCACCCCGGTGAGCAACCGCGAGTGGGCGGAGTTCCTCGCGGCCACTCGGCATGAGGCTCCGCGCTTCTGGAGCGACGAGCGCTTCAACCAGCCGGAGTGCCCGGTCGTCGGCATCAACTGGTTCGACGCGGTCGCGTACTGCGACTGGCTGAGCGGCGTGCTCGGCCGAGCGTGCCGGCTGCCGACCGAAGCGGAGCGCGAGTACGCCGCGCGCGGCAACGTCCCCGATGTCCTGTTCCCGTGGGGCAATGAGCCCTGGGTTGAGGGTCCGCACGCGCTCGGTGCTGCCGGGATGGACCGGCCTCAGCCGCTGGGGTCGTCGCCGCCCAACGGCTTCGGCCTCACGCACATGGCCGACAACGTCCACGAGTGGTGCTCCGACTGGTACCAGCCCGACGCCTACGCGTCTGCGGCGGCCGTCGATCCGCGCGGGCCGGATGACGGCGTGCGACGCGCTTCGCGCGGCGGCTCGTGGCGGCACCGCGTCAAGGTCTCGCGGATCGCGGCGCGTTCGTCGCTGGCTCCCGACCGCCGGTACAACGACTACGGGATGCGCGTCTATGCAGCGGTCTAGCGTGACGAGGGAGCGGGTGTGGGTGCCGCCGGTCGGGCGGCCGGCCCACGCGGACGGCTAGCGAGTACGCGACGCGCCGGCGCGTCGCGCGCGCGCCGCCTGCATCGGGCGGATCAGCGTCCGCAGGACGAACGATCCGAGCAGGAACCCCACCACCGCGCCTGCCATGTCCAGCATCCAGTCGCGCAGGTCCGGGTCGCGTCCGATCGGCCCCTGGAGCAACTCCGTGGCGGCGGCGAAGAGCCAGAAGCCGAAGAAGGCGGCGCCGAGCGAGCTGCGCGGGAATCGTCGCGCCCGGTCGCTCACCGCGAAGCGGAGCGCGGACGTCGCGCCCAGCGTCGCGAACAGCGCGAAGTGGCCAAAGCTCGAATTCACTCCCCAGCCGTCGGCAAAGATGGTGTCGGGAGGGCTGAGGGTGAGCACGACGATCGCCCCCGCCGTCAGCAGCAGCCCGACATCGGCCAGTCTTCGGAGCCTCCGCGACGTCATGGTCGGAGGGTACGAGGGGCGGTGGTTTGAATGAAGCGCCTCAGGCACGAAGCCGGCGGGAAGCGCCGTGGCGGTGGCAGCTGATGGTTGAGCTGTGGTCCGCACGCGGCTCGATCGAGGTCCCCGCCCGGCTCGTCGCTTCGTCGGTGCCCGCGCGCCTCGGCTGCAGGTTGATCGTCGCGAGCCGTCCGCCGAATGCCTCGCGCCGTCGACAGATGAGCGACCGCCCGGTCCGCGCGCGAGCTGCACGCCGGCGCGATCGGCTACGGTTCCGCGCACCGCCGCATCGGAGCTCAGCATCGCAGTGCAGGCGATCGAGGGGCGTCAGCGTACGGGCGCCGTGGGTGCGTCAGCGCTGACGCAGGGGGGTGGCGTATGCACGTGGGTCGCGCGATGTCGGCGCTGCCGGACGAGTCGCTCGGCGCTCCCGATCTGCGTGCGCTCGTCGTCTCGCCTGCCCCGCCGCCGGGCGGCTCGTGAGCACGCCGCTCGCCTGGCTCGACGGCGCGCTCGTGCCGCGCGCGGACGCGCGCGTCTCGATCGACGACTTCGCAGTGCGCTCCGGGGCGACGTGCTTCGAGACGATGCTGGCCGAGGGCGGCCGCGTCTTTCGCCTCGACCGCCATCTCGCTCGCCTGCGGGGAGGACTGCTCGAGATGGGCGTCTCGCCGCCCCACGCTGCCGACCTCGGCGCGGCGATCGACGAGACGTTGCGGGCGAACGGGCTGACCGGTGCGCAGGTGCGCCTGACGGTGACGGCCGGGCGCGGGGGCTCGCCCGATCTGGCTGCCGCCGCCGTGCCGAGCGTCTTCGTCACGACCGACCCCGCGAACATGACGACCCCTCAGCCGCTACGGCTGCGCGTCGTCTCGGTGCGCATCGACGAGCGGCGCCCGCTGCGCGCCGCGAAGGTCGCACAGTTCCTGCCGTACCTGCTCGCCCGCGCTGAGGCTCGAGCGGCCGGCGCCGACGACGGCCTGCTGCTCAACCACGCCGGCACGGTCTGCGAGGCCGCGACCGCGAACGTGTTCGCGGTGATCGACGGGCGACTCGCCACGCCCGCCCGCGACGATGGGCCGGTGCCCGGCGTGACGCGCGACGCTGTGCTCGAGTGCGCCGCCGTGCTGGGCATCGATGCAGACGAGCGCACGATTCCCCTCGTCGAGCTCGGCCCCGCGAGCGAGATGTTCGTCACCACGAGCCTCGCCGGCCCTCGCGCGGTGACCGCCGTGGCCGCCGTCGATGCCGAAGACGGTCGCTCGTGGCGCGCGCCGGCCGCGCCGGGTCCGCTGACCACTCGCCTCGCCGAGGCGTATGCCGCGCTCGTCGCGCGCGAGTGCGCGGCGCCGAGCGTGTAGCAGGGCGGACGCGCGCACGAGCCGGCCACGGGGCGACTCGCCCGGACGCGGCGAATCGGCGTGGGCGATCACCGCGCCGGCGGCGGTCGCCGGCGCAGCCGGGAGGCGCGTCCGCTGAACGCAGCACGCTGCGGGGGTGTCGCGCGCTGACCGAGCGGCGGGCCCCCCACCCCCCCCCCCCCCCCCC
>JBBDXH010000044.1:33408-46847 GCA_040902395.1 Dehalococcoidia bacterium
GCTCGCCGACCCGGCGAGCGTCCGCAGAGCACAGCGCGCTGCCCCTACGGGTCGCTGCGGACGGGTGTAGAACGGAGGGCGCCACGAGCACCTCGCGCCCTGAGCCGAAAGGAACGCACGCATGCCACTGATGGACCTCGGCGACGTCAGGATTCATTACGCGGAGCGCGGCACCGGCGCTCCCGCCTACGTCTTCTGCCATGGGCTCGGCGGGAGTGGCGAGGGCTTCGAGCGGGACGACATGGACTGGTACGCGGCGCGCTTCCGCACCGTCTCGTGGGACAACCGCGGGCTCGGACGTTCCGGGCAGGCCGCGAAGTACTCGCTCCCGCTCTACGCCTCCGACCTCGACCGCCTGCTCGACCGGCTCGGGATCGCGCGCGCGGTCGTGCACGGCGTGTCGTGGGGCGGCGTGGTCGTCCAGCGCTTCGCGCTCGACTTCCCCGAGCGCTGCGCGGCCATCGTGCTCGACTCGACGTCGAGCGAGGTCAACGTCCCCGCCAGCGAGAACTGGTTCCTCCGCGGCGAGGTCGCGCGCCTGGGCGCGGAGGCGGCGGTGGCCGGCCGCGCGGCCGCTCCGGCGTTCGCCGGGCACCAGACCGTGACGGCCGAGCGGGCAGGCCCGACCGTCAGGCCCGAGCACCTGGACTCGTACGTCGCGGAAGCGCGTGCCACGGCTGGTTTGCGCGAGCACCCGCTCACGCCCTACCTCTCGCGCATCTCCTGTCCGACGCTGGTCGTCGGCGGGGGCAAGGACACGGTCGCCGGCGCGGGCGGATCCGTGGTGATCGCTCGGAACGTGCCCGGCGCGCGGCTGGAGATCGTCCAGGAAGCCGGCCATGGCGTGTACCGCCAGGCGCCTGACCGGTTCCGGTCTCTGCTCCTCGAGTTCCTCGGAGAGCACGGCCTCGCTCCGACCGGCTGACCGGTTGAGGCGGAGCGGGCCAGGCGTCCACGACCCGCCGGGCGGCGGTCGGGAGAGATCCTTATGGCGTGCGACGCCCGCGCATGGGAACATGTGCGGACCGCGGGTTCCCGCTGGCCAGCAATCACGCCGTCGGCGCGCGCGTCCCAGCCCGCGCCCGAGTCGATGGAACGAACGATGACCGACATTGCCTCGACTCCGATCACCACGGACCTGAACATCGGCAGCACCGACCCGCTGATCTCGCCCGACGATCTCGCGCGCGAGATGCCGGCCAGCGCTCGCGCACTGGAGACGATCGTGCGCGGGCGCAGCGAAATCGCCGCCGTGCTCCGGGGCGAGGACCCTCGGCTGCTGGTGATCACGGGTCCGTGCTCGATCCACGACGAGCAGGCAGGGCTCGAGTACGCCTCTCGGCTCGCGACACTCGCCGAGCGCGTCCGCGACCACGTGCTGATCGTCATGCGCGTCTACTTCGAAAAGCCACGCACCGTGCTCGGGTGGAAGGGCCTGATCTACGACCCGCACCTCGACGGCTCATTCGCGATCGAGGAAGGCCTGCACAAGGCGCGCCACCTGCTCCTACAGATCGCCGAGCTGGGCATCCCGACCGCCACCGAGTTTCTCGACCCGATCGTGCCGCAGTACCTCGCCGATCTGGTGAGCTGGGCTGCGGTCGGCGCGCGCACGACGGAGAGCCAGACGCATCGCCAGATGGCGAGCGGGCTGAGCATGCCCGTCGGGTTCAAGAACACGACCGCAGGCAGCGTCAAGATCGCGGCGGACGCGATTCAGGCCGCGCAGGCGGCGCAGGCGTTTCTCGGGATCGACCACCAGGGGCGGACCGCCGTCGTACACACCACGGGGAACGCGAATTGCCACCTCGTCCTCCGGGGAGGCGATGACGGGCCGAACTACGAGGCGGCGGACGTGGCCTCGGCGCTCGAGACGCTGCGCAAGGCGAAGCTCCCCGCGCGCCTGATCGTCGACTGCTCGCACATGAACGCGGCGAAGGACCACACGCGCGAGGGCGGCGTCTTCCGCGACGTGCTCGAGCAGCGCCTCGCCGGGAATGAAGGCCTCGTCGGCGTGATGCTCGAGAGTCATCTCTTCCCGGGCAGCCAGCCGCTCGGCGACGGCAAGTCCCTGAAGTACGGCGTCTCGGTCACGGACGCGTGCATCGGCTGGGACGAGACCGATTCCCTGATCTCGGACGCCCACCGCCAACTGGGCGCCGCGCAGTAACGGACCGGCCTCACGGCAGCCGACGGACAGTCCGGCGCCCCGCCGGATGTCAACCGGCCGCCTTTCGCGCGGGTCGGCGCGATCACTCGTCGAACGTCGCGTCGTGCTCACGGACACCCACTGAACGCCGCGCAGTAACCGAACGGCGCACGGCAGCCCGCGGGGCGATCACTCGTCGAACGTCCCGTCGTGCCAGAGTGCGAGCGGCTGGTGTTGGCGACGGACATAGGCGACGGCCGCAACGACATACGGTTCCGCGTGTAGCCGGCGACGAGAGCCCGAACGCGTCCACCAGTTCCGTCGCGGACCGGAGTGCGTGCGGTTCACGGCGGCACTCGCGGACCGCTTCAGGTCGCGCAGCAGGTCCGCCGCGTCGGGGTCCCCAGGCACGCAGGCACCACGTGAACGTGGTTCGGCATCACCGCGCATGCGAGGAGCCCCCCAGCCGTGGCTGTCGGCGGTCGCGCGGAGCGAGGCGAGCACCGTCCGTGCCTGCGCTGGAGTCAGTCTGAGAGGTGGCTCGCGCACGTTCATTCGGACTGAGGCCTCGAGCGCGGGTTGTGGGGGCGCGGACGGCGTGCCCGGGAGGTTGAAGCGAGCGCGCCGCCCCGCGGACGCGCGGATTGGACTGGGCGATCCCCGCGGGTCGCCCGGCAGCCAGGAACCCCACGTCGTCCACGTCAGCAGCCGGTAGCGGTCCACGCGAGCAACGTACGGCCCGTGCATCGGGCGCGCGCCGACGAAATTGCGGGAGGCTACACGGAATCCTGCCGGTCCCCGCACGACGACCAGTCGACGGCACCCGAGCAGCAGGTTGGAAACCTGCTGCTCGCCGCGACTCACCGCGAAGGCGCCCATTGTCGCCCGGCGCGCCCACTACGCCCGGCGGCGGGCCACCTCGCGCGCGCTCGCGACGAGCGCAACCGCCGCCAGCGTCCACAGCGCCACGACGGCGATCGACGCGGCCGCGGGGGTCGCGAGACCGGCGGCGCCCGTCGCGGAGGGCCGGCAGGCATGCTGGTCGAGCGTGAGCGGCGCCGCCTGCGCGCGCGTCGTGGCCGGGGCGAATGCCGCGACGGCGATCGCCGCGATCGCGATCGCCGGAATCGTGCCGGCCCACCTGAGTCGTTGTGTGGTGCGCATCGTGCTTCCTCGCGGTGCCCCGAACGGGTCGCCCGGGAGCGCGCGCGTGCCTCGTACGCTCAGGGTGTGATCACGGGCAGCTCGAGTTCGTCGGGCATTCGGAACTCCACCGTCTCCGTGGCAACGACGACCGGCTCGACGCGGATCACGCCGCGAGCGCGCAGATCCTCGATGATCGGGTCGAGCAGCTCGTCCGGGACGGAGGCGCCGGCTGTGAGCCCGACGATGTTCACGCCCTCGTACCAGGCCGGATCGATCTCGTCGATGCCGTCCACGCGGTACGCCGGCGTGCCGGTGCCCGCGGCCACCTCGCGCAGCCGCACGCTGTTCGACGAGTTGGACGACCCGACGACGATCACGAGGTCCGCGCGCTGCGCGATCGCGCGCACCGCGGCCTGCCGGTTCGTGGTCGCATAGCAGATGTCGTTGCGGATCTGCGCGTCCGGGTGCCGCGCGCGGATGGCGTCGATCGTCGCCGCAGTGTCGTCGACAGAGAGCGTGGTCTGCGTGACCACGAACACCGGCCGCCCGGTGGCGTCCAGCCGTTCCACGTCGGCGACCGTGTCGACGACGCGGGTGCGGTCGGGCGCTTCGCCCTTCGTGCCCTCGACCTCGTCGTGGCCTTCGTGGCCGACGAGCAGGACGTCGAAGCCATCCTTCGCCGCCTTGCGCGTCTCCAGGTGCACCTTCGTGACGAGCGGGCAGGTGGCGTCGATCACGCGGAGCTGCTTGGCGCGCGCCTGCGCGACCACCTCGGGCGATACGCCGTGCGCGGAGAACACGATGCGGGCGCCGTGCGGCACCTCGTCGATCGTGCTGACGAACACCGCGCCGCGACGCCGGAACGAGTCCACGACGTAGCGGTTGTGGACGATCTCGTGGAACGCGTAGATCGGCGCGTCCTCACGTTCGAGCACGCGATCCAGCACGTCGATTGCGCGCACGACGCCGGCGCAGAAGCCGCGTGGTTCGGCGAGGAGCAGCGTGTGCGGCATGGCGTGACCTCAAGGTGTGCGCGGCCAGTCTATCCGCCGCTCTCGTGCACGAACGAGCAGGCGCCGTCCCGCCCTACGGCACCTTCATCCCGCGCAGGCGCAGGCTGTTCGTCATCACCGACACGCTGCTCAGCGCCATCGCCGCCGCGGCCACGATCGGGTTGAGGAAGCCGCGTTCGCCGAAGATCGGCTGGAGCGCGGTCGGGACCTCGTGCATGTCGAGGAGTTCGCTGAATACGACATAACCGAGGCCGGCCGCGACCGGGATCAGCAGCACGTTGTAGCCGAAGGCCCAGCCCAGGTTCTCCCACATGATGCGCATCGTCGCGCGGCTGACGGTGATCGCCGCGGCGATGCCGTGAAGGTCTGGTCGCATGAGCGTGACCGACGCCGTCTCCATCGCGACATCCGTGCCCGTGCCGATCGCGATGCCGACATCGGCCGCGGCGAGCGCGGGGGCGTCGTTGATGCCGTCGCCGACCATCGCCACCACGTGCCCGTCGCGCTGGAGCTCGCCGACGATCCGCGCCTTGTCCTCGGGGCGCACGCGCGCGACCACGCGTTCGATGCCGACCGCCGCCGCGACGGCTCGCGCCGGAGCGTCCGCGTCGCCCGTGAGCATCACCACCTCGACGCCGAGCGCACGCAGACGCGCGAGCCCGTCGGCCGCGCTATCGCGCACCCGGTCCGCGAGCGCGAGCACGCCCGCGGGCGCGCCGTCGATGGCGACGC
Source organism: Dehalococcoidia bacterium (assembly GCA_040902395.1). Taxonomy (GTDB): domain Bacteria; phylum Chloroflexota; class Dehalococcoidia; order UBA2979; family UBA2979; genus VGNK01. Next base: position 38,449 of record JBBDXH010000044.1, read on the forward strand.
GGATGGGGGTGTCGCCGCGCTCGGCCGCCTGGTCGACGAGGAAGTCGAGGCGCAGCCCGCCGCGCGTCGCGGCCGGCACGCCGTGTGCCGCGAGCAGTTCGGCGTTGCCCACGAGTACGCGCCGGCCGTGGACGGTGGCGATCACGCCCTGCCCCGGCACCGCTTCGAACGTGTCCGGCCACTCGAGCACGAGCCCGCGTTGCTCCGCTTCGCGCACGAACGCTGCGGCGTACGGATGTTCGGAGCCGCGCTCGGCCGACGCGACCAGCCGGAGCAGCGTATCGGCGTCGACGGGGGCATCCGGCGCCAGGTCGATGGCAGTCACCGCCGGCCGGCCCTCGGTGATCGTCCCCGTCTTGTCTACGACCACGGTGTCGATGCTGCCGGCGCGCTGGAGCGCCTCGGCGTGTCGGAAGAGCACGCCGCGCTGTGCGGCGCGCCCGGTCCCGACCATCACCGCGGTGGGCGTGGCGAGCCCGAGCGCGCACGGGCAGGCGATGATCAGCACCGCGACGGCGTTGAGGATGGCGATCGTGAACGCCGGTTCCGGACCCAGGATGAGCCAGCCGAGAAACGTGAGCGTCGCGATCGCGAGGACGATCGGCACGAAGACACTCGCGATGCGGTCGGCGAGGCCCTGGATCGGGGCCTTCGAGCCCTGCGCCTCCTCGACGAGACGCACGATGCGGGCGAGCGCGGAGTCGGCGCCGACGGCCGTCGCTCGCACACGCAGCAGGCCGTGCGTGTTCATGGTCGCGCCGAAAACGCGGTCGCCCGGCTGCTTCGCCACCGGTGCCGACTCGCCGGTGAGCATGGATTCGTCGACGGCGGAGGCGCCCTCCGTGACCTCGCCGTCGACCGGGAGCTGCTCGCTCGGTCGCACGATCACGATGTCGCCCGGCTGGACGGCTTTCACCGGGATCTCGAATTCCTCGCCGCCCTCGAGCACCCGCGCGGTGCGCGGGCGCAGTGCGATCAACGCGCGTACGGCCGCGCCGGTCTGGCCTTTCGCGCGGGCCTCGAGCAGCCGGCCGAAGAGGATGAGGCCGATGATCGCCGCGGCGGTGTCGTAGAAGACGGCCGGCTCAATGCCGGCCACGCCCGCGAACACCTGCGGCGCGAATGTCGCGACGGTCGAGTAGCCGAACGCCGCGGTGGTGCCCGCCGCGACGAGCGTGTTCATGTCCGTGGCACCGTGGCGTCCGATGCGCCATGCGCCAACGTAGAACTCGCGCCCGGCCCAGAACTGGACAGGCAACGTGAGCGCGAAGAAGAGCGGGTGCAGGATGCGCGCGGGGATCGCGTGCATGAGATCCGGGAAGACCCACGTCAGCGGCATCCACGCGACGAGCACCGCCGCCGTCGCGAGCGCGTAAAGCGTCCGCCGCTTGAGCGCGGTGTACTCGGCGTGGCGCTCCTCTTCGAGGCGGTCGCGCCCGGTTTGCTCCTCGGCCTCGTCCGGGAGCCAGAGTTCGTAGCCGGCCCGGTTGACGGCCTCCTTGAGCGCGCCGATCTCGCGGCCGCCGACCACCGTCGCCTCCTCCGTGGCGAGGTTCACGGACGCCCGTTCGACGCCCTCCACGGCGGCGAGCGCCTTCTCCACGCGACGCACGCACGACGCGCAGTGCATCCCGCGCACCACGAAGCGACGCGGTTCGAGCGTGGCGATGCCGCTGTTCGTTGCGCGCGGGGCGGTCGTGGATGTGATCTCATCCGCCATGGCGGGCTGCCTCTCGTGTGTGCGCCTGCCCGCGCGGCGCCGAACGCCGCGCGCTAGGTTTGGGTCACGCCGGCCGGGCCGGCGCTCGTGGCGTCAGCGATTGGCGAGCGCGTACAGCTCGACCAACTCGTCCAGCACGGGCTCGGCGTTTCCCGAGGTGATCGCCTCCACTACGCAGTGGCGCAGGTGCCCGTCCAGCACCTTCGCCTCGAGCTTCGCGATTGCGCGGCGGACGGCGAAGGTCTGCTTCATCACGTCCACGCAGTACGTGTCCTGCTCGACCATGCGGCGGATGCCGGCGACGTGGCCCTCGACGTACGCGAGCCGCTTGAGCACGTCTTCTTTCGTCGTGTCATCCATGGTGCGCCTCCCCGGCGTCGCCGCTCGGGATCGCGAGCGCGACCTCGACCGGCTGACCCCACGGCATCGCAATCGCGGCGACCGCGATGCGATAGGCCGCCGGGTCGTCGAGGCGTGCGCCCAGCCGGGTGCCGGCGTCGCGGCCGACCAGCATGTGGTTGCCACAGCAGCAGCTCTCGGGCGCAGGATCGGTCCGCGAGCGGTCCAGGGCGAAGCCGGCGTCGCAGCCGCAATAGCACGCGTAGTTCACATCCGCTCCCGCGGCGGTGCGGGTGACGCGATAGACCGGCGCCCATCCGACCGCGCGTGGATCGCCGCCGGCCGCGTGCGCGGCGTCGGCCGCGTGGGGCGCGACGGGCGCCGGCGCGGATGCGCTCGCGCCGTCCTCGTCGGCGAGCGGGTAGCCCTCTGCGGCGAGCGCGGCGGCGAGCGCATCGAGCGCACTCCCGGTGACGAGGTCGACGACGAACGCGCGCGCGTCCGGGTCGCCCGAGACGAAGCGCACGCCGGCGACCTGATCGGTCGCCCGATGAATGGTCGCGATGCAGTGATCGCAGGTGATGTCCGGGGCGTGGAGGGTGATCCGCGGCACGCAACGCTCCTTCGGGCGAGTCGAGAGAGACGACGCGGTCAAGCCTAGCACGGACCCATACCCCCCGGGAGGGGGTATGGGGTCACGCTGTCTGTGCGGCGGTCTCGCCATATTCTGCGGGGGGCGCGGTTGACGTGTCGGCGCGAAGCCGACGGGGTGAGGTGCGCGTGCGCGGGGCATGGGAGTCGACCCGTTCGGGGCGCCCGTGGCAGTTCCGTAACCGACGTCCGACGCACCACCCGCGCACGTCGCTCGAGACGCGTGTGCTCGGGACCCGTTCGCTGCGAGCATTCCTGATCGAGGGTCTGCTGGCGAGCGCGTACAACGTGATCGTCCTCAACTTCCTCTCGGTCTACGCCATCGCGCTTGGCGCCTCGAACACGGAGATCGGATGGCTCGCGATCGCCAACGGGATCGCCGGCGCGGCGGCGCTCTGGCCGGGTGCGTGGCTCGCCGAACGTGTGCGCCTGCGCAAGCTGGCCGTGCTGCTCACAGGTGGCGGCGCCGGCCGGCTCACCGTGCTGCTGATGGCGCTCGCACCGTCGCTGCTCGCGCACAACGAGGTCGTGATCGCGCTGATCGTGCTCACGGGGGCACGCTGGTTTGCCGGCGGCCTCGCGCACCCCGCGTGGATGTCGCTGCTCACGGACATCGTGCCGCTCGACCTGCGGCGCCTGTACATCTCGAGGCGCATGCTCGGAATGGCGGCCGTGGCAGCGATCGCGGCGCCGCTCGCGGGGCTGCTTGTCCGCCTCACAGGCGGCGTGTCGTCCGTGGGCGCGTTCCAGTGGTTGTTTCTGATCGCGTTCGGCTTCGGCGCGGTGAGCACGGTCTTCTACGCGCGCATCGAGGAGCCGCCGCGTCCCGCGGGCCAGGCGCGCCCGCGCGGCTCGACGCGCGCGATGCTGCGGGACCGCGGCTTTATGCGCTTCCTCACGGGCACGCTCGTCCTCCACTCGTCGACGATGATCGCCGGCCCGTTCTTCGCGGCGTATTTCGTGCGCAACCTCGGGGCGACCGCGACGCTGGTGGGAGCGCTGGCGACGGTCGAGGCGGTGTCGAGCGTGCTCGGACAGTACGCAGCCGGCAGGCTCGCTGTGCGCCGCGGCTCGGTCTGGCTGCTCAAGCTCAGCATGTTCCTCATGCCGGTGCTGCCCCTGCTCTGGGCAGCGTCCACACGCCCCTGGCAGCCGCTGGTGCCGGGGCTGCTCGGCGGCGCGGCGTGGGCAGCGTTCAACCTCGCGTCGTTCAACCTCCTGCTCGAGTACGCACCGGAGGAGAACCTCCCGCGCTACGCGGCGACCCACCAGTCGGCGGTGCTGGCGTCGTCGTTGATCGGCCCGGTGATCGGCACGGCGATCGTCGCCGCGTACGGGCTGCGCGCGGCGATGCTCGTGTCGGCGGCGGGGCGCGTCGTGGCGCTCGGCGTGATGGCGTGGCCTGGCGCGGTCGAGACGTCTCCCCATGCGTCGGCGAGCGTGGCCGGCATCGTCATCGCGCCGTCCGACGCGTCGGACACGACGGACACCGACGGCTCGGGCCACGGCGCGCCGTAGCCGGTCACGCTGAGAAACGGATGTGCCTGCGATCGCCACGGCGCCCGGGCGGCACCGACGACCATCCGCCCGGGACGACCGCGGAGCCGTCCGCGCCGCGGCGTGTCTGGCCAGTCGGCGCTCGCGCGCACGTTCGTCTCGCGCGCGAACCGGGGCGCGGGTTGAGCAGCCAGAGCGAATCACGTCACCGACACCTGCCGGGAGGGGTCGTCGTTCTGCCCGTACGTTCGTGTCGCCATACTCTGCGCGGGAGTTCGAGGCGTTCGGCGGAGCCGATTGGTGAGGGGTCCGAGTGCGCGACGCGTGGGAGCCGTTCCGGACGAGCCGGCCGTGGACGTTTCGCAACCGCCTGCCGACGAACCACCCGCGCACATCGTTCGAGACCCGCGTATTCGGGACGCGCTCGCAGCGCGCGTTCTTCATCGACGGACTGCTCTCGAGCGCGTCCGACGTCATCATCCTGAACTTCCTGTCGATCTATGCGATTGCACTCGGCGCGTCGAACACCGAGGTCGGCTGGTTGGCGATCGCGAACGGGGCGGCCGGCGCGGCCGCGCTGTTGCCCGGCGCGCGCATCGCCGAACGCGCGCGCTCGCGGAAGTGGGTCGTGCTTCTCACCGGAGGCGGTGTCGGGCGCCTGTGCGTGTTGCTGATGGCGCTCGCGCCATCGCTGCTCGCGCATCGTGAGGTCGTCATCGCGCTGGTGGTGCTGACCGGCGTGCGCTGGTTCGCGGGCGGGCTGGGGCATCCGGCGTGGATGTCGCTCCTGTCAGACATCATCCCCGTCGACCTGCGGCGGTTCTACATCTCGCGGCGCATGCTCGGCATGGCGGCGGTGGCGGCAGTGGCGGCGCCGCTCGCCGGGCTCTTCGTCCGCTTCGCCGGCGGCGTGTCGTCGGTCGGCGCGTTCCAGTGGGCGTTCCTGATCGCGTTCGGCTTCGGCGCCGTCAGCACGTTCTTCTATTCACGGATCGAGGAGCCGCCGCGCCCGTCCGGGGAGTCGCTCGGAGGGGGCTCGACCGGCGCGATGCTGCGCGACCGTGGCTTCGTCCGCTTCCTGAGCGGGACGCTGCTGCTTCATTCGTCGACGATGATCGCGGGGCCGTTCTTCGCGGCGTATCTCGTGCGCGATCTGGGCGCGACGGCGACGGCGGTCGGAGTGCTGGCGACGGTCGACGCGCTGTCGACCGTGCTCGGGCAGTACGCGTCCGGCCGGCTGGCCGTGAGCCGCGGCTCCGTCTGGCTGCTCAAGAGCTCGATGCTGCTCTTGCCGCTGCTGCCGCTGTTGTGGGCGGTATCGACCAGCCCGTGGCATCCACTGGTGCCAAACCTGATCGGCGGTGCGGCGTGGGCTGCGTTCAACCTCGCATCGTTCAACCTCGTGCTCGAGTACGCGCCCCCGGAGAACCTGCCCCGCTATGCCGCGACGCATCAGTCGGCCGTACTCGCGTCGTCGTTGATCGGCCCGGCGATCGGCACCGCGATCGTCGCGACTTCCGGACTGCGTGCGGCGATGGTGGTCTCCGCCGCCGGCCGCATCTTCGCGCTGGGCGTGATCGCGTGGCCCGGCGCCCGGGCCGCGGGCCCCGCCGCGGCCGGCGACGACACGGGCGAAGCCGCCCCGTCGTCGGACGTCGCCGCCGCCGCGGACACCGACGCCGCGCGCGACCGCGCCCCGTAGCCGCTGACGCCGCAGACACGCATGCCACGGCGAACGGCAGCCCGCCCATGAGCGTTGGTGACGACACGCCGGCCGTGACGCCGGGCGGCGCCTCCGCGCCGCGGCCCGTTGTGCCGGCGCTCACGCGCACGTTCGTCTCGCTCGCCAACCGGGACTTCCGCCTGCTGTCGGCGAGCACGCTCGCGTCGGGCTTCGGCCAGTGGGGCCAGCAGATCGCGCTGAGCTGGCTCGTCTTCCTGCTGACGGGGTCCGCGGCGCAGCTCGGCGCAGTGGCGTTCGCCGGCGGGATGCTGTCGCTCGTCCTGACGCCGTTCGGCGGGACGCTGGCAGATCGCTACCCGCGCCGGACGATCATCGTGATCGCGACGGCCGTCGGCGCGGCGCAGTCCGTGGTGATCGCCGTGCTCGTGTTTACCGACGTCGTGCGCGTCTGGCACGTCTATGCCTTCGCCCTGATCAGCTCGCTCACGGCGGCCGCGAACCAGCCGGCGCGCCAGGCGTACGTCTACGACGCCTCCTCGCCCGAGACGCTCGCCAACGCGATCGCCGTTAACTCCATCGCGCAGAACGTCGCGCGCATCGCCGGGCCACCGCTCGCCGGCGCGCTCGCGGCCGCATCCGTGGGCGCAGGCTTCGCGTTCGTCGCGCTCATGCACTCGCTCGCGACGCTGGCGACACTGCGCATGAGCCGCACGCCGCGCCTCGCCCGCGGCCCCGCGCGGAACCCGTTGCGCGAGATCGGTGACGGCTTTCGCTATCTTGCGGCGGATGGACGGCTGCGCGGGCTGCTCGCGCTCAACGCCCTGCCTGCCCTGCTCGTCTACCCGTACATCTCGTTCCTGCCGGTGTTCGCGTCGCGTGTGCTCGGCGGCGGGTCATTCGCGTACGGCCTGCTGGTGGCCAGCATCGGCGCGGGCTCGACCGTCGGCCTGCTGCTGCTCGCGTTCCTCGGAGACTTCCGCCGGAAGGGTCTGGCGATGCTCGGCGGCTTCCTCGCCTACTTCGTACTCGTGATCGGCTTCACGCAGTCCCCCCTGCTGTTGCTGTCGATCGGCGCGCTCACCGTCGCGGGTCTGTTCCACGGATTCGCGCTCGCACTCGACACCACGCTCTTCCAGCTCGTGGTGCGCGACGACATGCGCGGGCGCGGAATGGCGGTGTGGCAGATGTCGTTCGGGCTGATGCCGCTCGGTGCGCTGCCGATGGGGCTCGCGATCGCGCGCTGGGGTCCGCAGCTCGGTACTGCGCCGTTCATGCTCGCGTGCACGCTCGCGGTGACGGGCATCGCCGTTCGGTCGCGCGCGCTGCGTGCGCTCTAGCGAGGGCGGCTACGGTGCCGGCGGAATGACGAGCACCTGGCCCTCGCGGATCCGAGACGGGTCGTTGATCCCGTTCGCCGCCATGAGCGCCTCGAGCGTCACACCGAAGCTGTCGGCGATGCGCGTGAGGTTGTCGCCCCGCGCGATCGTGTACGTCTGCGGGGGGGTGACGGTGGCTGTGGCTGTGGCGGTCGCGGCCGAGGGCGCGCTCGGCTCGGGAGTGGCCGGCGCGGTGGGCGACGGCACCGGTGTCGGCGTTGGCACTGCCGTCGGCGTGGGCTCCACCGTCTGGAGCACGGCGGCACGGCCACCGTTGCCGATCGCGTCGAGAATCGACGATGCGAACAGCACCCACGCCGCGATCACGACAACGAGCACGAAGAGTCCCGCGAGCCTGATTACGCCCATGCGTCTCCCGACGCCCCGCTGTGATCCAGTCTATGGACGGTCCGGGCGTAGCGGGTGGGGTGCGCCTGCACCGGCGGTCAGCCGCCGGCGACGGCTTCCGCGGAGTGGGGGTCGCGCGTTCGCGCGCCGCGGCGTCGCTCCGCGCCTGCGGCCACCAGCAGCATCGCGAGCAACATCGTGAAGGCGACGCCGGCGAGCGCATAGAAGACGGCGGGCGTGCCCCAGCGGTTGGCGATCATGCCAGCGAACGACGCCGCGAACGAGCCCATGCCGAACGTCAGGAAGAACGAGATCCCGAAGGCGCGGCCCACCGCCCCGGGCGGCGAGTAGTCCGTGATCAGCCCGTTGAAGACCGGCTGCTGAGCGAAGTTCACCAGCACGAAGCCGGCGCCGGCAATCAGCAGCAGCACGCCCGTGGAGGGCCCGATCAGCGCGAGCAGCGGCACGCTGAGCGCGATGAACGGCAGCACCGCCCGCTCGACCGGAACGCGATCAGAGAGCGTTCCGCCGGCCACCTGTCCGAAGATCGCGGTCAGCAGCACGACCGTGGCGGCGGCGCCGGCGACGGCCTCGGGGTTCCATCCGAAGATGTGCATGTCGAGGTGCTCGCGGAGGTGGAGCGTGAGGAAGGTGAGCGAGCCGCGATAGATGAAGCCCTGCAAGACCGCGGCGCCGTAGATCAGCAGCAGTGCCGGCGCGAGCCAACGCCGCGCGGCCGGCGGCGTCGTGCGCGGCCGCGCGTGCGCCGAGGCCATGAGCCGCC
>JBBDXH010000045.1:0-7845 GCA_040902395.1 Dehalococcoidia bacterium
GGGGGCGCTGGCCCCCCGCGGCGGCCCCCGCCATCTGCCGGCCGTAGCGATCGAAGAGCCGCTTCCCGTCGACATAGGTCTGCTCGACCACGATTTCGCGGATGTAGAACGGTTCGACGGCCGTTGGGTCATTGCTCAGCACGACGAGGTCGGCGCGCTTGCCGACTTCGAGCGAACCGACCTCGGCTTCGCGGTGCATCGCCCGCGCACCTGAGATCGTGTACGCGCGGATCGCCTCTTCCGCGGTCACAGCCTCTTCCGGCGCCAGCGGGTCGCCCATGTCGCGTGCGTGCCGGCTCACGATCGAGTGCATGCCGAGGATCGGCTCGAGCGGGCCGCAGGGGAAGTCCGAGCTGGCGACGACGTTCACGCCGGCGTCGAGCATCGTGCGCATCGGCAGGCTCGCGGTGTCGAGTCCCATGTCGACGCGCAGTTTGAGCGCGGCGGGCGTGGAGGCGTAGAGGAACGACGGCTGCACGACTGCGAGCAGGCCGAGCTCGGCGGCACGCGCGATCTGCGCGCGCGTCGCGGTCGAGAAGTGCTCGAGGCGGTGGCGCAGATCGGGGGACGACGACGCGGCGTTCGCACGCTCGATCGCGTTCAGCCCCTGCTCGATCGCCCACGTCCCGAGGCAGTGGATCGCGACCTGCAGACCGTGGCGCGCGGCGGTCACGGCGAGGTCGTCTGCCTGTTCCTGGGTGTAGTACGGCTTGCCGACGTGCTCCTCACGCCCGTCCGCGTGAAACTGCACGGCGGCCGTCCGCGGGAACACTGGATCCATGAAGATCTTGACCGTGCCCGCGCGGATGCGGTCCGACGTGTACTCGCCGCCGACCTCGCCGCGGGCGGCCCGCTCGGGCGCGGCGAAGAACTGCTCGCCGGAACGCAGCTGGTGAATCAGGATCGGCAGCCTGCCCCGGCGGTCCGCGATCTCGTACAGCCGCGCGGCGGCCGGCGTGACCGCGGCGTCGCCGGCGCTCGTGATGCCGCAGGCGAGGTAGCGCATGCCCGTCTGGTGGACGAGGTCCGCGATCGCCTCATCGCCGAAGGCGTCGATCAGGCCGCCCATGGACGCCTCGTGCGCGGGGTTCATGGCACGCTCCCAGAGCGTGCCCGTGGGATCGCCGTCCTCGCGCCTGATCTCGCCGCCATCGGGGTCGGCGGCGTCGCGCTCTATGCCGGCAGACGCCATCCCGGACGTGTTCACGTAGCAGCAGTGCATGGACGAGTCGAAGATGCACACCGGGTTGTTTGGCGCCGCCCGGTCGAGTTCGCGTCGCGTCAGCTCGCTCGGGTGCTCACCGCGGCGCGCGCTGTAACCGTAGCCCCAGATCCAGCGGCCCGGGGGCGCGGCTGCGGCCGCCGCGGCGATCGCGTCGAGCACCTGCGTCTTCCCGCGCATCGGCGGGATCCGGCAGTCGACCGCGACGGGCTCGAAGGTCGACGTGCTGAAGTGCGTGTGCGGGTCGATGAAGCCCGGGACGATGCTCCGCCCGTTGAGCTGAACCACCTCCGTGGCCGGCTGAACCATGGAAGCGATGTGCACGCTGTCGCCGACCGCGACGATCTTGCCGTCGCGGATGGCCAGCGCTTCCGCGCGTGGTGCGCCATCGTTCATCGTGAGCACGCGCCCGCCGAGCAAGACGAGATCCATGGCGACCCTCCCGCGCGGGGCACGCCGGCGCGCGCCCGTCGAATGTGCGCGCGGATTCTACGGGGCGTGGGAAGCCGCGACCGGGAGCGCCATCACCCGCGCGCGGCTGCGACGGCCGCGAACGCGCGCGCGAGCGAGGCCTCGCGATCGCCGGCCTCGATCAGCGGGTGCGCGAGGATCTCGCCCATCCCGGCGTCGCGCCAGCGCCGCAGCCCCGCGGCGACCTCGTCCTCCGTCCCGGAGACCACGAGGTCGTCGAGCAGGTCGTCGGGGTACTCGCCGTCGACCTGGTAGCCGGCCGCGGCGAACATGCCCTGGTAGTTCGGCACGCGCGCGTACATCGCGAGCTGGGCGCGCGCGAGTGCGCGCGCGGCGGCGCGGTCGGTGGTCACGGCGATCGGCACGTGCGCGACCAGCGGCGGCGTCTCGCGCCCCGCGGCAGCGGCGGCTTCGACCATGGTCGGCAGCGCCGTCTCCACGAGGTACTTCAGCGGACTCATCCACGAGATCGCGCCGTCGCTCAGCTCCCCGCAGAGCGCGTACGACTTCGGCCGCAGCGCGGCGGCCATCACCGGGACCGGCGCGGGGCGGGCGATCCGAGCGCGCGCGCTCACGTGCTCGCCGCTGAACTCCACTGTGCCTTCGCGGAGGAGCGCGCGGATGGTGATCAGGTACTCGCGCAGGTTGAGCAAGGGCTTGCGGTATTGCAGTCCGTACGAGCGTTCGACGAAGAAGGCGGTGGTGGAACCGATCCCCAGCCGGAAGCGGCCGGGCGCCAGCTCGTGCAGCGCGGCTGCCTCCTGCGCGAAGGTCAGCGGCTGTCGTCCCCACGTGTGCACGATCGCGGTGCCCATCAGCACCCGCTCCGTGCGCATCGCTGCCGCGGCGTAGATCGGGATCATGTCGGCGCCGCCGCCGCCGAACATCGTCGCCCATACCGCATCGACGCCGGCCCGTTCCGCCTGGACGATCTGCTCCACCGCCGCACGTGCATCAGGCGCCTGGATCGCCACACCGAACATGACCACCTCCTCGCGTTGCCTCGGCTCAGGCGGCGTTCATAGCACGCACCGGCAGGGCGACGTGCGCGGAGCCGGCAGCGCGGGACGAGGACGCATTACGAATTCGGTGTTCGTCCCGCGATCCCGGCTCGGCTATCCTCACGCGGATCGACGACCGCTCGAAAGGTGGAAGAGATGCCCCTGACTCCGCAAACACAGGCAGTGCTCGAGGCCCGCAAGGCCGCCGGCATGGGCGAGTTCGCCACGATGGGACCGGTCGCGGCGCGCGAGCAGATGCAGCGCATGCGCGAGGCGCTGAACGCCTCGCCCGAGCCGATCGCGCACGTCGAGGACCGGACGATTCCGGGCCCGGCCGGCCAGATCGCGATCCGCATCTACCGCTCGTCGACGGGCAGCACGCTCCCCGTCATGGTGTTCTTCCACGGCGGGGGCTGGGTGATCGGCGACCTCGACTCGCACGACGGCACCTGCCGCTCGATCGCGAACCGCTCCGGCGTCTGCGTGGTCGCCGTCGACTACCGACTCGCGCCCGAGAGCCGGTACCCCGCGGCTGCGGAGGACTCCTACGCGGCGACCCAGTGGGTGTCCGAACACGCGGCCGAGCTCAACGTCGACGCCTCGCGGCTCGCGGTGGGCGGCGACAGCGCGGGCGGCAACCTCGCGGCAGTCGTGGCGCTGATGGCGCGCGACCGCGGCGGTCCGGCCATCGCCTCGCAGATCCTCGCCTACCCGGTGACCAGCCTCGACTACACCACCGCGTCGTACCGCGAGAACGGCAACGGCGACTACGGCCTGAGCGAGGCGAGCATGCGCTGGTTCTGGGACGCCTATCTCGAGCGGCCGGAGCAGGGCTCCGAGCCATACGCGTCACCGCTCCGCGCCGGGAACCTCAGCGGCCTGCCGCGCGCGCTCGTGATCACCGCCGAGTACGACCCGCTGCGCGACGAGGGCGAGGAGTACGGCCACCGCCTCGACGCCGCCGGCGTCGCGACGACGCTCCGGCGCTACGACGGCGTCGTGCATGGCTTCGTCGGCCAGGCCGCGGCCGTGCCCGAGGGCGGCCAGGCCATCGACCTGATCGCGCAGGAGCTGAAGGCGCTCTCGCCGGTCGCGGCGAGATAGAGCGCGCCCTTCGCCTCACTCTCATCTCGCTCCGCGCCGACCCCGCTCCCCGAAGGGGGAGCGGGGTACAGGCATCGTCACCGGGTGCATTCGTAACGCCATTCCCCCTCCCCTCTTCGAGGGGGAATAACATACTTGACTAAGCGGTGAGAGTGGCTTACTCTTCTACTTACAGAAGGAGAGGCGCCATGACTCACGAGCCGACGACCTTGCTGGAAGCGATCCGGTTCTTCTCCGACCCGGACGTTGCGCTCGACTTCATGGTGAGCCTGCGCTGGCCGAACGGCGTGGCGTGCCCGACGTGCGGATTGGTCGATCCGACGTGGCTTCCGTCTGTGTCCCGCTGGCAGTGCAAGGCGAAACACCCGAAGCGCCAGTTCTCCATCAAGGTCGGCACCATCATGGAGGACTCGCCGATCGGTCTCGACAAGTGGCTCGGGACGATCTGGATGCTCGTGAACGACAAGAACGGCATCTCGTCGTACGAGGTCGCCCGAGCGATCGGCGTCACTCAGAAGTCGGCATGGTTCATGCTCCAGCGCATCCGGCTGGCGCTGGAGGACGGCACCTTCAACAGGATGAAGGGGGAGGTCGAGGCCGACGAAACGTACATCGGCGGCAAGGCTCGCAACATGCACAAGCACAAGCGCGACGCCCTCTTCGGCGGCAAGGCGCACTCCGGCTACACCGGCAAGGCCGGTGTGATGGGGTTCATCCAGCGCGAAGGCCCGAACGGTCACTCGGTCGTCCGCACGATGCGCATCGAGGACAACAGGCGCGGCACGATCGAGGCGAACGTGCGCGAGCACGTCGAGCCGGGTTCCGCGCTCTACACCGACGGCGCTGGCGGATACCGCTTCCTCGGTGACGAGTACGCGCACGGCGTGGTCGAACACGACGCGAAGGAATACGTGCGCGGCGAGGTCCACACCAACCGGATCGAGAACTTCTGGGCGCTGCTCAAGCGGTCGCTCGGCGGAACGTACATCTCGGTCGAACCATTCCACCTGTTCCGCTATCTGGACGAGCAGGTGTTCCGCTTCAACACTCGCGAAATGAAGGACGGCGACCGCTTCAAGGTCGCGGCAGCGGCGCTCGTCGGAAAGCGACTCACGTACGCGCAGTTGATCAACTCGGGCGCGGCTAGTGTCGCGTAGACAGGGGAGGGGCAGACGTGCCGAAGGCCGTACAGACACCGTTCCAGAAGTTCCGGGACGCGGTGAAGAAGGTGGTGAACACACCGAAGCCACCGCCGAAGGGTGAGAAGCAGCCACGGCGCGCATCAGCCTGACGCCCCTTCATGCCATTCGAGGGCGCTTGGGCCAAAGTCAAACGGGCCAGAGAACACCGCGACACGCTCCACGCGGAGATTCTCGCGACCTTCGCTGAACCTGATCAGCGGCCTCGGGTCGGGACCAAATATGAGCAAGAGACGGGCGATCACGTCGTCTACGTGACTTACATGCCCGACTTGTCCGTGCTCGTCGAGCGCGCGAGTTTGCTTTTCGGGGACGCGATCCACAATCTCCGCTCGGCCCTCGATCATACTGTTTTTGAGTTGGCGCTCATCAATAAGCACGGACAGATCAAGCACCCGAGACGGCTCGCGTTTCCGATCACTGATAGTGATGAGTTCTGGAAGCGCGAGGCCTACCGACTGGGGGAACTGTCCCCGGATGATGCCGCAGTAATCAAGTGGTACCAGCCATACGAGGCTCTGGCTCGGGCGGGCCAACCGCTCGGAGCGCGAACGCAACTCGGGATGATTCGTGACCTCGACGACTGGGACAAGCACCGTCTGTTGACGACCGTCGCCGTTCCGGACGCTGGCATCGCCAATCCACACCCCCAAGCGATGGCCATCTGGATGCAGTTCGCGTTCGCCAGGGTCAACGAATCCGGCCCGATCCCGCTTGTTGTTGTGGAACTGGGCACAGTAATTGCGCGTACCAAGTTCGACGACGGGATACGTCTGGTGGATATGGACATGGCGGGCTACGTCGCCGGGCGGATCCATCTCGCCAACGGGAACCTCGACGTGATCGAAGTTATCGACACGCTGTCTACGAGGGTGACTGAGATCATCCGCCGTTTCGATCCGCTGTAGAGGATCAGCCAAGTATGTTGTTCCCCTTCGAGGGGAGGGGCTCCGCGAAGCACGGAGTCGCGAGAGCCGCTAGCGTGCGCGGACACCACGTCACCCACTCGGACGACCCACTCAGCTGAAGCAGGAGGACCGTTTTGGCCATTTCGCTCGACGGACAGGTCGCGATCGTCACGGGCGCGGGGCGGGGCATCGGTCGCGCGATCGCACTCGACCTCGCGAAGCACGGCGCGAAGCTCGTGATCGACGACATCGGCGTCGGACTCGACGGACGTGGCGGCGACGAATCGGTCGCCGGCGCCGTGGTCGCTGAAATCGAGGCGATGGGCGGCGAGGCGATCGGCAGCACTGCCAACGTCGCGCAGTACGACGCCGGCTACGACCTTGTGAAGGCCGCGGTCGACAGGTGGGGCCGGCTCGACATCGTCTGCTCGAACGCCGGCTTCCTCCGCGACCGCGCCCTGCACAACATGTCGCAGGACGAGTGGCAGGCGATCATCGACACGCACCTGACCGGTGCGTTCAATCTGCTTCGGCACGCCTGGCCGGTCTTCCGCCAGCAGTCGTACGGACGCGTGGTGCTGACGACGTCGAACGCCGGCTACCTCGGCAACTTCGGCCAGTCGAATTACGGCGCGGCAAAGGCCGGGCTGGTCGGGCTGATGAACGTCGCGAAGCTCGAGGGCGCCCGCTACAACGTGATGGTGAACTGCCTCGGGCCTGCCGCGGTCACGCGCATGACCGAGGGCCTGATCCCGGCCGAGCGCCAGGCGAACATGGGCCCGGAACTCGTGGCGCCGGCCGTCACCTACCTGTGCAGCCCGGACAACACCGATAGCGGCATGATCATCGAAGCCGGCCGCAACCACTTCGGCCGCGTCGCGATCATCCGCGCGCCGGGTATCGACATCGAGAACGCGTCGGCCGACGACATCGCGGCGCGCTGGGGCGAGATCACGAGCCTCGAGGGCGCGGCCGTGCACTGGTCGATCGGACAGAAGCTCGACGACTACCGGAAGGAGCGCGTGGCGGCCGGCTCCTAGCCGCGCCCGCCCGAGCGGGGAATGGTGCGCGCATGACCGCTGCGGAGGACTACGCCGCGCGCGTGCGCGCCGTCAACGCCCAACGCGCGCGCCTCAAGGGCGCGCCCTACGGCCGGTCGCGC
The DNA here is from genome assembly GCA_040902395.1 of Dehalococcoidia bacterium. GTDB lineage: Bacteria > Chloroflexota > Dehalococcoidia > UBA2979 > UBA2979 > VGNK01. Next base: position 7,068 of record JBBDXH010000045.1, read on the forward strand.
TGGGACGCCGTCGCGGAGAGCTATCGCTTCGACCCGCACCGCCCGCTCGACGCCAACCTCGCCGCGATCGCCGAGTACCTCCATCCCGACGACGACCTCGTCGACGTGGGCGGGGGTGCCGGCCGCATCGGCCTGCCGCTCGCGCTCCGCTGCCGCTCGCTCACGAACGCCGAGCCGTCGCCGGGCATGGGCGAGGCGTTTCTCGCAGTCGCGGCGGAGGCGCGCATCACGAACGCCTCGCTCGTCACCGCGGACTGGCTCGCCGCCGGGCGCGTGACGGGCGACGTCGTGATCAGCGTCGACGTTGCCTACTTCGTGGAGGACATGGCGGCGTTCATCCGCAAGCTCCACCAGGCGGCCCGGCGACGCGTGATCGTCTCGCTCTGGGTCGTGCCTCCGCCGAACCGTCACGCCGCGCTCTTCCGCACGGTCTTCGGGGAGGACCAGGTGCTCGTCCCCGGCCACGAGGGCGTCGTGGCCGTCGCGCGCGAGCAGGGCATCGAGCCAGCGGTGCGGCTGCTCCCGGACCGCTTCACGTGGCGCGGCGACGAAACGCTCCCCGCGACCCGTGCAGCCGCTGTCGAATTCGCGCTCGACACGCTCGAGCCCGCCGACCGCGTGGCCGCCGCCGCGCGCGTGGGCACGCATTTCGACGAGCTCTTCGCGCGCGCCGGCGATCGCTATGAGCCGCGCTGGGTGCTCGACGGCGTCGGCGTGCTGGTGACGTGGGAAACGGGTCGCGGCGAGCCGGCGAAGCGCGGGCGCCGGCCCGCGGGCC
>JBBDXH010000046.1:0-527 GCA_040902395.1 Dehalococcoidia bacterium
CATCGCGGCGTGATATGCCGCCGCGCCGAAGTGCCCGCCGTTCGCCACCGCCACGGCGCCGATGCCGTACTGCCGCGCACGGTCGATGGCGATGCGCATCGCCTCCGGGCCGATCACGCCGCCGTGCGCCCCGTCGCTGTCGATCGTGCAGATCGCCGGCGCGTCATGGGTGATGCGCCATTGCGGGTTCAGGTTGATGCGCCCGTCGCGGATCGACTGCACGTACACCCGCAGCATGTTGCTCACGCCGTGCGACTCGATCCCGCGCACGTCCGCGTACAGCAGCACGTCCGTGGATTGCTTCGCGTGCTCATCGGGCATGCCGAGCGCCCGGAAGATGTCCTCGACGGTCTGCCGCATCACGTCGGGTGGGACGCGGACCGCGATCTCTGATGGGACGTGAAAGCGCTCGAGCATGGGACACTCCGTTCCGCCGACTCTGGGGCGGCGGGATGATAAGGCCGCCGGCCGCCGGGGAGGCACCGCGGGCTTGCCGAGCGGTTGCAAGTATCCGTTCGTGGGGGGGG
>JBBDXH010000046.1:537-7833 GCA_040902395.1 Dehalococcoidia bacterium
GAGCGAATACGAGTCACCCAGCGGGAGCAGGTGAATCATTCGGTGGGTGGCTCGTCTTCGCTCGCCACGAACGGGCAAGTGCAACTGCCGGCGGGCGTTCGGGCGGGCACGGGCGCCGATGAGCTCACCGCCCTCTCGGGCGGCGACTTGCGGGGCGGACGCAGGCGGCGCGGTCAGACCAGGGCGCTCACCACACGCTCGGGCGGCGCTTGCGTGGACCGCTCCGGCGGCTCGAGCATGCGCAGCAGCGCCTCGAGCGGCGCGAGGTAGTCGGCGCCGAGCGCGGCGCGCGGGAGGCGAACCTGGCGGCGGCCGACGCGCACGTCGCGCGGGAGCGGCGGCAGCGAGCGGCCGCCGAAAGGACGCGCGTCGACGGCCGTCAGCACGACGTCGCCGTCCTCGATCCGGATCGCGGCGACGCCGGCGCGGAGCGCCGTCAGCCGCAGGCGCACGACGGCGAGCAGGCCGGCCAGCGGCTCCGGCAGCGGCCCGAGCCGGTCCTCGGTCTCCCGCGCGAGGTCGGCGGTCTCCTCGACGGTGCGGAGCGTTGCGATGCGCTGGTAGAGCGCGAGCCGCGCCTCGATGTCGGGGACGTACGGCTCCGGGATGTAGGCCGCCACCGGCAGGTCGATCACCGTCGAGCGGAGCGCGTCGCGCGTCTCGTGCGGCAACGCCTCCGGCTCACGTTGCTCGTGCGCCGCCTTCATCGACTCCACGGACTCCGCGAGCATCTGTGTGTACAGGTCGAACCCGACCGCGGCGATGTGGCCGCTCTGCTCCGCGCCGAGCAGGTTGCCGGCGCCGCGGATCTCGAGGTCGCGCAGCGCGATCTGGTAGCCCGCGCCGAGTTCGTTGGCCTCGAAGATCGTGCTGAGCCGCGCCTGCGCCTCTTCGGTCAGGACGCGGTCGCGTGGGTGGAAGAGGTACGCGAACGCCTTCGTCGGCCCGCGGCCGACGCGCCCGCGCAGCTGGTACATCTGCGAGAGGCCGAGCAGGTCCGTGCGGTCGACGATCAGCGTGTTCACGTTCGGGATGTCGATGCCCGACTCGATGATCGTCGTGCAGACCAGCACGTCGAACTCGCCGTCGGCAAAGTGCTCCATCACGTTCTGGAGCACGGTCTCGGGCATCTGCCCGTGTCCGACCACGACGCGAGCCTCGGGCACGAGCGTCCGGATCTGGTCGGCGAAGAGGTCGATGCTCTTCACGCGGTTGTGGACGATGTAGATCTGCCCGCCGCGCTCGATCTCGTGGAGGATCGCCTCGCGCGCGATCGCCTCGTCCCACTCGCTCACGTACGTCTGCACCGGCTGCCTGCCCTCGGGCGGCGTGTCGATCGTCGACATGTCGCGGATGCCGGTGAGCGCCATGTGCAGCGTGCGCGGGATCGGTGTCGCCGAGAGCGTGAGCACGTCGACCTCGAGCCGCATGCGCTTGAGCCGCTCCTTGTGGGCGACGCCGAAGCGTTGCTCTTCGTCGATGATCACGAGCCCGAGGTTCCTGAACTCGATGCTCGGATCGAGCAGGCGGTGCGTCCCGATCAGCACGTCGAGCTCGCCGCTGCGGGCGCGCGCGATCATGTCCCGCGCCTCCGCGTCCGAGCGGAAGCGGGAGAGCACGTCGACGCTCACCGGGAAGGCGGAGTAGCGCTCGCGGAAGGTGCGCAGGTGCTGTTCGGCGAGCACGGTGGTGGGCACGAGCACGGCAACCTGGTAGCCGTCCTGCACAGCCTTGAACGCCGCCCGCACCGCGACCTCGGTCTTGCCGAAGCCGACGTCGCCGCAGATCACGCGGTCCATCGGCTGCTCGGACTCCATGTCGGCCTTCACCGCGATCAGCGCTGCGAGCTGGTCAGGCGTCTCCTCGAACGGGAACGCGGCCTCGAGTTCGTCCTGCCACGCGTTGTCCTTGCTGAAGGCGTGACCGGCCAGCATCTGGCGAGCCGCGTACAACCGCACGAGGTCGGCCGCGACGATCGAGACGGCGGTGCGCACGCGCGCCCGCGCGCGCGACCATTCCTGCGACCCGAGACGCGTCAGCCGCGGCGCGTGACCGGACGGCCCGGTGTACCGCGACACGCGGTCGACCTGCTCGATCGGGACGTACAGCCGATCGTCGCTGGCGTAGCGCAGCTCCAGGTAGTCGCGGCCCTCGCCGTCGATCTCGCGACGAATGATTCCGCCGAAGCGCGCGATGCCGTGATCGGAATGGACGACGAAGTCGCCGGGCTGAACCTCGGCGAGGAAGCGGGAGCGGTGCGAGCCGGTGCGCCGGCGAAGCTGCCGCCGGCGCTTCACGAAGCCGAACAGCTCGCGGTCCGTGACGAGCCCGACGATGCCCTGCGCGGTCGCGACGTCCCAGCCCTCGGGCAGTGCGCCCTGGATCAGCGCCAGCGAGCCACGGGCGGGCGGCCCGGTGAGCGCCTCGTGCACCGCCACGTCGACGCCGGACTCGGCGAGCACTTCCGCGAAGCGCTGTGCCTGCTGCGTCACGGCCGCAATGCGGTCGCCGCGGCGGAGCCGGCGCGCCAGGTCACCGGCGGCAGCCGGGAGCCGCCCGGCGTACGCGTCGGCGGGGGAGAACGGGAGGCGGAACGCGCCGGGCTCGTTGCCGGTCGCCCAGCGCGCGAGCGAGACCCGCCGCACCTGCGCGTCGAGCGCGACCGTGAGCGACGAACGCGCCTCGTGCGGCAGCGGAGCGTCCTTCGCCAGCTCGCCGCGCGCGGCCAGCTCGGCACGACGCTCGATCGTGAGCTCGTCGAGGTCGGTCGCGGCGGCGTCGAGCGCCTCGCGCTCGTCGAGCACGAGCACCGCGTCGTCCCGCAGGTGATCGAGGATCGTCGCGCTTCCCGCGAGCGGCCCGTACAGCGCGGACGCCGGTAGCTCTCCGCGACGGAGCGCGCCCACCTCGTCCCGGATCACCGCGCTCCCCGGGAGGTTGACGCGGTCGGCCAGATCGACCAGCTCGGCGCGCGTCGGGAACCACTCGCGCGCGGGCCCGATGCGCACCTCCCGCAACCGCTCGACGGTGCGCTGGTCCCCGATATCGAACGCGCGAATCGACTCGATCTCCGGCCCGAAGAACTCGATGCGGACGGGGGCCTCGCGCTCGGGCGGGTAGACGTCGATCAGGCCGCCGCGGCGAGCCGCCTGGCCGGGGGCCTCGACGAGCGGGGTGATCTCATAGCCGGCGTCCACCAGTGCGAGCGCGAGCGCCTCGAGCGAGATGTGCTGGCCGACCGCGAGCGTGCCGGGTCCGCGGCCGAGATCCGCGGGGCGCAGCGTGTGCGCGGCGACCGCGGCGAGCGAGGCGACGACGAGCGGCGGCGTCCCGCCGCCCGCGCCCGCGCGCGCGATGCGCGCCAGCGCGGCGATGCGCTGCCAGGTGACCTCATCCGTGGCGGACTGACGCTCATACGGCAGACCGGTGCGCGCCGGGAACGGCGCGACGGCGTCGCCGACCCACGCCCGCAGCTGATCGACGTACGCCTCCGCGTCGCTCTCGCGCGCCGCCACGAGGAGCACGGGCGCACGCGCCCGGCGCCAGAGCAGCGCGGCCGTCACGGGCTTGGCGGCGTCCGGCACTCCGAGCGCGATCGGCGCGCGCGCATCCAGGCGCGCGTACACCTCGGTCAGCGGCTCGACCGCCTGTAGCGACTGGAGGAGCGGACCCAGATCCACCGCTCGGCCGTCTCCTTCGACATCCGTCCACGCGCATACGGGGCCACCCCTGCGGGTAGGCCCTTTTCTGCGCGTGCCGCCGACCAGTGTACCCGGGGTACCCGCGCGCGACGCGCCGTCGCGTCAGCGCGTTCCCGTCTCACCGGGCGCGCCGGCTCCGGGGTCTGGCCCGGCGTTGAGCCGCTCCATCGCGATCGCGAGGCCGTCGCGGGCGGCGCGCTCAATCGCGTCCGCGACCGCCTCGACCGCGGCCTCGAGCGCTCGCCGGTCGCCGGGAGACGGCGCGGACAGCACCCAGCCGGCGACGCGGTCGGGCTCGCGCACCGGGCGGCCGTCGTCGTACGGCCGGTCGATGCCGATGCGGATGCGCGCGAACTCCGGCGTGCCGAGCGCGGCGATGATCGAGCGCATGCCGTTGTTGCCGCCGTGTCCACCCTGGAGCCGCATCCGCACGCGTCCCACCGGGAGGTCGAGCTCGTCGTAGATCACGACCAACGCTCGGGGATCGAGCCCCATGCGCTTCACTTCCGCGGCGATCGGTGGGCCGGACTCGTTCATGTACGACCGCGGCCTTGCGATCACGATCTGCCGTCCGTCGATCGTGATCACGGCGCGGTCGACGCGACCGGCGCGCTCGAGTTCCACGCGGTGACGGCGCGCGAGCAGGTTCACGCACCATGCGCCCACGTTGTGCCGGGTGTTGCCGTACTGCGAGCCGGGATTGCCGAGCCCCATGACCAGCGCGGGGTAGATCGGTCCGGACGGCCGCTCGTCGTCCGCCGCGTGGTCGGCGGGCACGACGATCTCGCGCGCGCGGCGTGCCGCCGCCGTGTCGTCGCGAAACTCGGTGAAGCGTTCCCGACGTCCCATGTGTGCCATCGTCCCGTCGCCGTGCACGCGAGCGCAAGGCGGCCGCTCGTTACGGCCGGAGATGCTCACCGCGAACGGCAACGGGGGGACAGGGACGAGGGGCGTCCCGGACGATCGGCGGGGCGCACAGGGACGTGATCGGGCCGCGATTCACCGCGCAGACTCGTGATTGCGAGCGGTACAGGCCGCTCCTATGCTGACCGCGCCCGGCGGACGGGCGCGCCGGACAACCCGCTGCGCCCCGCCCGCTGCTCGGCTCTCAGCATCTACCGGACGGAGATGACGGATGAGCGACGCGATTGCGACTGCCCGCGCCGAGGGACGCACGCTCCTCAGCGAGGTCGAGTCGAAGGAGCTGCTGCGCGCAGCGGGGATCCCCGTAACCGATGCGCGGCTCACGAAGAGCGCGAACGAGGCGGCGACCGTCGCTGCCGAGCTCGGGTTCCCTGTCGTGCTCAAGATCGTCTCGAACGAGATCGCCCACAAGTCAGACGTCGGCGGCGTCGCGCTCGGCCTCGCGTCGGCGAGCGCCGTGCGCAAGGGGTACGCCGAGATGCTGGAGCGCGTCGGCGCGGCAGCGCCGAAGGCGCGGATCGAAGGCATCTCCGTGCAGCGGCAGGCGGCGCCGGGCACCGAGGTGATCATCGGGGCAACCACCGATCCGCAGTTCGGCCCGGTGATGATGTTCGGACTCGGCGGCGTCTTCGTCGAGGTGCTCAAAGATGTCGCGTTCCGCATCGTGCCCCTCGCGCGACGCGACGCGCACCAGATGATTCGCGAGATCAACGGCTTCCCGATCCTGCAGGGCGTCCGCGGCCAGAAGGGCGCCGACGTGAAGGCGCTCGAGCAGCTCGTGCTCGACATCTCGAAGTTCGTGTGGAAACACCGCGAGATCGCGGAGCTCGACCTCAACCCCGTGTTCGCGTATCCCGACGGCGCAATCGCCGTGGACGCGCGCATCGTGCTCGCGCCGGCTGCTGCCGCCGGTCAGAAGGGCTAGCGCGATGGCCGCCGCAGCCGGCGCCGGAATGTCCGTCGCCCGCGACCGTCTCCACCGCGCGCTCAACCCGCACTCCGTCGTGGTCGTGGGCGACAAGGGCCCCAGCTTTCAATGGCTGAGCAACCTCTCCGAGTTCAGCGGCCCGGTCTACTCCGTCCAGCTCGACGAGAAGGAGATCACGGGCATCGAAGCCAAGGGCATCACGAACTATCGCTCGCTGCTCGATGTCCCGGGCGACGTCGACCTCGTGATCTGTGCCGTGCCGCGACAGGTCACGCCGTTCGTGGTCGGCGACGCGATCAAGAAAGGCGTCGGCGGGATCTCGATGTTTACGTCCGGCTTCGCCGAGACCGGCGAGCCGCAGGCGGCGGAGCTCCAGGCGCGGCTCGTGGCGATGTGCCGCGAGGCCGGGATGCCGCTGGTCGGGCCGAACTGCATGGGGATCTACAACCGCCGGCTCGGCGTGAAGTTCACGGCCGGGCAGGAGAAGGGCGAGGGCGGGGACATCGGGATCATCTCGCAGAGCGGGACGCACGGCATCGGCATGAGCCTGGGCGCGCAGCGCGCCGGCATCCGCGTGACGCGCACGATCTCGATCGGCAACGCCGCGGTGCTCAACGAGGGCGACTATCTCCAGTACCTGCGCGACGATCCCGACTCGCCCGTGATCGCGATGTACCTCGAGGGCACGCGCGACGGACGGCGCTTCTTCAACCTGCTCAAGGAAACGACGAAGCGCAAGCCGGTGATCCTCTGGCGAGGTGGTCGCACGCAGGCCGGCGCGCGTGCCGTGCGCTCACACACAGGCTCGCTCGCCGCGGACGACGCGGTGTGGGAGGGCCTCGTACGCCAGACCGGCGCGATCCCCGCGCACTCGATTGACGAGGCGCTCGATGCCATGGCCGCGCTCGTGCACACCAACCGGCCGAAGGGCCGTCGCGTCGCGCTGATCGCGATGACCGGTGGCCAGTCCGTCGCGATCACCGACCAGTTCGCGCGCGAGGCGTTCGAGATCCCCGAACTGTCCGCCCGCTCGTACGAGCGCCTCGCGGAGTTCTTCACGATCATCGGCGGTTCGTACCGCAACCCCTTCGACGCCGCGTCGACGATCGGCCGCGAGACCGACAACCTCCGCAAGATCCTCGAGATCCTGGCCGACGAGCCGATCGTCGATGGTGGTGTCGGCATCGAGCTGGGTGCGCGCGGTTTCGATCAGGACCCGTCGCGGTTGAACGGACAGCTCGACTTGCTCGACGCGTACCGCAAGAAGACGGGTCTGCCCGTGATCGCGATGATGCCGGTCGGCGGCGCGATGGGCGGCGACGAGGCCGCGGTGCTCGCGGCGCGCAACGCCGCCGCCGCGCGGGGGTTCGCGGTCTACCCGAACTTCGAGCGCGGCGCCGCCGCGCTCGGACGCGTCGTCAAGTACTACGGGTGGCTCGCCGGGCGGTAGCCGGCCGTCGCCCTGAGTGCGGGCCACTCTGCTTTCGTGGTACGCGCACGTCCCGCTCGCCCTGAGTCTCTCCCCTTCCGTTCGTGGTACGCGCACGTCCCGCTCACCCTGAGTCTCTCCCCTTCCGTTCGTGGTGACGCCTCCCGTTCCGTTCGCGGTGACGTCTGCCGTTCCGTTCGCGGCGACGTCTGCCGTTCCGTTCGTGGTGACGTCTCCCCTTCCGTTCGTGGTGACGTCTCCCTTCCGTTCGTGGTGACGTCTCCCTTCCGTTCGTGGTGACGTCTCCCTTCCGT
>JBBDXH010000047.1:0-7815 GCA_040902395.1 Dehalococcoidia bacterium
CGGGCGGTCTGGCGCGCCTGCGGGCGTGTCCGAGGGCTGATGCCCGCGGCTCGCCGGCGGGGGTCAGGCCGCGGCGTCCGCCGCGACCTCGTCCAGCTCGGCGTCGATCGCGAGCTTGATCTTCTTGCCGACGAGCACGCCGCCGGCCTCCATCGCGACGTTCCACGTGAGGCCGAAGGCCTCACGGTCGATCTCGCCGGCGAGGTTGAAGCCGGCCTTGCGGCCACCCCACGGCGTGACCACCGGTCCGCCGATCGAGCCGCGAAGCGTGATCGGCTTCGTCACGTCGCGAATCGTGAGGTCTCCGGCGAGCTCCAGCTCGTCGTCGCCGACACGGCGGACGGACGTGCTGCGAAACGCCAGCGTGGGGAAGCGCTCGACGTCCAGGAAGTCCGCGGAGCGCAGGTGCGCGTCGCGCTCGTCATTCCCGGACGCGAGGCTGGCGGCGTCGATCGTGGCGACCACGCTCGATCGCTCGGGCTGCTCCTCGTCGATCTCAATCTCGGCGTCGACGCCGGTGAAGCGACCCTTCACGGTCGCCACCATCAGGTGCTTCGCGGAGAAGCCGATATCGGTGTGGGCGCTATCCAGGTTCCAACGAGCCATTCGGGGGTCTCCTTCGGGTGCCGCTCTTGATGTCCGGGCATCGGTTACGTCGCATGGGGTGCATACGATTCATAAGTAACTATATAGAAGTGAGTAACGACTGTCAAGGCCCTTACGCGAAGTAAGAGCACGGGCGTACACTGCCAGGCATGACCACCGAGCACGACCTCGCCGCCGCCGGGCTGTCGCCGTTCTGTCCCAACTTCCACCACGCCGTCGAGGTCGTGGGCAGGCGCTGGACGGGAGCGATCCTGCGCGCGCTGCTCACCGGCTCGGAGCGTTTCCACGAGATCGCCGAAACGGTGCCCGGCCTCTCCGACCGGCTGCTCTCCGAGCGCCTGAAAGAGCTGGAGCTCGAGGGCATCGTGACGCGGGAGGTCTTTCCCGAGACCCCGGTGCGAATCGAGTACCGGCTGACGGCGAAGGGGCGCGAGCTCGCGCCCGCCGTCGAGGCGCTCTCCACATGGGCCGAGCGCTGGGCCGAGCGCGAGGGACTCGTCCACAGCGACACGTAGCCGCGCCGGGGTCGACCGGGGCGAGCACGGGCGTGCTTGCCGCTGCCTCTTCGGTCCCCCGACAATGGACGCTCATCCAGAGTCACGAACGCCGCCGCGGAGCCGAGCTGCTGCTCGACCGCAGGTTGGCGTGTGCGATCGGCGGTTGCGGGTTGGCGACGCTCGCGGTGCGTGACCGGCTCCTCGGGAACCGCCTCGTCTACTACCTGTGGCGCTATCGCAGCCGCTACCTGCTCGGGTTCGCTGCACTGCTGGGCGCCAGCGTGGCGTCGCTGCTCCCGCCGTTCATCGTCCGCTACGCCGTCGACGGGATCACCGAGGGGACGACGGGCCGCGCCCTGCTCGGGATGGCGGCGCTGATCCTGGCGCTCGCGCTCGTCGAGAGCTTCCTGCGCTTCCACTCCCGGCTGATGGTCTCGGGGGCGTCGCGTCACATCGAGTACGAGCTGCGTAACGACCTCGCGGAGAAGCTGCTGAACCTCGACCAGCGCTTCTACCTGCGCTCCCGCACGGGCGACCTGATGGCGCGCTGCACGAACGACCTGCAGTGGGTACGCGACTTCATCGGTCCCACGCTCGTCGATGTCGTGCGCTGCATCGTGATGGTCGCGATCGGGCTCGGTTTCCTGCTCACGATCGACGTGCGCCTGGCGCTGATTGCCGTCGCCTACCTCCCGATCGTGGCGGCGCTCGCGATCGTCTTCGAAACCGGCGTGGAGCGGCGCTTCATGGATGTGCAGGAGCAGTTCGCGGTGCTGACGGACAAGTCGCAGGAGAACATCTCCGGCATCCGCGCGATCAAGGCGTACGCGCAGGAGGAGGCGGAGATCGCGTCGTTCGGGCGCGCGAACGACGAGATGCTCAACCGCTCGATGCGGCTCGCGCGGTACACCTCCGGCCTCTACCCGATCATGGTGTTTCTCACGGGTGGCGGCACCATGCTCGTGGTCTGGTTCGGCGGTCACGACGTCGCGAGCGGGCGGATCACCGTCGGCCAGTTCGTGATGTTCAACATCGTGCTCGCGCTGCTGGCGAATCAGCTCACGGTGACCGGCTGGATCGCGGCCGCGTGGCAGCAGGGCATCGTCGCCGCGCGGCGCATCAACGAAGTGCTGCACGAGGTGCCCGCGATCGGCGATCCCGAGGACCCGGTCGTGCTCGACACCGTGCGCGGCGACGTCGCGTTCGAAGGCGTGCACGTGCGCTACGGCGATCGTCCCGTGCTCGAGGGCATCGACCTCGTGCTCCCCGCAGGTACGCGCGTGGCGCTCGTGGGCGGCACGGGCGCCGGCAAGACCACGCTCGTGAACCTGCTGGCACGGCTGGCCGATCCCGACGCCGGCCGCGTCACGGTCGACGGCGTCGACGTGCGGCGGCTGAGCCTCCGGCAGCTGCGCGACGCGATCGGCTTCGTCCCGCAGGAGTCGTTCCTGTTCTCGGACTCGCTGCGCGAGAACATCGCGCTGGGGCGACTGGACTCGCCGCCCGAGGACGTGCACGCTGCGCTCGAGACGTCGCAACTCGTGAACGACCTCGGGCAGCTCGACGCCGGGCTGGAGACGCTGATCGGCGAGCGTGGCGCGACGCTGTCTGGCGGGCAGAAGCAGCGCGCGGCGCTGACGCGGGCGCTGCTCAAGAACCCGCCGATCCTGGTGCTCGACGACGCGCTCTCGCATGTGGACACGCACACGGAGGAGGAGATCCTCAGGCGGCTGCGTGCGTTCATGCGCGGCCGCACGACGATCGTGATCGCGCACCGCACCTCAACGCTGCGGGACGCCGACATGATCGTGGCGCTCGAGGGCGGACGCATCGCGGAAACCGGCACGCATGACGAGCTGCTCCTGCGCGGCGGCGTCTACGCGCGCTTCTTCCGCGAGCAACGGCGCGCGGAGCTCACCGGCACGGACATCGCAGCGAGCGCGATCGACGAGCGTCTCGACGGCACGCGCGAAGCGTCGCGCGATGGGGCGGGTGTCTGATGGGCTTCGGGTACTACGAGGAAGAGAGCGCGATCGGGAAGATCTACGACCGGCGGCTGCTCTCACGGCTGTGGCTGTACGTCGGCCCGTACTGGGTGCAGGTGGCGCTCGCCGGGCTGCTGATGGTCGTGGTCGCACTGCTGGAGCTGGTCCCGCAGCTCATCCTGCGGCGTGCGATCGACGGGCAGATCGTGCAGGGACGGACCGACGAGCTCGGGCGGCTGACCCTGCTCTTCTTCGGCACCCTCGGCAGCATCTTCGTCATGCGCTACGCGCAGGCGATGCTCATGGCGTACGTCGGGCAGCAGGCGATGATGTCGCTGCGGCTCGACCTCTTCTCACACCTCCAGCGCATGGCGGTCGCGTTCTTCGACCGCAACCCGGTCGGCCGGCTGGTCACGCGCCTGACGAACGACGTGCAGATGCTCGACCAGGTGCTCGCGCAGGGCGTGGTCCAGATCCTGACGAACCTGCTGATGGTGAGCGCGATCGTCGTCGTGCTCTTCGTGCTCGACTGGCGGCTGGCGCTGGCGATGTACGTGCTGTTGCCGGCGCTGATCTACGCGGTCCGTCGCTTCGCGCTCTCACAACGGGAGGGCTTTCGCGATCAGCGCGTTTGGCTCGCGCGCATCAACGCCTACCTCAACGAGCTGATCACCGGGGTGGCGGTGATCCAGCTGTTCAACCGCCAGCCGGAGAGCATGCGGCGCTTCGATCACCGCAACAAAGGCGTGCTCGAGGCGAACATCCGGGTGCTCTTCTGGTACGCCGTGTTCGAGCCGACGGTCGTGCTCTTCGGCGCCGTCACGACCGGTGCGATCCTCTGGTACGGCGGCGGTCGCGCGCTCGACGGGACGCTCACACTCGGTACGCTCGTCGCGTTCATCGGCTACATGAACCGCTTCTACTGGCCGATCCGCGAGCTCTCCGAGCGCTACACCACGCTCCAGTCCGCGATGGCTTCGGCCGAGCGCATCTTCGGCGTGCTGGACGAGCGCGAGGAGATCGTCGACGTCGACGATCCCGTCGAGCTCGCGCACATCGAGGGGCGCATCGAGTTTCGCGGCGTGTGGTTCGCGTACCACGACGAGAACTGGGTGCTGCGCGATGTCTCGTTCACGATCGCGCCGGGGGAGAAAGTCGCGATCGTCGGCGCCACCGGTGCAGGCAAGTCCACGACGATGGCGCTGCTCAACCGCTTCTACGACGTGCAGCGCGGCGAGATCCTGGTCGATGGGGTGCCGATCCGACGCTACCGCCAGCGCGATCTCCGGCGCCACGTCGGACTGATGCTGCAGGATGCGTTCGTGTACACCGACACGATCGAGGAGAACATCCGTCTGCGCGACCCGTCGATCACACCGGAGCAGGTACGGCGGGCCGCGAACGCCGTGGGTGCGGCCCCTTTTATCGAGCGCACGCCCGAGGGCTACCGCACGATGCTCGCCGAACGCGGCGCCAACCTCTCGACCGGTCAGAAGCAGCTGCTCGCGCTCGCGCGCGTTGCGGCCTTCGACCCCGAGATCGTGCTGATCATGGACGAGGCGACCGCGAGCATCGACCCGGAGACGGAGGCGATCATTCAGCGCGGGATCCAGGCGGTTACCGCCGGGCGCACGACGATCGTGATCGCGCACCGCCTGAACACCATCCGCGCCGTGGACCGCATCCTCGTGCTGCACCACGGCGAGCTGGTCGAGCAGGGCACGCACGCCGAGCTCGTCGCGCGCGACGGCTTCTACGCTCGCCTGTACGAGTTGCAGTACCAGGCGCAGGACGCCCTCGGCGGGGCGTAGCCGACGCGTCTGGAGCGCGACCGTGACGCGGCGGCCCCGGCGACAGGCCGCCGTGCACTGAGCCCTGGCGGAGGCACCTCGGCGTGTCGGCGACGTGCGCTCCGAGACGGTCGGTTTCCGACGCGGGTTCCGTGCGTCCCAGCCTGTTGCGGTGTCCGCCGCGCGTCGTGTCGCGCCGGCCGCAAGCGGCACCTGACAGGGTGCCGAGTACGAACACAGACGGCGGTCCGCCGCGCGGCCCGCTTCGATGCGCCGCGCGGAAACGGGGGCGCGTGAGTCCTCGCGCCGCGGTCGACGAGCGCCGGGAACCAGGGGAGCGGGCCGCGAACCACGTTCGAGGCCGCGCTCGGCACCCTGTCGGGTGCCGCTTGCGTCGGAGGGCTCATGTGCGCGGTCGTTGCGACGTCCCGGACCGGGCGCACGACTGCGGTCACCCGCCCACTGCGGGGCGTGACATCGTCGGACACAGAAACGCGACGAGAGCAGCCAGTTCGGCCCGTCCCCGTCGCGCTCTGTTCTGTCTACTACCGACCATGTTGATCATCGGCGCGCCGATCCCCTCGGCGCAGTGCCGAGGCGGTGATGCGCCGACGAATGGTCGGTGCTGATCCGGTGACTCGCGCCGCGTCGGACCCGGTCAGCGCGTGACGACGAACACGATCGTGTCCGCGGGCAGACGCCCGTCGGGGAAGCGGGCGAGGAACGTCGCATTGACGAAGGCGGGCGCGCCCGGGCGGTAGCCGAGGAAGCGGCCGTCGTGGACGATCCAGAGCGAGTCGAGGTTGAGTCCGGCGGCGTTGACGGCATCCGCGAGCGACCCGCCGCCCCAGATCGCCGCCGTCACCCCGCTGGGGGCGAGCGGTTGCGCGAAGGCGCGCAACCCCGGACGCCGCTGCACGCTGAAGAGCGTGAAGTGATCCACGACCACCGTGAGCGTGACGCTTTCGTCCTCCTCGAACGAGACTGCCGAGTCGAGATCGACCCAGGCAGCGCCGTCCCAGTACGCGACGACGAGCTCGCTCGCGCCGATCGCGCCGAGCGGGTTCAGCGACGCGGGGATCGTGAGCGCGATCTCGATGGGCTCACTGAATCCGGTCTCGATGGCGTCGCCGGCCGGCGACGTCGCCTGCACGACCACAGCGGTCAGCAGCTCGGCGCGGGCCGGTGGCGGGGCCTGCGCGGTCACGGACGCCACGTTCTCGACGCCGGCCACGACGATCACACTGCCGGCGGGCAGCGCCTTTGCGGGGACGGTGACCCGTCCGCGTGAGGCGTTCGCGCCCGCGGTCGAGATGGTCACGTCCGCGTCGCCTGCGATCGGCGCGGATTGCTCGTCGCCGATCGGCAGCAGGATGCCGCCCGACTCCCGGCGAGGCGCGGGCGTGGGCGCCGGCGTCGGCGTCGGCGCCGGCGTGGGTGTGGGTGTCAGGCTGGGCGCGCCGCCTCCGCCGCCTCCGCCTCCGCCTCCACCGCCTCCGGGCGGCGGCGCGGACGCGGGCGCGGGAGTGGGCGCAGGCGCGGGCGCGGGCGCCGCCGCCCACTCCACCGTGATCTGAGCGGTGAGCGACGTCGCGCCCGCGCCGAACACGAGCGTGCCGGTGAACGTGTCGGTGCCGGCTGTCTTACCCGCGTAGGCGAGGGCGATCGACGCCGGGCGGTCGACCGCGGCGACCGTGTGCGCGCCCGCGCGATCGACGCGCACGACGTACGGCTCGGCGAGCGCCGCGCCGAGGCCGTCCCGCGCCGTCGCCGTGAGCGTCACGGTCTGCCCGATTGTGCCCGTGCTCGCGCTCGCGCCGAGCGTGAGCGACCCGACCCACGTGCTCGCGTCGGCGCCTCCCGCCCCGCCGCCCTCGTCGTCGCTCGCGTCCCTGATGTCGGCGCACGTCGTGGGCCCCTCCGCGCAGCCCCACCAGTTGAGGAGCAGCGAGACGGGGCCGTCGTCGAGGTTGGCGACGTCGGTGCCCTGGCCATCGGGAGACGTGTTGACGAGGAGCGCGGAGCGCGTGATCGAGAGCGACGTGGGGCCGTCGAGGTTCGCGACTCCGCCGCCGAACGCCAGCGACGAGTTGGCGTCGATCAGCAGGTTGGTGCCGGTGAACGTGCCTGCGTTTGCGATGCCACCGCCGTCGAGGTTCGCGGAGTTCCCGGTGATCGCCACGCCCGTGGCGAGGAGCGTACCCGCGTTGTAGAGGCCGCCGCCCGAGCCCGCACCTGCGACGTTCGACGCGATTGAGCCGCCCGTGACGGTCAGGCTGCCGCTGGAGGCGTTGTAGACGCCTGCGCCCGTATTGCTGGCGTTTCCGGCGAGATGGTTTGCGGTCACGGCGACGTCGGTGAGTGTGAGCGTCCCCGCGTTGGCGACGCCACCGCCTGCGGCGGCGCCGCCGTTCGTGACGCCCAGCATCGCCAGCGAAACCGTGACGCCCGCGTTCACCGTGACCACGGGCCCGCCTCCGCCGGCGGGATCGCTCCAGTCGCCGCGAATGATCGTCACACCAGAGCCGCGCCCGAAGATCGTGACGTTCGTTTCGATCGCGAGCCGCTCGTTGTAAGTGCCGGCCTCCACCTCGATCACGTCGCCACGCGCCGCGCCGACGACGGTTCGCGCCGCAGCCAGCGCGGCGCCGATTGTGCAATAGATCGGTCCGCCGGCGTCGCTGCACCCGGTCGTCGCGACGCGGAACTTGAGGGTGCCATTGATGCTGCGCACCGCGGCGCCGAGGTCGATGCGCGGCGTGGTCTCGCCGTTCGAGACGTCAGTGACGAGGGGTCCGGTCGCCTTCAATTTCTGTTCGTACCAGTCTGCCGTTTGCCCGGGGGACGCGGCCATGAGCACGGCGAAGGAGCCGGAGGTATACGGCGTGGCGCTCGATGTGCCGTTGAAGCACGTCAGTGCGCCGCCGCCTGCGCGCG
>JBBDXH010000048.1:0-7768 GCA_040902395.1 Dehalococcoidia bacterium
CCCCCCCCCCGCCGGCGAGGCAGCGGCGCTCGCCCTTCGCCCGAGCGAGCGTGTCGATGAAGGCAGCGCGCCGCCGTGAGCCCGTCGGTGCTGGTCGCGCTGCTCGCGGCCGAGGGCGTCGCCGCCATGCGTGAGCCGCGCAGCGTGACGACACACCCGGACGGCAGGCTCGCGGCGGACGAGCCGGTGACGGGCCTGCTCTACCCCGGCTCGTTCAATCCGCTACACGACGGCCATCGCGCGCTCGCTGCCGCCGCGAGCACGATCGCCGCCGTCCCGGTCACCTACGAGCTCGCGGTGCTCAACGTCGACAAGCCGCCGCTCGATCTCGACGAGCTGCGCCGGCGAATCGCGCCGTTCCGGCGGGAACGGTGGCCGCTGGCGCTCACCACCGCGCCCACCTTCGTGGAGAAGGCACGGCTCTTCCCCGGCGTGACGTTCGTGATCGGCTGGGACACCGCGGTACGGCTCGTGCACGCCCGCTATTACGGCGGAAGCGAACGCGCGATGCTCGACGCCCTTGCCGAGATGGGCGCGCTCGGCTGCCACTTCCTCGTGGGCGGTCGCGTCGTCGACGGCCGCTTCCGCCGCCTGGGGGAAGCGGAGATCCCTCCGCGCTTCGTCGATCTGTTCACGGAGATCCCGGAGTCGCGATTCCGCGTCGACATGTCGTCGACCGAGTTGCGCTGACCTCCTCCCGTACCTCCTCGGCCCGTTCGTCTTCGCTCACGGCAGGCTTTGCGTACGGACCTACGGCTGGAGGATGCGCCGTGTCCACGGCCGGTCCGCCGCTGCGCGGCGGAAC
The DNA here is from genome assembly GCA_040902395.1 of Dehalococcoidia bacterium. Classification (GTDB taxonomy): domain Bacteria; phylum Chloroflexota; class Dehalococcoidia; order UBA2979; family UBA2979; genus VGNK01. The sequence continues at coordinate 806 of JBBDXH010000048.1, forward strand.
TCCACACGTTCGTGCAGGCGATCGTCGCGGTGCGTCCAGAACTCGATGCGCACCGGAACGAGGCAGTAGCCGCCCCAGTGCTCCGGCCGCGTGACCGCACGCTCGCCTGCGCGCTGCGCGGTTTCGGCGATCTTCCGTGCCAGCGCCTCGCGCGACTCGATCGGCTCGGACTGGTCTGAGGCGCTCGCGCTCAGGCGGCTCCCGGCCGGCCGCGTCGCCCAGTACGCGTCCGACGCAGACGCGTCGAGTTTCGACACGACGCCTTCGACGCGCACCGCGCGGCCGAGCGACTTCCAGTGGTACGCGAGCGCGGCGCGAGGATTCGCCCCGAGGTCGCGTCCCTTCCGCGAGCGGTAGTTCGTGTGGAACTCGAAGCCGTCTGCGCTCACACGCTTCACGAGCACCATCCGGTTCGACGGCGAGCCGTCGGCGCCGACCGTGGCGAGCGAGGCCGCGTCCGGGCCGGAGAGCTCGGACGCCACTGCTTCCGCGTACCAGGCGTGGAACAGCGCGATCGGGTTGGCCGGGCGATCGGTCGACGTCATGCCGGAAGCGTAGCCATGCGGCGGACGCGGCGTCGGTCGCCGCCGCCGGGCCGCGCCGAGTCCCACGATTGGTAAGTTGACACGAACGGTAAGTATGGACTTATATAACGCGGTGCGGGCCAGGCGATCCAGGAACGGGCCGCGACGCGAATCGAAGGAGGCTCCCGGTGCCCAGGTTCATCGATCGACACGAGCAGTTCCCGAAGCCCGACGCCGCAGGGCTCGCGGCGATGCGCGCGCAGGTGGAGGCACCCACGGACGCGTTCGGCGTGAAGGGGGTCAACATCCTCTTCGGCAGCGATGGCGGCGCGTACTGCCTGATGGATGCGCCGAACGCCGACGCAGTCGTGCAGGCGCACGCCCGCAACGGCGTGCCCCTCACGCGCGCGCAGGTCACCGAGATCACCACGCTCGTCTAGCGTCGATTCGAAGCGAACGGCGCCCCGCCTCCGGGCGGGGCGCCGCGCGACGGCTCTTCGCTCTGTGGCCGTAGCGCGCCGGCATCGGGCCGAAAGGCCGGCACCGGCGCTGGCAGCGCGCCGCGACCTCGGCGATCACCACGCTCAGCCTTCTACCCTGAACGGGGACCGCGACCGGCAGCGGGAGGAGGGCGGCGTGATCGTCTTCGATCACATGACCGAGGCGGGCCACGAAGAGGTCGTGTTCGCGTCCGACCGAACGTCCGGCCTCCGCGCGATCATCGCGATCCATTCGACCGTGCTCGGTCCGGCGCTCGGCGGCACGCGCTGGTATCCGTACGCCTCTGAGGACGATGCGCTGCGCGATGTCCTGCGGCTCTCGAGTGCGATGACGGCGAAGGCGGCGGTCGCCGGCATCGACTTCGGCGGCGGCAAGGCCGTCGTGATCGGCGACCCGGCCGCGAAGCCGGACGCACAGCTCGAGGCGTACGGCCGCGCCGTCGACCGCCTGCGCGGTCGCTACATCACGACCACGGACATGGGCACGACCACGGCGGAGATGGATCGCCTGCGCGACGTCACCCGTTACGTCGTCGGGCTCTCGCCCGAGCGCGGCGGGGGCGGCGACACCTCGTCGCTCACGGGGCGCACGGTCGTGAGCGGCATGCGCGCCGCTCTGCACGTCGCCTTCGGCGACGAGCGCTTGGCGGGGCGGCACGTGGTGGTCTCGGGCGTGGGCAAAGTGGGCGCGCGCGTGGCCCGCGAGGTGGCCGCGCGCGGGGCGCGCGTCACCGTCGCCGACGTGCGCACCGCGGCCGCCGAGTCGCTCGCGCGCGAGCTCGGCGCCGAGACCGGCGCGCCGGAGCGTGCACACACGACGGCGTGCGACGTGTTCTCACCGAACGCGCTGGGCAACGTGCTCACCGCCGAGACGATCCCGCAGCTGCACTGCCGGGTCGTCTGCGGGGGTGCGAACAACCAGCTGGAGCACGACCCCGAGAGCGCGGCACAGCTCGCGGCGCGCGGGATCGTCTACGCGCCGGATTACGTGGTGAACTCCGGTGGCGTGATCAACGCCGGCGTCGAGTGGGAGGGCTACGACGCGGCGCGCGCCGCGGCCCTCGCCGAGCGCGTGTACGACACCACGCTCGCCATCATCGAGCACGCCCGAGCCGCGGGCATCACGACCGCAGAAGCGGCTGCGCGTCGCGTCGAGGAGCGACTCGCGAGCGCCCGGGCCGCGCAGCCGTCGCCGTAGCGCGCCGGGCGACGGCCGGTCAGGCGCCGCGGGTCCGCGCCGGAGCGATGCGATAGCGCATCACGTGTCGACGCGAGCCGGCGCGCCCCACCTCCTCGAATCCCGCATCGGCGAACGTCGTCACGAGGCCGCCAAAGCGGTAGCTCGGCGAGTTGGGCTCGACCGGATACGCCTCGACCACGCGGGCGCCGCGCGCACCGGCGTGGTCGATCGCGGCAGCGATCAGCCGGCGGGTGATCCCACGCCCGCGGAACGATCGGGGAACGAAGAAGCAGACGAGCGACCAGACCGCCCCCCGTTCATCAGCGGGATCGATCGGACCGTCGAGCGGGCGGTACGTCTCGCGCGGGGCGATCGAACACCATGCGACCGGCTCGTCGCCTGCGTAGCCGAAGATGCCGACCGGCGTTCCGGACGCCACGCTGCCGGCGAGTGCGGCCTTCTTGCTCGCACGGTCGCGCCGCTGCGACTCGTCGGGCATGCGCCGCCAGACCATGCACCAGCAGTAGCTCGGCCCGCCGCGCGCCTCGAACAGGCGCAGGAGATCGGGCCAACGCTCGACGTCGACCTCGTGGAACGTGAGCGGTGGCAGGCCTTCGACCGCCCCCATGCCGACCTCCGTGCAGCGCGAATGCGGCGCCGCCATGACCGATCGTATCTGCCCGCGCATGCGCGTCTCACAGGTTCGCCCGCGAGCTTCGGCCGTGCGTAGACTTGGCCGCCGGCCCGGTCGCCGGCGGCCGCGTGGACGACAGAGGGAGCGACGGCATGGCAGCGACGGGCTTCTCGCTCGAGGGCAAGGTGGCGATCGTGACCGGCGGCAGCCGCGGCATCGGGCGCGCGATCGCGCTCGGCCTCGCGCAGGCCGGCGCGGACATCGCCATCGGCGCGCGCAAGCCGGAGTCGCTTGCTGAGGCGGTCGCTGAGATCGAGGCGCTCGGGCGTCGCGCCGCGGCCATTCCCACAAACGTGCGCGAGCCGGATGCGCTGAAGGCGCTCGTCGCGGAGACGAAGCGGCAGCTCGGCCGCGTCGACATCCTGGTGAACAACGCCGGGACGAACCCCGTCTTCGGCGGCATCCATGAGCTCGAGGAGCGCACATGGGACGTGGTGATGAACACCAACGTGCGGGCGGCGTGGCAGCTCAGCGTCTATGCGCGCGAGGCAATGCTCGAGCACGGCGAGGGCGGCTCGATCATCAACGTCGGCTCGAACACCGGCATCCGCCCCACGCCCGGCCTCGGCGCCTACGCGATCTCCAAGGCCGCGCTCGTGATGCTCACGAAGGTGTGCGCGAAGGAGTGGGGCCGCGACGGCATCCGCGTGAACTGCATCGAGCCCGGCGTGATCCGCACCGAGTTCTCGCGCGCCCTCTGGGACAACGAGCAGATCGCGGCACAGACGCTCGCGGCCTCGGCACTCGGCCGCATCGGCGAGGCCGAGGAGTGTGCCGGCGTCGTGGTGTACCTCGCGAGCGCGGCGTCGTCGTTCGTCACAGGCGAGAGCATCGTGCTCGACGGCGGCGAGACGCTGTAGGGGCGGGGCCGCGCTAGTCTGGTTCGACGCCGACTGCGCAACAGTCGTGTCGGCCGGCGAGGGAGCATTCATGGTTATCGAGCTGCCAGAGCGAGTGAAGCGGGACGCCGCGGCCGTCTTCACGACCCCGGAACTGCCCGCGACGTTCAGCTTCTACACGCGCCTGTCGCCGCTGCATCAGCGGCTCTTTCTGGTCGAACTCTGGGAGGCGCTCGCCCGGGCGTCGATCGCCGAGAGCCACCAATCCCTCCGGGATCTGGTGGACCTCGTTGAAGCGTGGGACGCCACTGCTGACCTCGACGCGTCTCCAGAAGTCGCGGACGAGGTCAGGCGTCAGAAGGTGTATCGGGAGCTCGCGTGAGTCACAGGTTCTGCGCGTCCCGAGACCGGCTCCATGAGGGATGGGAGCCGAGGTACTCGATCCGGACGACATGGCTGTCTTCGTCAACGCGGTAGACCAGTCGAATCCCTCGGCTCGCACTGACCATGAACTGGTAGTGCCCACGCCACGCACCACGGAGTTCCTTCAAGCCGGGATAGCGAGCCGTCGGCTGGAACCGGACATGCTCTCGCAGCAGACGCACGATCCGTTCTTGATGGCCGGCATCGAGTGCGGCGAACGCTTCGGAGTACGAGTCCGACGCCTCAATTCCATACGGCTTGTCGTCAGGCACACGCGGCTCCTACTGGGTCGCACACTGACTCTGATCGGCCCGCCTCCGGACATCTTGATCGTCTGCCTAATCTCCTTACGCGTAACCCGTAACATTGCGGGCTGGGCGGACATCTATCCACAGTCCGCCAACAACCACCCGCCTGAGGACGAGGTCACGCAGGGTCGGGCGTGTGGCACCGGCGCGCCGTTCGCCGCATGCGGGAGGGCTGTCTGTGACCGTGCCGGACACCGAGGGGGCACTCGCGGGTGTGCGCGTTGTCGATCTGCTGGACGAGCGCGGGATCTACGGCGGCAAGATGCTCGCCGATCTCGGCGCGGACGTGATCCGCGTCGAGCCGGCAAGCGGTGACCCGCTGCGACAGCGGGGCCCGCTGTCGGCCACCGGGGACTCGCTCTGGTACGCGTACTACGCATCCAACCGGCGCTTCGTCACGCTCGACGCGACGACCGACGGCGGGCGCACCGCGCTCGCGGCGCTGTGCGGCAGCGCGGACGTCGTGCTCGATGCGGGCGCGCTCGCGGCGGCCGGCGTGGACGAGGGCGCGCTGCTGCGCGACCATCCCGCGCTCGTGCTCGTCTCGCTGTCGTCGTTCGGCCGCGAGGGGCCGTGGGCGGAGTACCTCGCGCCCGACCTCGTGGCCGCCGCGCTCGGCGGCGTGGCCGCGACCACCGGTGACACGGACACGCCGCCGCTGCGGGGCTTCGGCGAGATGACGTTCGCCGTGCCCGGCGGCTACGTCGCGATCGCGGCGCTCGCCGCGCTCCGCCACGCGCGCGGGACGGGCGAAGGCCAGCGCGTCGACCTCAACGTGCACGAGACGCTCGTCTCGTGCCTCGAGCACGTGCTGATGTGGCTCTGGTACCACGAGCGCCTGCCCATGGCGCTCGGCCCGGTGCTGCCGCGCCGCGGCTCGCTCCACTGGTCCGACGCGTACGAGGTCATGAACGCGCGTGACGGCGCGATCATGGTCACGATCACGCCCGACCCGCAGCGGCTGCTCGCCTGGCTCGTCGAGGAGGGCGCGCAGCAGGATCTGCTCGACGAGCGCTACCTCAGCCCGAGCTTCGCCGGCGCGCGCCCCATGACCGGCCGCTTCATGGAAGTGCTCGAGGACTGGGTCGCGACGAAGGAGGTGGCGCCGTTCTTCTTCGAATCGCAGGCGCGGCACCATCCGTTTGGCTGGGTGCTTCCGCCGGATCACCTCGCCGCGAACCCGCATCTCTCCGAGCGCGACTGGTGGGTCGAGCACCCGCTGCCCGGCGGCGGCGGCGTCCGCGGGCCGGGCGCGCCCTATCACTTCTCGGAGACGCCGTGGACCGCGCCCGGCGCGCCGAGACCCGTCGCCGCCGAAGGGGATGACGACCCTGCGGCGGTGCTCCGCGAGATCGGATGGGACGCGTGAGCCCCGCAGGCTCGCTCCCGCTCGCGGGCGTCCGCGTGCTCGACTTCACCCACGTGCTCGCCGGTCCGTTCGCGACGCGGATGCTCGGTGACATGGGCGCGGACGTCGTCAAGGTGAACTCAGCCGCGCGCCCCGGAAACACGCCGGTCAGCGCCTATTACGTGATGTGGAACCGCAACAAGCGCGCGCTCGCGCTCGACATGTCGCGCGACGAAGCGAAGGCGATCTGTCGCCGGCTCTGCGAGCGCGCGGACGTCGTGATCGACAACTTCTCGGCCGGCGTGCTCGACCGCTGGGGTGTCGGCTACGAGTCCGTGCGCGAGGCGAACCCCGGCGTGACCTACGTGGCGATGTCGGGCATGGGCGAACGCGGGCCCTGGAGCAGCTTCGTCACGTACGCACCGACCGTGCATGCGCTCGCCGGGATCACCGCGCTCGTCGGGGTGCCGGGCCGCGAGGACATCGGCATCGGCTTCTCGTACAACGACCACCTCTCCGGGCTGCACGGCGCCGTGGCCGTGCTCGCCGCGCTCGAGGCGCGGCGGCGGACCGGGCGCGGGCAGCGCGTCGAGCTCTCGCAGTTCGAGGTCGGCGCGCAGTTCGTCGCGCCGGCGCTGCTCGATTACTTCGCCAACCGCCGCGTCGCCGAGGCGTCCGCCAACGACCTGCCGTACGACGTGGCCGCGCCGCACGGCTGCTACCCGTGCGCCGGCGACGACCGCTGGGTGGCGATCGCCGTGATGGACGACGCCCACTGGGCGTCGCTGCGCGCGGTCATGGGCGACCCGGAGTGGGCGCGCGAAGCCCGCTATGCCACCGCCGCCGGCCGCGCGGCCGACCGCCGCGCGCTCGGCGAGCGCGTCGCCGCGTGGACGCGCACGCTCGACGCGTACGACGTGCAGGCGCGCTGCCAGTCCGCCGGCGTCCCCGCCGGCGTCGTACAGACGGGCGCGGATCTCGCCGCCGACCGGCAGCTCGCAGTGAATGACTTCCTCACGCCAATCGCGGAGCCACACCCCGCGCTCGGGCAGACGTACGCGGACCGCCTGCCGCTCCACTTCGCGCGGACGCCGATCACCGAGTACCGCCGCGCGCGCGTCCTCGGCGAGGACAGCGCGGAGGTGCT
>JBBDXH010000049.1:0-7641 GCA_040902395.1 Dehalococcoidia bacterium
CGCCCGCCGCGGCCACGGCAGGGTGCGGGTCGGCGGTGCGATGAGCCGCGCGGAGGGCGCCTGCATGAGCGTGCGATTCGGGATCTTCGATCACCTCGAACGGCTGGCCGGCGTCCCGCTCAGCCGGCAGTACGAGGACCGGCTGTGTCTGCTCGAGCAGGCGGACCGCGCCGGCGTCCACGGCTATCACGTCGCGGAGCACCATCATTCCCCGCTCTGCCTCGCGCCGAACCAGGCGGTGTACCTCGCGGCGGTGGCGGAGCGCACCGAACGCATTCGCCTCGGGTCGCTGGTCCACGTGCTTCCGCTCCACCACCCGATCCGGCTGATCGAAGAGATCTGCATGCTCGATCAATTGAGCGGCGGCCGCGTGGATCTCGGAGTGGGGCCGGGCACGGGCGGCGGCACGGAGTTCGCGATGTGGGGCGGCGACGCGGATGAGAATGCGCGGCGCTTTCGCGAGACGCTGGCGATCGTGCTGCGCGGGCTGTCGACCGAGTTCCTCTCGTACGCGGGCGAGTTCTTCCACTACGAGGACGTCTGGATGGAGCTGCGCCCGGCGCAGCAGCCGCATCCTCCGCTCTGGTACGCAGGCAACTTCGAACGCGCCGCCGAGCTGGGCATGCACTTCATCGGCGCCGGCCGCATCGACCGGCTGCCGGCGATGCGTGCGCGCTTCGACGAGCTGTGGGCACAGCATGCCGCGGCCGGTCACGGCGAGCACGCCGCGACCGGGACGCCGTTCTTCGGCACGATGAAGCACACGTTCGTCGCCGACACGGATGCCGAGGCGCTCGACCGTGCGCGCCGCGCCTACGAGGCATACGGCACGCACTTCGCGAAGCCGCTGCCCCCCGCCGCAGACGGCCACCCGCCCGCGGCGACGGCCGACTCCGGTCGCGGGCCGGCAGGCGCGCCCTTCGACCGCTACGTGGGGGGAGAGGCCGCGGTGATCGGGTCGCCGCGGACCGTCCGCGAGTACGTCGAACGCTGGGCCGAGCAGTCCGGCTGCAACTACTGGGTGAGCTCGTTCCAGTGGGGCGACCTCACACACGAGGAAGCGTCGCGTTCGCTCGGACTGTTCGCCGAAGAGGTCATGCCGGCCGTGCGCTGATCACGCCGCGCGCGCCGCCGTCCGGCGCGGCTACGAGCCACCTTGCCGCCCCGCGCGTCGGACGCAAGCCCGAGCGTGCTCACGAGCACCCCGCGATCCGCCGCATCGTCGCGCATCGCGGCGCTCGCGAGGGGACCGTGCGGGCCATGTGCCGCGGCCCGCACGGTGGTGGGTCGGCGGCGACGCGCTCGGGGCGGCATGCGCGCATCACGGCGCGCACCGCGTCGAGCCCCGGCCGGGCGGCGACCACGCGCACGACCGCCGTGTCGAGTCCCTGCGCGAGTCGGGCGAACGCCTCGGCGGCGCCCTCGGCCGGTCCGAAGTAGCCGACCGCGTTCAGGATCTCGTCCGGGAAGGCGTCGAGCAGCTCGTTCCCCGAAAGGCCACGCGCGCGCATGGCGTCGAGTTCGGCGAGCTGCGGTGAAAAGCCCATGCGCTCGAAGTGCGCGCGGTAGCCGAAGCGGCGCTCGCGCTCGGTGGGGACGGACTGGCCGAGCGCGTAGCTCACGGTCGCGCGCGCGAGTCCGCGTCGCGCGGTCGCCACGTCGTCGTCGACGCAGACGCGGATGTACTCGGCCATGCGCACCGCCGCCGGATCGCGGCCGGCCCGCGCCGCGCCCTCGGCGATGCGCGCCCGGCTCCACGCGACCTGTTCGGCGCTGCACCAGTTCAGGGCGGCCCCGTCTGCGCACTCGCCGGCGATGCGCAGCATCTCCGGCCCGAGCGCAGCGACGTATACGGGCGTGCGTGGCGGCGGCTGGATCGCCAGCTGCACGCCGTGCAGCGTGACCGTCTCGCCGGCAAAGTCCACCGTCTCGCCGGCCAGCAGCGCGCGCGTGGTCTGCAGGTACTCGCGCATGATCGTGAGCGCCGAGCCGCCGCCGAGCCCAACGGATCGCCGCGTCGCCGCGCTATAGGTGCGCCCCGAGCCGATGCCGAGAATGAAGCGGCCGCCCGTGATCGCGCCCAGCGTCCCGGCGCTGATCGCGAACGCGGCCGGCCCCCGGTACGCGACGTTCGAGACCGAGATCCCCGTCGTCAGCCCGCCCGGCACGACGTCGAGCGTCGCCTGCCAGCGCATGAGCGAGAGCTGAAACGAGTCGACGCCCACGCCTTCAGGTGTCCACAGGCTCGTGTATCCGAGCTCAGCGGCCTCCCGCGACAGCGTCGTCTGGTCCTCGAAGCTCATCCCCAGCGACGCGTCGAGTCCGAGTCCGACGTCCATCTCCGCCTCCCGCTCCCCGTCCCGCGCCGGCCGTCCGGCCGAGCGGAGACGCATCGTGCCGCTTCCCGGCTCGTGTTGCGCACAGCCGACAAGGCCGCTCCCTGCTCGCTCCGGCCATCATCGGCCGTGACCGCCGTGGCGGAGTCTGCGACCGGTCGTGCGCGTGCGCGGCGATCGGCGCCGCGCCGGCGATCGTTCGTTGCCCGCAGGGGACGGCGCGCGCGCCCTGGGCTCGGGGAACGAGACGGCGGCGTGGCGACCGACGTCGTACCGGCCGGAGTCCGCATCGTACCCGCACGCGACACTCGATCGACGCGGGCGGGAGGTGATCGCGCGAGCGCGGCGGGCCCGGCCAGAGGGTCAGGTGTCTTCCGCCCCGTCGCGGAGGCGTGCTCCGGGGTCCCCGGCGAGCGGGTGCTGCGCGTCGGCGACGTCCGCGCCGTCAGGGGCGCCGACGGTGGGGAGCACCTCGCGCATGACCCATTCGATGCGCTCGATCGCTTCGTCCACGTATGCGCGCGTGCTCGGATCGGCGCCGAGCTGTTCGTGCAGACGCACGACCTGGAGCGCATTCCGGACGTGGTGATGTACCTCCTGGATGGCGCGCAGGCGGCGCCGCTCCTCGCGCTCGGGCCGTACGACGACCGTCGCCGCGAAGAGCGTCACGATGAACACGGCGACCGCGACGAGCAGGTCGGCCCAGGTGAGGCTGAGCGGTGTGCCGCTCACCCACCATTCGAGGAAGTCGTCGGCGATGGCGATGAGACCGGCGAACGGCGCCAGCAGCAGGGTGCGACCGTGCTTGAGACGGGGTGGGAGTCGCATGTTATCCGCGCACCGGCGCGTCGGACGACGGGACGGCGACACCGCTCGAGTGGTGGCCGGTCCGGCACTCGCCGCATAGTGAAGTTCGGGGCCGAGGACTGGTCCGCGAGCCGTTCTCACGGCGCACGGTGGAATGGGGCCAATTCTAAGGGACCCGGGTAGCGGCGCACCGCATCTACGGGGAGGACGGTGGGTACGTGTTCGCGCGCGGCGCGTTCCGGTGTCAGGCCGGGAAGCCCGCTCCGACGCGAACGATCTGGCGGAGATCCGACCGGGCTGCTTCCAGCGCAGGCAGCCGCTCGTCCAGCGAGCGGCGCACGGAGGGGAGCATCCACGGCTCCGCCGCGTGTGCACTGATCGCCAGCGGGACGGCGGTGTTCCAGAGCTCGTTCGCCAGCATCAGCGCGGGTATCAGATCGACCTCGGCGACACGCAGCCGCGGCCGCGCGTGCGCCGCGTAGCCCGCCATCCAGTAGTGCAGGTCGCGGCCGCTGGGCCAGCAGTCCACGAGCAGGCTGCGCGCCACGTCTGTGACGCGCGCGTCCTCATGCGCGAGGTCGAAGTCCAGCAGCGCCGTGACGTCGCCCTCCTGGAAGAGCACGTTGTTCGCGAGGCACTCGTTGTAGATCACGACATCCGGCTGAGCGTCGTAGCCGAGGCGGACGAGCGCCGCGAGGTTGCGCTCGCGGAAGCCCGCGAGCGCCGCGGCGCGCTCGCGATCGCGTTCGCCGAACCACGTCACGAGCGCGGCGAACGACGCGAAGCCGTCCGCGCGCACCTGCACGTCGAGGTCCGTCACGCGCCCGAAGGTGGGGCGCTGACCGGGGGCGTCCCATTCCGCCATGTCCTCGTGCAGCAACGCGAGCACGGCGCCCTTGCGCTGCTGATAGAGCGGCTCGTGCGGCGGCGGCGAGCCCTCGAGGAACGGGAAGAGGGACCAACGTCCGTCCTCGGTCTCGAAGACGGTGTCGCCGGTGGGGGTGGCGAGCGGCGCAGCCACCGGCCACCGGCGCTCGGCGAGGAAGCGCAGCAGCGCGTGTTCGTACGGGATGGCGCGATCGGCGTGCCGCGGGTTGTAGCGGCGCAGCACGAGGCGCCCGCCGCTCGGCGCGTCGACGCGCCAGTGCTCGTTGACCGCACCGCCTGTGAGGCGCGCGGTGGGCGCCGGCGGGAGTCCCCAGCCGGCGAGCGCGCGCGCCGTTGCCTGCATTTCGTCCACGGGTGCGCTCCCGGGACATGACGGCGGCGCGGGGGTCGCGCCGCTCGCGCACATCGGATGCGAACCATTCTCGCACAGGCTGAGATCGCCCCTGCCGTGCCGGGTCCGACCGCGCACACGGATGCGCTGAGCAGACGACCGCGTCGGTTCGATACTGATCGGGACTGATCGTGAGGCGATCGCACGAGTCCCGTCGCTACGGGCTCAGCGGTGGCGCGGTGCCGATCGGGGCTGCGGGACGGGCGATCGCTGCGTGCGCCTCCCGACCGACGCTCGGCGGCCGACGGCGACCCGGGCCGCGCCGCGCCCGTGACGGGCGCAATCGGATCGATCACGGATCGAGGAGCGGATGGCATCCGGCCCGACGGCAACGCGCCCGTATCGCCGATGCGTCGCCCGGCAGGTGGAGAGGCACGCACAAAACCGGCGCGCAGGAGCGCGCCGGTTTCGCGGTCAAGTGGCGTGCCCCTGGCTAGGGGTGATCACCCCAGCGCGGACGCTTCGCGCCGGCCGCCAGTGCGTCCGGTTCACGCCGGGTCTCACCCGAGCGTGGGCCGCGCGCATTGCCGTTCGGTCGCCGCGAGTTGCGCTCGGGCATGTGACCGTTCATGGAGTTGAACTCGAACAGCAACTCGCGGAAACGGTCCTCGGCCTCATACTTGTGCGTGAGCACCTCGACGACGAATCCGGAGACGGTCTCGTCGGACGCCATCGCCGACTGACTGACGAATTGCTCCACGAGCTCGGCACGCAGGCTTTCCTCTGCGATGCCGAAGTAGACGAGCTTGCGACCGACGAAGAAGGCGTAAACCCCCGGCGCGTCGGGCGCGGTTTTGATGTCTCGCATCTCGAATGCGAATGGTTCTCCCGCGATCGGCATTCGGTCCCTCGCAGACGCGGTCCGACGGTTTCCCCCGGATCATCGGGCGCCGGGGCGGCTTCCACACCCCGGGCTGCACAGAATCGGGGAAGCCCCTGATGGAGGGCTTCAGAACGCAGGGCGCGTGCCGATACTTGAGTCAATGATCCGTGCCGGCGGGTGGACCGGCGTTCGCGCATCTTCGCGATCTACGTCGGGCGCACGCGGTCACCACAAGGAGGGGGTGACGGCGCGGAGGCTCCGCATGGCGGTCACACTGGAACTGCCCGTCCTACCCGTGGCACACGCCCGGGTGCTCTCAATCCTCGGACAACAGGTCGCGAGCATCAGCGAGATCGTGGTGGTCGTGGAGAGCGACCCCGCGCTGACCGCCGCGGTGCTCCGCTGCGCCAACTCGGCGGCGTCGTCCCCGCTTTCGCGCATCGACACCGCAAACAACGCCATCATCCGCATCGGCCTCTCGATGACCCGGCGCATCCTGACGGGCGCCGTGATCAACGAGACCTTCCGCGGGATCCAGCACTCGGGCGTGGACGTCGACGAACTGTGGCGCCACCTGCTGATGACGGCGCTGCTCAGCGAGGGCGCGACCGCCGATGCCGGGGTGCGCACGGCGGCGTTCACGGCCGGCCTGCTGCACGACATCGGGCGGCTCGCCATGGCGTCGTCTGCGCCGGACGACTACCGCCGCGTGCTCGAGCTCGTGGCCGCCGGGAGCGCGACGGCCGACTCCGAACGCATCGTCTTCGGGTTCGATCACACGGAGTGGGGAGTCGAAGTGGGCCGCGCGTGGGAGTTCCCTGACGACGTGGTCGAGGCGATCGCGCACCACCACGACGGCGGCTTCTCGCTGGCACAGCGCACCGTGGACGCGCGCGAGATCGCGTGGCGGCTGGGCACGGGCGACGGCATCGTGCGCCCGGACGGCCCGGCGCTGGAGACCAGCGATCGGGAGCTCGCGCTGCTCGAGTCCCTCGGCGGACGCGCCGGGCTCGAGAAGCGCGTCGAGACGTACCGCGGGGCAATCCTCGTCGGCTGAGCGAGGAAGAGGCAGCGCCATGACCGATCACACTTCGAACCTGCAGCATGGCGCCGCCGCGCACGCGCTCCAGTCGTCCGCGTTCAGCACGCCTGCTCCGCTGCCCGAGGGCATGCGCCGTCCGCGGATCGTGCTCGACGACGTGCTGGCGGAGGCGATCGATCTGCGCCCCCTGCCCGAGGTCGGCCGCCGGCTGCTCGCGCTCGCCGAAGGCGACGGCTTCTCGCTCCAGGATCTCGCGATCGTGGTCGGCGCGGATCAGGCGCTCTCCGCGAAGATCCTGCGCATCGCCAACTCGCCCTTCCACCGTCACTCGCGCCAGATCGGCACGATCCGCGACGCGGTCGTGCTGCTCGGGTTCCGCACCGTCCGTTCCGCCGCGCTCACGGCCTGCCTGATGCAAACCACGCCGCCGCAGACGAACGTGCTCGACTACCCGGACTTCTGGCGCTTCTCCGTCTCCGTCGGCGTGATCGCGGAGCTGCTCGCCGAAAACGAGGAAGTGCGCGACATGGCCTTCACCGCCGGTGTCATGCACAACCTCGGCCGCCTCGCGCTCGATCAGTTCGTTCCGCGTGAGTTCGAGCGCGCCGTGCGCATGTCGCAGGATCTCGGCTTGCCGCTGCGTGACGCCCAGCGCGAGGTGCTCGGCTTCACCGAGTCCGAGCTCGGCGCGGCGCTTGCGACGCAGTGGAGCTACCCGGATTCGCTGGTCGCGGCGATCGCGGCGGGCGACCTCGACGATGAGGCCGCGGTCCAGTCCGGTCCGCTCGCACGGCTGGTGACACGCGCGCGCCGCACAGCAAGCCACATCCTGATCGCGGACGGACTGCCCGGCGCGCCCGGCGGCGCGACGCCGCTCGCCATCGCGCAGGCGTCCGGCGCGCCCGCGAGCGAGAGCGTGACGTGCATCACCGGCATCGGCGGCGCCGACGAGCTCCGCACGCGCGTGGACGCGTTCCTCGAGGGCGTCTTCCCCGACCGCCAGATCTTCTCGCGCTAGCCGGCCGCCGGCTTGCCGGGCCGGAGAGCGCGCGGCGGCTTCACGCTGACGCGCCACGCGCGATGCGCCATCATGAACGGCGTCGCGTGCTCCCCCGCGCGGCGCACGACCACCATGGACTGCCGCGGACCGGATGGACGCATGACGGAGCAGCGGAGCGCACGCCTGCCGCGCGTGCTCGTTGTGGATGACAGCCCGGAGATCCTCTCGGTGCTCCGTCGCGGACTGCAGCGCCACGGCTACGAAGTGGTCGGCTGCGGCGACGGACGAACCGCGCTGGAGTCGTTCCGGCACGATCCCCCGGACCTCGTGATCCTCGACCTCGGCCTGCCCGAC
>JBBDXH010000050.1:0-7621 GCA_040902395.1 Dehalococcoidia bacterium
GCCGCGGCCGTTGCCCGGCCGCGAGAGGTTGACGTGCATGAGGTCCCAGAACGGCGCGGCGTTGTCGAGCAGGGTGGCCGCGGCCTCCTGGAGCGACGCGTCGACGTGCTGGCCCTCGCCGGTGCGCGTGCGGTGGAAGTGCGCCGTCATGGTGCCGACCGCCGCCTGCACGGAGGCCTGCGCGTACGCCTGCGAGACGGTCGGCCGCAGCGGCTCCCGCGCGGGGTCGCCGTTGAGGTACATCTGCCCGCCCATGGCCGCGCCGATCAGGTCGCTCGCGCGCCACTGCGCGTACGGCCCTTCCTGCCCGAACGGCGTGATCGACGTCATCACGAGCGCCGGCTTCGCCGCTGCGAGCTCGTCGTAGCCGAGCCCGAGCGCGGTCATCGTCCCCGGCGGCGTGGTCTCGAGCACGAAGTCGGCCCGGCCGACGAGGTCGAGGAAGAGTGCGCGGCCGTCTTCGTGCGTGAGGTCGAGCGTGATGCCGCGCTTGTTCGCGTTGAACATCCACCAGTGCAGCGAGCCCTCTGCGTCCGGCAGATCGCGATAGAACGGCGCGATCCAGCGGCTGGGATCGCCGCCGGGCGGCTCGACCTTGATCACGTCCGCGCCGAGGTCGCCGAGCATCCGCCCCGTGAGCTGCCCGAGTTCGTTCGTGAGATCGAGCACGCGGAACGGCGCGAGCGGCCCTCGCGCGCGTGCCGCCTGCTGTGCATCCGCGACCATGCGCCGGCTCCCTTCGTCGCGATCGGCGGTAGTCATACCACCCGTGGTCACGTGCGGTACCTCGCCCGCGTACCTCCCCCGACCTACGTCAGCGAACCGCGGTGACCTCCGCTTTACCTCCCCGGAGCCGGCGCCCGTACTGTCACGGGATGGCGGAGCCTCTGCTCGTCTGTCGCAATCTCGGCAAGCGCTTCGGCGAGCTCGTCGCGGTGGATGACGTGTCGTTCGAGATCGCGCCGGGCGAGACGTACGGGCTGCTCGGGCCGAACGGCGCGGGCAAGACGACGGTGATTTCGATCGTGGCCGGTCTGCTCCGCGCCGACGGCGGCGAGGTGCGCCTCGGCGGCCGGCCGGTCACCACCGGCGGGGTCGCGGTGCGGAGCGCGATTGGCTACGTGCCGCAGGAGCTCGCGATCTACCCTGACCTCACCGCGCGCGAGAACCTCACGTTCTTCGCCCGCCTCTACCGCATCCCGCGAGCCGAGCGCGCGAAGCGCATCGACGCGGTGCTCGAGCTGATCGGGCTGCGCGACCGTGCGAACGAGCTGACGAAGCAGTACTCGGGCGGGATGAAGCGGCGGCTGAACATCGGCCTCGGGCTGCTGCACCGGCCGCAGCTGCTGATTCTCGACGAGCCGACGGTGGGCGTGGACCCCCAGAGCCGGAACGCCATCCTGGAGAGCGTGGAGCAGCTCGGCGCCGACGGGATGGCCGTGCTCTACACGACGCACTACATGGAGGAGGCCGAGCGGCTCTGTGATCGTGTCGGCATCATCGACCGCGGGGTGCTGGAGGCCGAGGGCTCGCGGCGGGAGCTCGTGGCGCTGGTGGGCGAGCACGACCGCGTGCGGCTGGTGGCCGACGGCAACCTCGCCCCGGCCGCGACTGCCGCCGCCGCGCTGGCGGGCGTCCGCGCGGCAACGCCCGTCGACGGCGCGATCGACCTCGTGGTGGACGGCGCGAGCACGCTGCTGCCCGATCTGTTGCGGGTCGTGGCGGACGCCGGGGCCCACGTGCGTTCCGTGGAAGTGCTCGAACCCGACCTCGAAGCGGTGTTCCTCCATCTCACGGGAACGGCGCTGCGGGAGTGAGGGGCGCCTGAGCAGATGCGCGCGGCGGTGACGATTGCGCTCAAGGACCTGCGCCAGCGGCTACGTGATCGCTCCGCGCTGCTGATCGCGCTCGTCGTGCCGCTCGCGCTGGCCGGCATCCTCAACCTGACGATCGGACAGGCAGCCTCCGGCGACATCAGCTTCACGTTCGCCGTCGCCGACGAAGACGGCGGGCAGCTGAGCGCGAGCTTCCGTCGCGACGTGCTCGCCCCGCTCGAGGCGGACGGGCTGATCGCGCTTCGCGAGGCCGCCTCCGCGGACGAGGCGCGTGCGTGGGCCGAGACCGGCACGATCGACGCGGCGTTCGTCTTGCCGGCGGGGTTCACGGACGCCGTCACCGGCGGCGGCGTCGCGGGGATCACCGTGATCGGCAACATCGACGCGCCGATCGGGACGCAGGTTGCCGCCTCGGTCGCCGGCGCGTTCGCCGAGCGCCTGCGCGCGGTCCAGCTCGCGACCGCCGCGATGCTCGCCGCGAGCGGGGGCAGCGGCGGCGCCGCGGGCGTCGACCTCGCGGCGGTCGCCGCGCGTGCGGCGGCGGTGCCGCCCCCGGCGGTGCTCGAGGACGCTTCGGCCAGCCGCCGCGAGCTCGACTTCACCACCTTCTACGCGGCCGGCATGGCCGTGTTCTTTCTGCTCTTCACGGTGCAGTTCGGACTGTCGAGCCTCGTCGACGAGCGGCGCGACGCGACGCTGCTGAGACTGCTCGCGGCGCCGATCCCGCGCGGGTCGATCCTCGGCGGGAAGGTGCTGACCTCGCTCGTGCTCGGGACCGCGAGCATGGTCACGCTGTTCGTCGCGTCGTCGCTGCTGCTCGGCGCGCGCTGGGGCGCGCCCGCGGGGGTGGCGATCCTGATCGTCGCCGGGGTGCTCGCCGCCACCGGCATCACCGCGGTGACGGCGACGCTTGCGCGTACGGCCGAGCAGAGCGGCAGCTTCCAGTCGATCGTCGCCGTTGTGCTGGGCATGCTCGGCGGAACGTTCTTTCCCGTGGAGCAGGCCGGTGGCGTGCTCGCGAGCGTGACCCGTGTCACGCCGCACTTCTGGTTCATGCGTGGTCTCGCGGATGCGCAGATCGGGGTCGCGAATGTCCTGCCGGCGGCCGCGGCGCTGCTCGTGATCGCCGTGGCGACGAGCGCGGTCGCCGCGCTGCGCATGGATCGGCTGGCGCGACCGTGAGCGCCGTGCTCGCGATCGCCGGCGTCAATCTGCGCCGCGTCTTCCGCGACCGTGCGAACGTCTTCTTCATCCTGATCTTCCCGCTGCTGATCATCGTCGTGCTCGGCCTCACCTTCGGCAGCGGCTTTGACGCGCGCATCGGCATCCTCGTGCCGGCGGACGCGGGCCCGCTCGTGACCGATCTGGTCGGCGCGATCGACGCGGCGGACAACGTGATCGTGGATCGCTTCGACGACGAAGACGCGCTGCTCACGGCCGTCGAGCGCGGGCGCGTGCAGGCGGGGCTGGTGATTCCGCCCGGCTACGGCGACGCCGTCGGTGGGAGCGGGACCGTCGCACTGCGCTACTACGCGCGTCCGGATCGGCTCGGCCAGGAGTTGCGCCCCGTGGTCGACGCGGCGCTCGCCGGGCAGGCGGCACGCGTGGTAGCCGCGCGCTTCCTCGCCGCCGAAGGCCTCGCGTCGATCGAGGACGGGCTGGCGCTCGCGGCCTCGCTGGCGCCGGTCGTGCCGGGCCCGCAGGTTGCGGTCGAGCGGGTCGGCGAGGCCGCGCTCGGCGACTCGTTCGAGTACTTCGACCTCGGGGCGAGCCAGCAGCTGCTGCTCTTCATCTTCCTCACATCGCTGACCAGCGCGGTCGCGCTGATTGAAACGCGGCAGTTCGGCATCTCTCGCCGCATGCTCTCGACGCCCACGTCGGCCGTGGAGGTGGTTGCGGGCGAGGCGCTCGGCCGGTTCGCGATCGCGCTCACGCAGGGGCTGCTGATCATGCTCGGCTCGCTCGTGCTCTTCCAGGTCAACTGGGGCGACCCGCTCGGTGCGGCGGCCGTGCTGATCGCGTTCTCGCTGGTCGGAAGCGGCGCGGGGATGCTCGCCGGGGCGGCGCTGTCGAACACGCAGCAGGCTGGCGCGCTCGGATTGCTGCTCGGGCTCGGACTCGGCGCACTTGGCGGATCGATGGTGCCGCTCGAGGTGTTTCCGGAGACGATGCGGCGCATGGCGCACGTCACCCCCCACGCCTGGGGCAGCGAGGCCTTCGCGACGCTCGTCCGCCACGACGGCTCGCTCTTCGACATCCTGCCCGAGCTGGGCGTGCTCTTCGCGATGGCGACGGTGCTGTATGTGCTCGCCGCGTGGCGGCTCCGCCGCGCGATCATGTCTTGAGGTCCTCTCGCCGTTCGCCCCGTCCGCACCCGTCCCGCGGGATCGCCACCGCTCACGCGTCCGTCCGGCGACGGCGGTAGCATCGCCGGCGGGCGCCGGTGCCATGCAAGAGGACCGCCGAGAGGACAGCGCCAAATGCACACGGTGCGCGAACTCGCCCGCATCGCCCTGGGCGTGATTCGACTGGTGAACGGCGCGATCGGGCTGGTCGCGCCACAGGTGATCACGCGGCGCTTCACCGAAGAGGCGCCGCCGGTCGCGGCGTACGGGCTGCGCATGTTCGGGATCCGCACCGTGCTCGTCGCGTTCGACCTGCTGCGACGCGACGGTCCGGATCGCCGCCACGCGATCCGCGCGGCGCCCGCGATCCACGCGAGCGATCTGCTCGGCGCGATCCTCGTGGCGCGGATGCCGGGCGTGCCGCGGCAGACGGGGATGATGATCGTCGGCATCTCCGCGCTGAACACGCTGCTCGCGCTGCTCATGCAGCGCGCGAAATAGGAGCGCTCCCCGGCAAGCCTCGGCCGACAGGCCGGGGTGTCAGGTTGGCCGGCCGGCGTGCACGCGCGGCCGCGCTCGGTGCCGCCGCTCGAAGCGCACCGCGTCAGCGCGACGGTCCGACGCTCCCTCGATCACCGAGACCCCGTGCTGACACCCGGCCTGTCGGCCGAGGCTTGCCGCGGGCGCGCCGTCCCGGCTTGGGCGCACGGCGCGCGCTAGAGACGGCGCGGCTGGCATACTCGAGGCATGCCCACGCTCTCGATGGCCGACCTGCTCCGCAACGCGCCCGTGCGCCTCGCGCCGATGGCGGCGTTCACGAATGGGCCGTTCCGCTTGATCGCGGAGCGCTGCGGCAGCGGCTTCACGACGAACGAGGAGATCGACGCCGACGCGTTGATCCGCGACAACGCGCGCACCGACGTGCTCGCGTGCCGCTATCCGCTGGTGCAGCCGGTGGCGATGCAGCTGCTCGGCAACAGCGCCGAGACGCTCGTGCCGGCCGCGCTGCGCCTGGTCGCAGCCGGCGCGGAGATCATCGACATCAACATGGGCTGTCCGGTGCCGAAGATCGTGCGCAAGGGCAAGGGCGCCGCGCTGATGTGCGACGTGTCCGCGACGGCGCGCATCCTCGCCGCACTGCGCGCGGCGCTCGAGGTGCCGCTCACGATCAAGATCCGCGGCGGCTGGGACGACCGCACGCTCAACGCCGTCGAGGTCGCGCGCATGGCCGCCGACGTCGGCGTGGACGCGATCACCGTGCACCCGCGCACGCGATCGCAGCGCTACGCCGGCCGCGCGCCGTGGGACGTGATCGCGGACGTGGTCGCCGCGGTGCGCATCCCCGTCACCGGCAACGGCGACGTCGGCGCGCTCGCCGAGGCGCGGCGCATGATGACGGAGACGGGCTGCGCGTCGGTGATGATCGGCCGCGCCGCCCTCGGCCACCCGTGGCTCTTCGACCCTGCGCACGCGGCCCGCGACCCCGCCGCGCGCGCCGAGCGCGAGGCCGCCGTCGTCGTCGATCACCTGGCGCTGATCGAGGAGCACCTCCCGCCACGGGAGGCGCTGATCCAGGCGAAGAAGCAACTGGCCACGTACACCGCGGGCGGCCCGGGCGCCCGCGTGCTCCGCGCGGAGCTCTTTGGCCGGTCCACCGTCGCCGAGGCACGCGCCGTCTACGAGCGCTGGCGCGCGCACCCGCAGCACGCGGACGCCCGGTCCACCGCCGCCGGATAGCGGGCGGGGCGCCGAGCGTCGAGTGGCGCGTTCGTCCGGGCGCGCTGTCCGGAAGGTTGGTCCGGGCGCTTGGTCCGATCGGTGCCGTGCGCAGTGACGCCGCCGGTCCGGCACCGGGTGGCCACCGTCCGACGCGCGGCAGTCGGCTCTGCCGGCTGTGCGATCGTGTGCGCTGTTGATAGCGTCCCGTGGCTACGGCGCGGTTGAGCCGCTCCGCAACGCAGGGAGGGAACGATGAGCAGGATTCGACCCAACCTCTGGTTCGACACGGAGGCCGAGGATGCGGCCCGCTTCTATACCAGCGTGTTCAAGGACTCGCGGTTGGGCGCCGTCACGCGCTTCCCGGAGGCCGGCCAGGAGGTGCACGGCAAGCCACCCGGCACGGTGATGACGGTGCAGTTCGAGCTCAACGGACAGTCGTTCGTTGCCTTCAACGGGGGCTCTGACTTCAGCTTCAACGAGGCGATCTCCCTCGAGATCGAGTGCGCTGACCAGGCCGAGCTGGACTACTACTGGGAGAGACTCTCCGAGGGCGGCGACCCGGCCGCCCAGCAGTGCGGCTGGTTGAAGGACAAGTTCGGGCTCTCCTGGCAGGTGGTCCCGCGGGGCTGGGAGGAGATGGCGAACGACCCGGACCGTGCGAAGTCGGAACGAGCGTTTCAGGCGATGCTCCAGATGAAGAGCTCGACATCGCCGCGCTGAAGCGGGCGTTCGACGGATAGCGTGCGTCGCGCACGAAACGACCGGCCGCGATGCGACAGTTCGTATACGTGCTCCGGCGCAAGCCGGGCATGACCCGCGAGCAGTTCCAGCAGTACTGGCGGGAGCAACACGGTCCGCTCGTCGCGAGCGTGGCCGAAGTGATGGGCATCAAGCGCTACATCCAGGTGCACAGCCGCATCGACGCGACGCGCTACCGGGACGCCACCCGCGGACTCATGGACGAGCCGTACGACGGCGTCGCCGAGATCTGGTTCGACCGCGCGGCAGCTACCGGCAGCCGCGAGGAGCAGGCTGCCGCCGATCGCCGGCTCGCCGAAGACGAGGCGAACTTCATCGACTTCGAGCGCTCGTCGATGTGGACGGGCGAAGAAATCACGTTCGTGGGCAAAGCGCCGGAAATGTGATCGGGCGGGTCTTTTCGGACTGAATCTGCCCGGCGGCGCCCCAAGATCGGGAGCGTTGGGGCGAACCGTGACAGACTGGGGTGCATGAGCCGAACCATTCTCCTGAACCACCCTGGCGGCGAACCCGGCGCGAGTGCGATCACGAACGGGCATTGCGCCTGGAACGTCAGCGATCGCCATCGGCGGAGATACCTCATTGCTCCGACGCGCTTCGCGATCCCCGTCGGCTCGAATGGCCGCTTCATGCTCCGAGATGCGCACGAGGCGACCTTCTGGGGCGAGTGGGAACCCCCCAGTGACGCGGTCGCACTCCGGGACGCCCTGCCCGGGGCTGCGAAGTTCTGTCATCGGCCGCTGCTGGAGCTGCCCGCGCCTCCGCGTTCGCAGAACACGGACCCGTGGGTCTTCGGCAAGACCATGCGGTACTCGATCTGCCTCCAGGCGTCCGCGCCGATCCTGCGCGAACTGGATCCCGGGGATCTCGTGCTATTCGGATCGGTGCAGAAGGGCGCCGAGGAGTGGGACTTCGCGCTCGACACGGTGTTCGTCGTCGACGAGCGGTATCCGTACGCGAAGG
>JBBDXH010000051.1:0-4175 GCA_040902395.1 Dehalococcoidia bacterium
GCGTTCGGGTTGTAGATCGTGAACCCGGACTTCATCAGGTCCTCGACGTAGTCGATCTCCGCGCCCTGGATCATCGAAACCGAATCGGTGTCGACCACGACGCGCACTCCGGACTCGGTCTCGACCACGCGGTCGTCGCCGTCGGCCTCGTCGGCGATCGCCATGCCGTACTGGTAGCCGGAACAGCCGCCGCCGACCACGAACACGCGGAGCATGCCGTCTGCGTGCCCCTTGTCCGTCAGCAGCTGCCGCGCACGACTGGCCGCGCGATCCGTGATCGTCACCATCGGAACCAACGGCGAACCCTCGGGGGCTGCCTGCGCCTGCCTGGTGATCGGCGCGCCCATGCCGGGGATGCTCGTCATGCGATTCCGCCTTCCCGGTCGCGCACGCGGGGCGCTTGCCGCCGCACGCGTCTTCGAGTGATGTTCAAGCAACAGTATACGGACGCGGGCGCGCCCCCGTCGATCAGTGGTTCCCCGCGTCGTCAGGACGCGCCCTCGGCCGCGGACACCTCAGTCTCGACCGCATAGCCGGAGAGGAAGTCGTAGGGGATCTCGTCGGCGGCGAGTGGACGCACCCGCGCTCCGAGCACGCGTTCGAGCAGCCGACGGTCGTGTTCGCACGCGCGTGCAGCCACGGGCGGGCCCGCCTGCACGCCGATGCGCGCGCACGGGCAACCGCGCCCGAGCAGGCGAATGTCTGCATTCGCCACGACGACGTGGAAGTCGAGGCCATCCTGGCTGAGCAGCGCAGCAGCGGACCGCGCGCGCTGCTCGAGCGTCTCGCCGGAAACCAGCGGCGCGTATTCGCGCGCGAGGCGATCCGCCATCTTGCCGAACACGAGATCCGCGATCTCGTCGCCGCCGCGGCCGGCGGTCTCATGCGCGTCGAGTGCGACGATCTCCTCGAGCACGCGGTGCGTGAGACGCACGTAATGGTGCGGGAACAACTCCTCGCCGGCCTCTGTCAGCGCGAAGACGTAGCGCGGCCGCCCCGTGCGTCCTCGCGCCTGCGACACCGACACCACGTCGTCCCGCAGCAACACGTCGAGGTGCCGCCGGACGGTGGCGCCGGTGAGCCCGAGCTCGGTGGCGAGTTCCTCCACCGACACGCCGCCGCCGCGCCGCCGGAGAATGTTGAGCACGGTCTGTCGGGTGCCCTCGAGTCGGCTGCCGCCGATATTCGTCATGTCATCGACGTTAGCAGGTTGCAGGCGTTTAACAGACAACAACGTTCAAAAGTCGCATGCCGGCGAGCGTGACCGCGAGCGCGTTCGTGAGGACCTCGTCCGGCGGCCGCGAACCCGGCGCCTGGCCGGGATCGCACACACGAATCCGAGGGGGTCCGCGTTATGCTCGACGTGTGACCACTCCAGACGGCCCGCCTCCCGCTTCCGGCGACCTCCAACGCGGCCGCTCCGCGCCGTCCACGCGGGTCTACCTCGATCATGCCGCGACGACGCCGCCCGACCCGGATGTGATCGCGGCGATGCTTCCCTACTTCTCCGAGCGGTGGCACAACCCGTCGTCGATCTACGTCGAAGCGCAGCGCGCGGCGCAGGCGCTGGACGAGTCGCGCGCGACGATCGCGCGCTGCGTCGGTGCCCGGCCGGACGAGATCGTCTTCACCTCGGGCGGCTCGGAGTCCGACAGCCTGGCGCTGCGCGGCGTGCTCGCCGCGAGCACGCGCCGCGGGCGTCACCTCGTCACCACGTCCGTCGAGCACCACGCGGTGCTGGACACCGCAGAGCAGCTCGAGCGCGACGGCGTCGCCGAGGTGACGATCGTCGACCCCGGCGCGGATGGCCGCGTTGACCCGGCGGCGGTCGCAGCCGCCGTGCGCGACGACACGGTGATCGTCTCCGTCATGCACGCCAACAACGAGGTGGGCGCGCTCAACGACATCGCGGAGATCGCGCGGCGGGTGCGCGAGCGCAACACCCGCGCCGTCGTGCACACGGACGCGGTGCAGTCGACTGCGCACCTGGGCGTGCACGTCGACCGGCTCGGCGTGGACCTCATGACCTTCACCGCGCACAAGCTCTACGGGCCACGCGGCGCCGGCGCGCTCTACGTGCGTGCCGGCACACCGCTGGCGCCGCAGATCCTCGGCGGCGGCCAGGAGCGGCGGCTGCGCGCCGGCACGGAGAACACGCCCGCGATCGTCGGGTTCGGCCGTGCCATGGTGCTCGCGGCCGAGCGGCGCGAGGCGGACCTCACGCGCGAGCGCGCGCTCCAGATGCGGCTGATGGACGAGTTGCCGAGGCGCGTGCCGATGCTCGCCATCACCGGCCCTCGCCGCGTCGAGGACCGCCTTCCCGGGAACGTCTCGTGCGTCGTCGCCTTCGTCGAGGGCGAGTCGGTCCTGCTCGCGCTCGACCTTGCCGGCATCGCCGCGTCGTCCGGGTCCGCCTGCACGACAGGGTCTGTCGAGCCGAGCCACGTGCTCGTCGGCATGGGCATGCCGCCGGAACTGGCGCGCGGATCGCTGCGCTTCACGCTCGGACGCGACAACACCGAGGCCGACGTCGAGCGGCTGCTGGACGTGCTGCCGCCGATCGTCGAGCGCCTGCGCCGGCTGTCTCCCGTGCCCACCGTGGAGGCGCCGGCGGCGTACCGCCCGTGGCTCGACGCGGAAGCGGTGCGCGGCTAGTGTGGCCGCCGGTATCCGCACTCACGAACCGGGGAACGCGATGACCACGGAACAGCACGCGCAGATCCCGCACCCCCTGCTCAGGACGCGCGATGAAGTCTCATCGCTCGACCTCGAGGAAGAGGTCAGGAAGAACGTGCTGGTGACCTCCGTCGACGGGATCCTGAACTGGGCCCGCGCCTCGTCACTCTGGCCCGCGATGTTCGGACTGGCGTGCTGCGCAATCGAGATGATCGCGTCCGCAACCTCCCGCTACGACATTGCGCGCTTCGGCTCGGAGGTCTTCCGCGCTTCCCCGCGGCAGGCCGACCTGATGATCGTGGCCGGGACGGTCACCTGGAAGATGGCGCCCGTCGTGCGCCGCATCTACCTCCAGATGGCCGACCCGAAGTGGGTCATCTCGATGGGCGGTTGCGCGATCATGGGCGGCCCCTTCGCCTACGCATACTCGGTGCTGCCGGGTGTGAATCTGATCACGCCCGTGGACGTCTACGTCCCGGGTTGCCCTCCACGCCCGGAGTCGCTGCTCCAGGGGCTGATGATGCTCCAGGACAAGATCAAGCACTTCGAGGTGACCGGGCAGCGCGCGCGCCCCGCGCCAAGCGGCGACTTCTCGCCGTACCTGCCCGATGGCGACCCGATCCGCCGCGAGCTCGAGTCGCTCTTCCCGCCCTACCCCGGTTTGAACGACCCCGACCGCCGAACCGGCGGCGTCTCGCTCGCGCAGTTCCGCCACCAGTAACAGCCCGCCGCGCGGCAGCCGCCCCCGCCGGGGGCATCCGGAGATCACGGATGCCGCCGGCGTCCGTGCTCCACGTGGTCTCGCCCGCCGCGACGGGTCGCCCATCACCGTCAGGACGACGCCGGCCCGTCATGGCTGCACCCCGAGCGACGGCTCATCAATGCGAGCGCGCGCACGGGCACGGCGGCCCGGCCGGGCGCGCCACCGCGATCGGGGAGACTTGGCGCGAGAGGGTAGGGTGATTGACACCGTCCGGACGCGTGGCGAACATCGCCCGCGCCAGAGCTCGTTGGAGATGCGAGGAGATTCCGATGACGATTCGTTCGGCGATCGACGCCCTGCTGCGGCCCAACGTGGTCGGACACGCGCATTGCGACCTCCCTTGCGGCGTGTACGACCCCGCGCAGGCGCGTATCGAAGCGGAGTCCGTCAAAGCCACGCAGGAGCGCTACCAGAAGGCCGAGCAGTTCAAGAGTGCCGGCGAGACCGTTGAGGACTACCGATCGCGCTGCCTCTCAATCAAGGAGGACCGCGCGCACATGGTGAAGGAGCACCTCTGGGTGCTCTGGACCGACTACTTCAAGCCGGAGCACCTCGAGAAGCACCCGCAGCTGCACCAGCTCTTCTGGACGGCGACGAAGGAAGCCGGCGCCGCGAAGAAGTCACAGGACCCGGCGCAGGGCCAGAAGCTGCTCGACTCGATCGCCGCGATCGACAAGATCTTCTGGGAGACGAAGAAGTAGCACCGTCCCTCCGCGTTTGACGACCCGACGACCCC
>JBBDXH010000051.1:4185-7579 GCA_040902395.1 Dehalococcoidia bacterium
CGCGGCCGGCGCAGCAGCCGGTCGCGGTCGTTGTGTGTGCGGCCGGCGCGATCGGCGCCGCCCTACTCGTCGCATTCATCCGCCGCCGCTATTACCGCGTCGAAGTCGCCGGGCGCAGCATGCACCCCGCGCTCCAGCCCGGTGACTACCTGATTGTGCGACGCGGACCGCCCGAGGCCGGCGTCGCGGCTTTCGGTCGCATCGCTGCGCTCCGCGACACGGAGGGCCGCTTGCTGCTGAAGCGCGTCGTCGGGCTGCCCGGCGAGGCGCTGCGCGTCGGCACGGTGGTGCAGGTGAACGGGCGCGCGCTCGTCGAGCCGTACGCGCACGGCGCGTCGCCGCAGGCACAGTTCCGCGGTCTCAACCGGCTGGGCGACGGGGAGTACTTTTTGCTCGGCGACCGTCGCGACGCCTCCACCGACAGCAGGAACTTCGGACCCGTGCACCGTGATCGCCTCGACGGGGTCGCGATTGCCCGGTACTGGCCGCCCGCGCGGATCGGCCGCCTGGCTCGACCACGCCGCGAGCTTGCCGGCGTGGCGCCGGGCGACGGCGGCGCAGCGGACGGCATCGTCGGCGCGGGCCGGGCGCTCAGGGCGTCGGCCGGCCGCTCCGCGCCGGCCGGCAGTGACGCCGACGCTCGCCCGCGTGACAGGGGCAGCGACGCGAGCGAGCGCGGCCGAAGATCAGGAGAACCCTGAATACGGGCCGGTGCCGGCGTGGGCGACGATCCCTGAGCAGCCCCTCGCACGAGCGGCGACGGATGGATCGGAGACCCCTGGGCATGACCGCCCCCGAGCCGTGGCCGCTGTACGCGATGCCGACGCCGGTCGACCAACTGGCCGCGGAGATCGCCGAGCTGCGCCCGCTCCCCGAGTCGGCGATGCGCATCACGCGGCTCACCACAGACGACCGCTTCTCGGCGCAGGAGCTGGCGACGCTGATCGCGAACGACCCCGCGATCACCGCGCGCCTCCTCCGGCTCGCGAACTCCGCGTACTACGGCTTCCCGCGGCGCATCAGCACGGTGCGCGACGCGGTCGTGCTCGTCGGGCTGCGCGCGGTGCGCGCCGTCGTGCTGGTGGCCTGCATGATGGACCCGGCCGCCCTCGCTCCCTACCGATCCGGCGCCGATGCGCGCGCGAGCTGGCGGTTCTCCGTCAGCGTCGGCGTGATCGCCGAGCTCCTGGCGCGGGGTGAGGGGATCGACGCCGAGGCCGCCTTCACCGCCGGCGTGCTCCACAACATCGGCCTCGTCGCCCTCGAGCAGTACCGACCCGAGGGGATGCGCGTGGCGATGCGCATCGTCCGCTCCGGCGGACAGACGCGACACGAGGCCGAGCGCGCGGTATTCGGCTTCACGGACGCAGAACTCGGCGGCGCGCTCGCCGTGCGCTGGGACTTCCCACCCGACCTCGCAGCCGCCATCGGCGACCACGCGCGCTCACTCGCCGAGCTGCCCGCGCCGGGCAGCCTGACGGCGTGCGTGATCCGCGCGCGGTTGTTCGCGCGGGCGCACGCGATTCCCGACGGCGTGGCGCCGTCGCAGGAGGCGGTATCGAGCGAGGACGGCGTGCCCGCCGCGCTCCCCGGCGCGATCGGCAGGGCGGGCGGCATCGCAGGCATCCTCCGCCGCGCCGACGCATTCGTGGAGGCAACGGTCGGGTAGGCGTCTGGGCTGTTTGACGGCGCGGCCCTTCACGGCGACGCGCGCGCGCCGATGATCACCGCAGTGTCGCGTATTGCCGCGACCGCCGACCGTCCATCGGAGACGACCTCGTGGTACTCGCCGAGTCTCAGTTGCCTGGCCTCGATGCCATCGTCCGCGAGATCGCGGAGATCCGGCCGCTCGCGGGCGTCGCCTCTGCCGTGCTCCGAATCACGGACGGCGACCGCTTCTCCGCGCACGAGCTCGGCAAGGTGATCGCAACCGACCAGGCGCTGAGCGCCAAGGTCCTCCGCCTGTCCAATTCGGCGTACTACGGCTTCCCGCGCCGCATCGGCACCACCCGCGACGCGATCGTGCTCATCGGCTTTCGCGCCGTGCGCTCCGCGGTGCTCGCCTCATGCGTGATCGAGAGCGTGGGTGAATCTGACGTCATCGACTACCGCGAGTTCTGGCGGTACTCGGTCAGCGTGGGTGTGCTCGCGGAGATCGCCGCGCAGAGCGAGAACGGACCGGCCGAGGAAGCGTTCACGGCCGGCGTGCTCCACAACATCGGCCGGCTGGTGCTGGCACAGCACATGCCGAAGCAGTTCCGCCAATGCCTGCGCCGTGCCGCACGCGACGGCGCGAGCCTGCATGAGGCGGAGCGCGCGATGTTCGGTTTCACCGACGCGGAGCTCGGTGGCGCCCTCGCCTTGCACTGGAACTTCCCGGAGGCGCTCGCGCAGTCGGTGCTCCACCACCCACTCAACGTCTACACGGTCCCCGACGAGGAGGCCTCGCTCACCTCGTACGTGGTGCGCGGCCGCGCATTCATCCGCGCGTACGGTCTGTCGGACGGCGTCGAGGTGTCGCAGGCCCGATCGACGCCCGCGGAGTGGACCCGCCCGCCGCTCTCCACGGCGCTGTTACGCGCCGGCGGAGCCGACGGCGTGCTCGATCGCGTACAGGCCTTCCTCGACTCGACGGCCGCCGGCTAACCTTCGCTTTCGCCCCGGATGACCCGATTTCGCCACGAAAGCGGCGTCCCGGCACCCTGTTTGCCCGTACCCCCTTGCACGTCAGGGCGCGATTCTGTACAACCATTAGCACTCCACCAGAGAGAGTGCTAATCGGCTCACGGGTGCACGCCCCGGCCGGCACGGTAAACAACAGGTTTGGCACGAGACAAGGGAACGGTATGGCCAAGCAGCTGCTATTCGATGAGCAGGCTCGCCACGCGCTCCGCGATGGGATCGACGCGCTGGCGGACGCCGTGAAGATGACTCTCGGCCCGCGTGGTCGCAACGTGGTGCTCGACAAGAAGTTCGGATCGCCCACGATCACGAACGACGGCGTGACGATCGCCAAGGACATCGAGCTACACGACCCGTTCGAGAACATCGGCGCGCAGCTCGCCAAGGAGATCGCCTCCAAGACGAACGACATCGCCGGTGACGGCACGACCACCGCCACGGTGCTCGGCCAGGCGATCGTGCACGAGGGCATGAAGAACGTCGCCGCGGGCGCGGACCCGATGGCGCTCAAGCGCGGCATCGAAGCCGCGGCGCACGCGATCACCGACCAGATCTCGAAGAACTCGATCAAGGTCACCACCCGCGAGCAGATGGCGCAGGTGGCATCGATCTCCGCGGCTTCCAAGGAGATCGGCGACCTGATCGGCGAGGTGATGGAGCAGGCCGGCAAGGACGGCGTCATCACCGTCGAGGAGTCGCGCGGCATCGAGAC
>JBBDXH010000052.1:0-7527 GCA_040902395.1 Dehalococcoidia bacterium
TCGGAGGGCTCGCCGGAGGCGGTCGAGGTTCGCGGGGCGCGGCCGTCGGAGGGCTGGCGCCCTCCGCTCGCCGGGGCACCCCGAATCAGGTCGCGGGCCGCGTGACCGAGAGGTCGATCTGGCGGACGCTGTGGAGGTCTTCGAGGGCGGCGACCTCGGTGAGTTCGTCCGCAGTGAGCAACCGCTGGATGCAGAGCACCATCAGCGCCAGGCCGCCCGGACCGCCCGCCACCGACATGTGCGCGATATTCACGCCGAGCTTCCCGAGCAGCGTGCCCACCCGCCCGATCATGCCCGGACGATCGATGTTCTCGATCGCCACGAGGTACGGCGTCGCGCGCGCGACCTCCACCGGGTACGGACCGATGCCCACCACGCGCAGCCCCGAGCCGGTGTGCGTCACTGCCACGGACTCCTCGCCGCCGTCGTCGAGCATCGCGTGCACGACCACGAGGTTCGCGTAGGGGTCGCGTGCGGCGCCGGTCTCTTCGTCGATGCGCAGGCCGTGCTCTTCCGCGAGCCGTTTCGCGTTGACGATCGTGACCTTCTCGCTCGTCACGCGTTGCAGCATGCCGACGATCACGCCGGCGTGGAGCGGGGTGCTGTCGTAGTTCGCGATGTCCCCGAGGTACTCGACGCGCACGCGCTGCACGCCGCCGCCGGCCAGCTGCATGGCGACGTTGCCGGCGACCTCCGCGGCGTCGATGTACGGGCCGAGCACCGCCATCGTCTCCGGATCGAGCAGCGGCGCGTTGACCGCGAAGCGTGCGGTGCCGCCGTCGAGCACGTCGGCGACCTGCTCGGCGACGTCGAGCGCGGCGCGATCCTGCGCCTCGTAGGTCGAGGCCGCGAGGTGCGGCGTGACCACGATGCGGTCATGCGTGGTGAGGATGTTCCCGACTGCCGGCTCGACGCTGAAGACGTCGATGGCCGCGCCGGCAACCTGGCCGGACTCGACCGCGTCGTACAGCGCCTGCTCGTCGATCAGCGCGCCGCGTGCGGCGTTGATGATGCGCACGCCGTGCCTGGCGAGCGCGAGCCGCTCGGCGTTGATCATGCCCCGGCTGCCCTCGTGCAGCGCCGTGTGCAGCGTGACGAAGTCGGACGTCGCGAGCAGCGGCTCGAGCTCGGTCATCTCGACGCCGAGCTGACTGCCGCGGTCGCGCGAGACGAAGGGATCGAACGCGATCACGCGCATCTCGAAGGCGCGCGCGCGGCGCGCCACCTCCGTGCCGATGCGCCCGAGCCCGATGATGCCGAGCGTCTTGCCGGCGAGCTCGACGCCCATGAACCGGTTGCGCTCCCACTTGCCGGCGCGCAACGACGCGTAGGCCTGCGGCGTGTTGCGTGCGAGCGCGAGCATCAGCCCGAACGTGTGCTCGGCGGTCGAGAGCGTGTTGGCGAGCGGCGCGTTGACCACGATCACGCCGTGCTGGGTCGCCGCGTCCAGGTCGATGTTGTCGACGCCGACGCCGGCGCGGCCGATCACGGAGAGCCGGTCGGCGGCCGCGATCACGCGCGCGGTCACCTGCGTCTGGCTGCGGACGATCAACGCGTCGCGCCCGCGGACCGCCTCAACCAGTGCGTCTTCAGACAGGCCGGTGGACACCTCGACGTCGTGACGCTCGCGGAGGAAGTCGATGCCCTCCTGGGCGACAGCGTCCGCGACCAGGATACGCGCCAAGCGACCTCCGGCTACGCGCGGTTGGCGACGGCGTAGCCGAGGCTGACCAGCGTCTTCTCGACCGCGACGAGGCCGGCGCGGATGTCTGGTTCGTGGACGTAGCCGAGGTGTCCGAAGCGGAAGATCTTGCCGCGCAGCGGCCCCTGGCCGCCGGCGAAGACCGTGCCGAACTGCTCGCGCGCCACCTTCGTGAACTGCGAGCCGTCCACGCCCTCGGGGATCTTCACGGCGGTCACGGTGTCTGACTCCAGGCCCTCGCTCGCGAGCAGCTCGAGACCGAGCGCGCGGATGCCGTCGCGCGTCATGCGGGCGAGGCGGCGATGACGTTCGTAGATCGCGTCGAGCCCCTCCGCCAGCATCATCTCGATCGCCTTGTCGAGCTGGAACATGAGCGACACCGCGGGGGTCCACGGGGTCTCGCCCCGCGCCAGCGCGTCCTTCGCCCGGCGCAGGTCGAAGTAGAAGCGCGGCATCGGGTTCGTCTCCTGGCGCGCCCACGCGCGGTCGCTCACGGAGACGAACGCCAGCCCGGGCGCCGTCATCCAGCCCTTCTGCGAGCCGGAGAGCACGACGTCGAGGTCCCACCCGTCGGTCTGCACGGGGACGGACGAGAGCGAGGAGATTGCATCCACGATCATCAACGCGTTGTGGCGGTGTACGACCTCGGAGATCTGCGGGAGATAGACGTTCGTGGTGCCGGTAGAGGTCTCGTTGTGCGTGACCAGCACCGTCCGGATGCCCGGGTTCGCGCGAAGCGCGTCGTCGACCTGCGCGGGATCCGCGGCCGACCCGAAGTCGAACGCCAGCTCAACGGGCTCCGCGCCGTACGCGCGGACGATGTCCACGAAGCGCTGACCGAACACGCCGATCGTGATCACGAGCACCTGCTCGCCCGGCGCCACGTGGTTGACGACCGCGGCTTCCATCGCGCCGGATCCGGACGCCGTCAGCGTCAGCACGCTGTTCTTCGTCTGGAAGACCTGCTGCGCACCCGCGGTGATGCGCCTGATCATGGCCGCAAACTCCGGGCCGCGGTGATTGATCATCTCGGCCGCGCCGGCCTGCGCCACCTCCGCGGGAACGGGGGTGGGACCGGGGATGCGCAAGTTCACGAAATGCCTCCGGAGAGCAGGGAGTGCGATGCGAGCCGTGGCCGGGGGTCCGATCCTACGGATGCGATGCGTACGATCAACGCGAGCGAGCGAGCGACAGGCTCCATCGCTGCGTCGCGTGCCGTACCGGGATCGCGGGTCAGACTGCGCGGGCGTTCTCGAACGCGTTGGACATCCACTGTACGGCGTCGACGTACAGCGGCGGGATCCGCGCGACGTCCAGCTCGAGGTCCCACGCAAGCTGCTGGAACTCATCCCAGGAGGCGCGCTCGTAGGCCTCGACCAGCCGCAGCACCGAGCCCAGCCGGCCTTCGCCGTACAACAGCGCACCGCGCACCGCGTCCGTGACCGGGAGGTCCTCGAGCGCCTGCTCCATCGGCGCCCCGAGCAGCGCGTCCACCATGGAGAACATGCCGAGCAGGAACAGGTCGAAGCGCGGCGCGTTGAGGTGGCCGATCTCCGCAAGCGACTCGCAGAAGCGGGCCCGCACCACGGAGTTCATGACGAGCTCCTCGGGCCGGTCGCTGCCGAGACCGGCGAGCGCAGCAAGCGCGGCCGTGCGGCGAACGCCCTCGGCGCCGAGCAGCACCAGCGCGTCGCGGATCGAGTCGAACGCGCGCGTCTGCATGGATGACGCGGAGTTGGCGTGGCGCAGCAGCTTGCTGGTGAGCGCAAGATCCGTGCGCACGATCTGCTCGACCGCGACCATGTCCACGACGGGCGCGCTCGTGAGGTTGAGCAACTGGAGGTAGTGCGGGCGGAAGGCCTCGACGCTCGCTCGCTCGAGCGTGATCGGCTTGCTCAGGAAGTAGCCCTGGAAGCCGTCGAAGCCGAGCTCCTTGGTCAGCTGAAACATCTCCCACGTCTCGACCTTCTCGGCCGTCAGCTGGACGCCGGGGACGAGCTTGCGGAGGTCGCTCACGATGCGCGGCAGGCTTTCAACTTCGACGAACGGCAGGTCGATCTTGACGCCGGTGATCACATCCTTGAACGGCACGACCCGCTCGACATCGCGCACATCGTCCAGCACGACCCGATACCGCGACGTGCGCAGGGCAGCCAGCGCGGCGAGGACCTCCTCGTCGGCGGGGACGTCTTCGAGCACTTCGATCACGACCGTGGCATGCGGGATCACGTCGGCGTAGCCGCCGACGATCAGCTCGCGCGTGAAGTTCACGTGCGCGGGGTGCCCCTGCGTGAGCGTGCGGCTGCCCTGCTCCATGAGGCTGTCGACGATCAGTCGCGCCGTTGCCTGCGTGCCGCGGTGTCCGCTGAGGTCGGCCCACGGCAGCGATCGGAAGAGCAGCTCGTACGCGGTGACCTCGAGTCGCGCGTTGAAGATGGGCTGCCGGGCGACCAGCACACGTGCCGTCGACGGACTCGATGTCCGGGACGCACGCGGGCGACCTGACTGCTGTCCTCCGGGCTGCAACCGCTTCAGCATGTAACGAGTATCGAAGCGAGCGCAGCGCTCCCGTAGCGGAATCGCGGTGGGCTTACCCACAACCTGCCTACAATCTTGCGCAAAGTCCGCCCGTATCTCGGACAGCTGCGTGACCAACGACCTCTATCGCCGCCTGCCGTCCGTCGACCGCCTGCTCGCGGACCCGCGCGTGGCCGCGCTCGCTTCGCGGCCTTGGCGCGGTCGCCGATCTCGCGCGCACGGTGCTCGACGAGTACCGCGGCGCGATCGCCCGCTCCGCAGCGCTCCCGCCCGAGGGCGTCGTCGAGGCCGTGATCGATCGATCCGAATCGCTCCGCCCCACGCTCCGCCGGGTCGTGAATGCCACAGGCGTGATCATCCATACCAATCTCGGGCGCGCGCCGCTCTCGGCGGACACGCTGCACGCGATGGAGCGCGTGGGTGGCGGCTACACCAACCTCGAGTTCGACATAGAGAGCGGCGCACGCGGCTCGCGCTTCACGCACCTGCAGTCTCTCTTATGTCGCGTAACGGGCGCAGAAGACGGCATCGCCGTGAACAACAACGCCTCCGCCCTCCTGCTCGCGCTCGGCGCGCTGTGCGCCGGCCGGGAGGTGATCATCTCGCGCGGTCAGCTCGTGGAGATCGGAGGCGGCTTCCGCATCCCCGACGTGATGCGCCAGTCGGGCGCCGCGCTCGTGGAGGTGGGGACGACCAACCGCACCTACGTCCGCGACTTCGCGGAGGCGATCACCGAACGCACGGCGGCGATCCTGCGCGTGCACGCGTCGAACTTCCGTGTCGTCGGCTTCAGCGAGTCGCCGTCGCTCGCCGCGCTCGCTGCGCTCGCCCGCGAGCGCGGACTACTGCTGCTGGACGACCTCGGCAGCGGAGCGCTGCTCGACACGCGCCGGTACGGCCTGGCGGCCGAGCCGACGGTGCAGGAGTCCGTGACCGCCGGCGTCGACGTCGCGCTCTTCTCGGGCGACAAGCTGCTCGGCGGCCCGCAGGCGGGGATCGCGGTCGGCCGGTCGGAGCCGATCGCGGCGATGCGGCGGCACCCGCTCGCGCGCGCGGTGCGCCTGGACAAGTCGGCGATCGCCGGGCTCGCGGCCACGCTCGAGCACTACGCGCGCGGTGAAGCCGAACTGCGCGTGCCGGTCTGGCGCATGATCGCCGAGCCGATCGACCGGCTCGCGCGCCGCGCGCGCCGCTGGTCGCGTGCGTGCGGACCGCACGCCGTCGCGACCGAGGGGCGATCGGCCGTGGGCGGCGGTTCGCTGCCCGGCGAGGAGCTGCCCACGATCGTCTGTGCGGTCACACCCCCGGGCGGCAACGCGAGCGCCTTCGCCGACGCGCTCCGCACGGCCGATCCGCCGATCGTCGCCCGCATCGCGGACGACCGCGTGCTGCTCGACCCGCGCACCGTCGACCGCAGCGAGGACCGGCACGTCGAGGCGACGCTGCGCGCGTTGCTCGGCACGGCTCGGCTGAACGGCTCCGCCGACGGCGCAGACGGCGCAGGCGGCGAAGATGAGGAAGCCGGCGCTGGACGATAGAGCGCTCGCCGTCCTCGAGTACCCGCGCGTGGTCGAGCGGCTGGCGCGGCTGACGTCGTTCTCCGCCGCACGCGAGGCCGCGCTCGCGCTCCGGCCGGTGGCGGATCGCGCTCTCGTCGTGCCCCGCCAGCGCGAGACGGCCGCGGCCGTGCTGCTCGCGCAGCGCGGCGTCGTCATCCCGATGGGCGGCGCACACGACGTCCGCGCCGGCGCGCGCGCCGCGGCCATCGGTCACGTGCTCGCCGCGAACGAGCTGCTCGACATCGCCTCCACGGCCGGCGCGGCCACGCGCGTCGCCCGCACGCTCCTCCGCGGCGGTGACGAGACACCCCTGCTCGCCGCACTCGGCGACCGCATGCCGGACCTCGGCGCGATCCGCGAGCTGATCGAGAGCGCGATCGACGACCGCGGCGAGGTCCTCGACGGCGCGAGCCCGGAGCTGCGCACCATCCGTCGCGAGATGGCGACGGCGCACGACCGCCTCCAGCAGCGCATGCAGGCACTCTCCGCCTCGCAGGCATTCCGCGAGGCGCTCCAGGAGCCGATCGTGACGATGCGCGACGGTCGCTACGTCCTGCCCGTGCGCGTGGAGTTCCGCGGCGCCGTGCGCGGCGTCGTCCACGACACCTCCGCCTCGGGGGCGACGCTCTACGTCGAGCCGATGGAGGTCGTCGAGCTGGGGAACCGCTGGCGGGAGCTTCAGCTACAGGAACGCCACGAGGTCGAGCGCATCCTGCGCGAACTGTCTGGCGCGGTCGGTCAGGTCGCGAGCGAGGTCGAAGAGGCGGTCGAGCTGATCGCGCACGTCGACGTCGCGCTCGCACGCGCACGCTTCGCGCTGCAACTCGACGCGGTCGACCTCGCGATCGCCGGCCCGGAGCAACCGTGGATCGTCGACGCGCCCGCCGAGCTGCGGCTCGAGCGCGCGCGCCATCCGTTGCTCGAGGGGCACGTGGTGCCGATCTCACTCGCGATCGGCGGGGAGCAGCACGCGCTGCTGATCACCGGGCCGAACACCGGCGGCAAGACCGTGGCGCTGAAGACGGCGGGGCTGCTCTGTCTGATGGCGCTCGCCGGCCTGCCGGTGCCCGCGCACGTCGGGACGCAGATTCCCGTGTACGACGCGATCTTCGCGGACATCGGTGACGAGCAGTCGATCGAACAGTCGCTCTCGACGTTCTCCGGTCACATGACGGCGATCATCGACATCATCGAGCGCGCCGGGCCGCGGTCGCTGGTCCTGCTCGACGAACTGGGCGCCGGGACGGACCCCACGGAGGGCGCGGCGCTCGGGATCGCGATCGTCGATCGGCTGATGCGCGACGACGCGACGGTGATCGCGACCACGCACCACAGCGAGCTCAAGCTCTACGCGCATCGCACGCCGGGCGTCGTGAACGCTTCCGTCGAGTTCGACCTCGCCACGCTGTCGCCCACGTACCGCCTGACGATCGGGCTGCCCGGACAGTCGAACGCGCTCGCGATCGCTGCGAACCTCGGCATGCCGGCGGACGTGATCGCGTCCGCTCGGGGCGGCCTGAGCAGCGAGCAGCTCGACCTCGAGTCGTTGCTCGGCGATCTGCGCGCCCAGCTCAACGCGGCCGAACAGCGCGCCGCTCGCGCCGGCACCGCCGCCGCCGAGGCGGAGGGGCTGCGCGCCGACCTCGACCACCGCCTGAACGCGCTCGCCGCGGAGAGCGCGCACCTGCGGGAGGAGGCGCGGACGCGCATCCGTCGGGAGCTCCGGGA
>JBBDXH010000053.1:0-7358 GCA_040902395.1 Dehalococcoidia bacterium
CCTTGTTCACGTTCTGCCCGCCGGCGCCGCCCGAGTGGAAGATGTCGATGCGCACGTCGTTCCAGTTGATGTCGACGTCGATGTCGTCGACCTCGGGAAGCACGGCGACCGTCGCGGTCGAGGTGTGGATGCGGCCCTGCGACTCGGTCTCGGGGACGCGCTGCACGCGGTGCACGCCCGACTCGTACTTCAGGCGCGAGTACGCGCCGCGGCCGTTCACTTCGAACGTGATCTCCTTGAAGCCGCCGCTCGAAGCCGCGGACGTGTACAGCACCGCGGTCTTCCAGTTCTGGCGCTCGGCGTAGCGCTGGTACATGCGGAAGAGGTCGGCCGCAAAGAGCCCGGCCTCGTCGCCGCCCGTCCCCGACCGGATCTCGACGATCACGTCGCGCTCGTCCGCCGGGTCCTTCGGGACGAGCGCCAGGCGCAGCTCCTGCTCGATGCGCTCGACCTCGGGCTCGAGGCGTGTGACCTCCTCGTGACCGAGGTCGCGCATCTCGCCATCGCCGTCGCGCGTGAGTGCGCGCGCGTCGTCGAGCGCCTGCTGGGCGTCGCGGTAGGCGCGAAAGAGCGTGACGACCTGCTCGAGCGAAGCCCGCTCGCGTGCGATCTCCTCGACCCGCCGGTGGTCGGCGACCACCTCCGGGTTCGTGAGCAGCGCGTTCAGCTCTTCGTAACGGGCTTCGATCTCGGCGAGGCGTTCGAGCATAGGGTCAGGTTACCAGCGCGGGAGGGTAGGAGCCGTTGGCGTGACGCGGGAACCGCGGCCCGGGATAGGAGACAACATTGCTGTCGCCCGAGCGCGCCTCTTATGCCGAGGCTCAATCAGAAGGAGACTGGCTCTTCGCATGTTCCCGAGTGTCGCCGCTCGCCCTGGGGGGAGAAGTCACATTCCGTCCCAACACTCACCGCCCTCGTGGGTTGAAGGAGCGGGTAGCCCAGTGTCGTTGTGACTCCGAAGTGAGGCAGACAGCCCCGCTTCCGGACATGCAGCGGTCTGTGTCCTGGCACCAACATCCCGCGTGTCTGGCAGGTCCGGCTTTCGCGGACGATTCCTCTATCCGGG
The DNA here is from genome assembly GCA_040902395.1 of Dehalococcoidia bacterium. Classification (GTDB taxonomy): domain Bacteria; phylum Chloroflexota; class Dehalococcoidia; order UBA2979; family UBA2979; genus VGNK01. Next base: position 1,067 of record JBBDXH010000053.1, read on the forward strand.
AACGACCCGCCGGGCGCGTGCAGCGAGGCCGGATGGCGCGCCGCGATGCCATGGACACCGGCCGTCGAGCTTGCCAGCGGTGACGTGCTGATTGAGCATGTGCGAGTCGTTTCGCAGAGGAGTCAGGCGGGAATGGACGACGGCAGTAGCCGGCAACCGTTGGAAACATAGTCCGGGCGCGCTTCCCTGCGTCCGGTGAGACGCGGCGCGGAGGCGGCCATGAACGCACCGATGATCCCTGCGGTCGACGAAGTGATCGAGCAGTGGTGGGAACTCACTCCGGACGAGCGCGTGCGTGCGTTTCAATCGCTCGATCGCGGCATCGCCGGTGAGCTGTTCCTTCGCCTGGACATCGCCGAGCAGGCCGATCTCGTATTTGCGTTGGCTGAGCAGGAGCAGCGGCTGTGGCTCCGGGTGCTCGAGCCGGACGATGCGGCCGATCTGATCCAGCTGGCCGACGAAGAGGCCCGTGACAGCCTGATCAACCTGCTGGACCCGCGCAGCAGGGCGCAGGTCGAAGCGCTGATGACGTACCGGGCCGACGTCGCGGGCGGCAAGATGACCCCGGACTACGCCCGCGTGCCTCCCGACATGACGGTCGAGCAGGCGCTTGCCTACCTGCGGCTGCAGGCACGCGCGGACACACCACTCATCTACTACGCGTACGTGCTCGATCACGACGGGCACCTGCTCGGTGTGATCTCGTTCCGTGACCTGATCCTTGCGTCTCCGGACCGCCTCGTGCGCGACGTGATGTTGATCGACGTCGCGTTCGTGCGGGCTGACACCGACCAGGAGGAAGTCGCAGCGATCCTGTACGAGCGCGAGCTGCTTGCCGTACCGGTGGTGGACGCCGTGGGGGTCATGCAGGGCATCATCACCGTGGACGACGTGATGGACGTGGTGCGTGACGAGGCGACCGAGGACATCCAGAAGCTCGGTGGCGTGGAAGCGCTCGGCCTCTCGTACTTCCGGACGGGCGCCCGCGCGATGTTCCGCAAGCGAGGAGGCTGGCTCGCCGTGCTGTTTGTCGGCCAGATGTTGACGGTGAGCGCCATGGGCATGTTCGAGGAGCAGATCGCCTCGGCGGTGGTGCTGGCCATCTTCGTGCCGTTGATCATCTCCAGCGGCGGGAACTCCGGTTCCCAGGCCTCGACGCTGGTCATCCGTGCGATGGCGCTGGGGGAGGTGCGCGCCGGCGACTGGCTGCGGGTGATCCGGCGTGAGCTTGGTGTGGGGCTCGCGCTGGGCGCGCTGCTGGCAACCCTCGGCGTCGTTCGCATCGTCACATGGGAGAATCTCTTTGGCACTTATGGAGAGGACTTCGAACGCCTGGCACTCACGATTGCGCTGAGCGTGACCGCGGTCGTCGTCTGGGGCACGTGCACCGGCGCGACGCTGCCGTTCGTGCTCCGACGGTTCAGGCTCGATCCCGCGAGCGCATCAGCGCCCCTGGTCGCCACGGTCGTCGACGTGACCGGGCTGGTCATCTATCTCAGCATCGCGCGCGTGATCCTGTTCGGCGGGGTGTGAGTTCGTGTTCCGCCGAGCGCTCGTGCCCACCGACGGATCGGGCGTCGCCGACGCGGCAGTGGAGCCGGCCGTCCAGGCGGTGGCACCGGGGGGCGAGCTGGTGATCGTGACGATCATCGCGCCGCGGGAGCAGCTGCTCGCCGCGACCGCACGCGCCGGCGCGGCCGGCCGCAGTGCGCGGGTGGCTGCCGAGCTGGCCGAGCGCGCCCACGAGGGTCAGCGCGCCGAAGCCGCGGAGCGCCTGCAACGCACCTCGGATCGCGCGCGTACTGCCGGCGGACGTGTCTCACGCACGCTGATCGAGGAAGGCGATCCCGGCCCGATGATCGTGCGGCTGGCCGAGGCACTCGACTGCGACGTGATCGTGATGTCCACGAACGGCCGGTCCGGGTGGCGACGCGCGATCCTCGGCTCGGTGACCGACTACGTCGCGAAGCAATCCGAGCAGGTCCCCGTGCTGCTCGTCCGACATGCGGCGTCCGAGCGCACAGCCGCCGGCGGCGCCGGCGATCCGGACTGAGGCGCACGGCCTCGCCGGACGGGGAGCGGCGCGGTCAACAGCTCGTAGCGAGCTTCGATCTCGGCAAGAGCATGCGGGCAGGTTGCAGCGCGGGTTTGTAGGGGCAGGCTTACCAGTCTGCCACGGGAGTCAGTCGTTCGAGTCGAGGGCCATGGTGGTCACGCGGGCTGGTAAGCCTGCCCTACAGACCCGACTCCGCTCGCCCCAACCGTACCGCCTCGACCACGCCGCCCATCGCCACTGCGATCTGCTCGCCCTCCGTCGCCAGCGGCTTGAGCTGCACGATGTCCGCGGCGGCTTCGGCGTCGCCGACGATCGCGGCGAAGCGGGCGCCGGCGTTCGCGGCGCTGCGCAGTTGCGCGCGCATCGAGCGGCCGGGGGTGCCGCCGCGGACCGCGAGGCCGGCGGCGCGGAGCGCACGCGCGACGCGCAGCGCGGCGGCGGCGCCCGCTTCGCCGAGCGGGATCATGGCGACGTCGACGGGGGTGGCCGCGGCCGGGCCGAGGCCGCGTTCGCGCAGGTTCATCGCGATGCGCTCGATGCCGGTGCCGAAGCCGACGCCGGGCGTGTGCGGCCCGCCGAGCAGCTCGATCAGCCCGTCGTAGCGGCCGCCGGCGCCGACGGTCGACTGGCCGCCGGCCTCGGCAGGGTCGAACTCCCAGACGGTGCGCGCGTAGTAATCGAGCCCGCGCACGATGCGCGGGTCGACGAGGTACGCGATGCCGAGCGCGTCGAGCGAGGCCCGCACCTGGGCGAAGTGCTCCGCGTCCGCCGTCGAGAGGAAGTCGAGGATGCTCGGTGCGCTCTCGACCGCCGGGTGGCCGGCGTCTTCCTTCGAGTCGAGGATGCGCAGCACGTTGGTCTCGTAGCGGCGCTGCGAGTCGGGCGAGAGCCCGGCGACGTGGGGGCGGAAGTGCTCGCGCAGCGCCTCGACATAACGGTGACGGGTCTCGGCGGTGCCGATCGAGTTGATGCGCAGCACCAAGTCGTCCAGGCCGAGCTCGGTGTAGAGCGTGTGCTGGAGCTCGATCACCTCGACGTCGGCGGCGGGCGACTCGTCGCCGATGTGCTCGACGCCGAACTGCCAGAGCTGGCGGTAGCGGCCGGCCTGCGGCCGGTCGTAGCGGAAGAACGCGCCGAAGTAGAAGAGCCGCACCGGCTGCGGGCGGCTGCCCATGCCGTGCTCGAGGTAGGCGCGACAGACGCCGGCCGTGCCTTCCGGGCGCAGCGCGAGCCGGTCGCCGCCGCGGTCGTCGAAGACGTACATCTCCTTCGACACGATGTCCGACTCGTCGCCGGACGTGCGTTGGAAGACGGCGACGTCTTCGACGAGCGGCGTCTGGATGTAGCGGTAATCGTAGAGCCCGGAGACGCGCTCGGCCGTGTCACGGATGTGCCGCCAGAGCGCGGCATCCTCCGGGAGCAGGTCGTGCATGCCACGGGGCGCCTGGAGATCGGCCATGGCGGGAGTCTACGGGCGCGCGACGACAGCCTCCATGTCGAGGGAGCCTGGACGCTCGCGCCCCTCGATTCACTGACCGGCAAACAGCGTCCGCGCGACCCGGCGGCGTGCGCAGGGGTTCGTCGGATCGGCGGACACCCCCGGGGGTCAGGAGTGCCGTCAGGCGCCGCGTGTTAATCTGCGGTCAACCATGGTCGTGTCGGAAGACGTTCCACCCGAAGCCCAGCTGCTGCTGGACACCCTCAGCTCGTACCTCCCGGCGGAGCGAATCGAGGCGATTCGCGCCGCGCTGGACTTCGCCATCGAGAAGCACGCCGGGCAGAAGCGGCTCTCGGGCGACGCGTACATCACACACCCGATCGCGGTGACCCAGCTCGTCGCCGATCTGCGCCTCGACACGCAGACCGTGCAGGCTTCGCTCCTGCATGACGTGATCGAGGACTGCGCGGTCACGCACGCGGAGCTGACGAAGCTCTTCGGCGCGGACGTCGCGCGCATGGTCGAAGGCGCAACGAAGATCGAGCGCCTGCCGATCGGCAAGCCGTCCGACGGCTCGACGGCGGACGCCGAGACGATCCGCAAGATGCTGCTGGCAATGGCCGAGGACGTGCGGGTGGTGATCATCAAGCTCGCCGACCGGCTCCACAACATGCGCACGCTCGAGCACCTGCCGAAGGACCGCCAGCTGCCGATCGCCCGCGAGACGATGGACATCTACGCGCCGCTCGCTTCGCGGCTCGGTATCTGGCAGTTCAAGTGGGAGCTCGAGGACCTGGCATTCCGCTACACCGACCCTGAGGCCTATCGCCGGGTCGCGCGCGTGATCTCGACCAAGCGGAGCGAGCGGGAGCGCTTCGTCCGCCGCGTCGAGGGCGAGCTGCGCAAGATGCTGGTCGAGGCCGAGATCGAGGCCGACGTCACCGGACGCGTGAAGCACCTCTATTCGATCCACGAGAAGATGCAGCGCTACGCGGCCGAGGGGAAGTCGCTCGACCAGATCCACGATCTGCTCGCGGTGCGTGTGCTCGTGCGCACTGTGGCCGACTGCTACAACGCGCTCGGGGTCGTCCATCAGACGTGGCATCCCATTCCCGGCGGCTTCGACGACTACATCGGGAATCCGAAAGAGTCGCTCTACCAGTCGTTGCACACCTCCGTGCTCGGCCCGGGAGCGCGACCCTTCGAGGTGCAGATCCGCACGTACGAGATGCACGACATCGCGGAGTACGGCGTGGCCGCGCACTGGCGTTACAAGGAAGAGCCGCATCACCGCGACAAGCAGTACGAGGAGCGGATGGCGTGGCTCCGCCATCTGATCGAATGGCAGCAGGAGTCATCCGGGACCGAGGACTTCCTCGAGTCCGTGCGTACGGACATCTTCCAGGACCAGGTCTTCATCTACACGCCGCGCGGTGACGTGCGCGTGCTGCCTTCGGGCTCCACGCCGCTCGACTTCGCGTACCGCATCCACACCGACCTCGGCCACAACTGCGTCGGCGCGAAGGTGAACGGCCGCCTCGTCCCCCTGCCCACGAAGCTGAAGAGCGGCGACATCGTGGAGATCATGCGCAGCCGGGCGGCGCGCGGACCGTCGCGCGACTGGCTACAGCCGTCGCTCGGCTACCTCGGCTCGTCGCACGCGCGCCAGAAGGTGCGGCAGTGGTTCCGCCGCCAGCAGCGCGGCGAGAACATCGAGCGCGGCCGCGAGCAGGTCGAGCGCGAGGTCTCGCGCCTGGGGCTCGCGCGGCTACCCGACGATCTCCCGCGGCAGCTCGGCTACGACCAGTTCGAGGACCTCTACGCCGCAATCGGTTCGGGCGACGTCTCGGTGCAGAAGCTGATCAACCGGCTCGCCGAGAACGCTCCGCCGCCCTCCACGCCGCAACTGGATCAACGGACGCTGCCCGCGTCGGGGACCCCGGGCTCGCCGGGCGTCCATGTGCTCGGGACCTCCGGGTTGCACGTCACGCTTTCGCGCTGCTGCCGGCCGGTCCCCGGCGATCCGATCATCGGCTACATCACGCGCGCCCGCGGCATCTCCGTGCACCGTCGGGACTGCAGCAACATCCAGCGCACGGATGAGTCGGCGCGACTCGTCGATTGCGACTGGGGCGCCGCCGCTGCCCGCTACTCGGCGGCCGTCGAGGTCGACGCGTGGGACCGCGTGGGGCTGTTACGCGACATCAGCACGATCGTGGCCGGCGACGGCGTGAACATGGTCGGCGTGCGCACCGACGAGCACTCGGATCGCACGACGACCGTGCACCTGACGCTCGAGACGGAGGGCGGCGCCCAGTTTGCGCGCCTGCTCTCGCACCTCGACGGCGTGCGTGGCGTGATCTCGGTCCGCCGCGCCGGCGACTGATCCGGCTGCACCGCGCGCGCGCGCCGCGCCCCTGACGCAACCGGCACCCAACAGGGTGCCGCGCACCACTGATTGGGCGCTCCGGCTGCGTGCAGTTCGAACCACGCGCGACGCCCGGTGGCGCACGTGCTCGGCACCCTCTCGGGTGCCGCTTGCGTCGACGCCCGCGCCGAACGCCGTCGGGTAGACTCGCGCGGACTCCGCGCCGGAACCCCCGTCCACGGAGGACCGTCGGGCCGCGAGCGAAGAACAACGCGGGCGACCGATGGGCGCTCCGGCTGCGTGCAGTTCGAACCACGCGCGACGCCTGGTGGCGCACGTGCTCGGCACCCTCTCGGGTGCCGCTTGCGTCGACGACCGCGCCGAACGCCGTCGGGTAGACTCGCGCGGACTCCGCGCCGGAACCCCCGTC
>JBBDXH010000054.1:0-1124 GCA_040902395.1 Dehalococcoidia bacterium
CGATCGCCCGCCACCGGGACTGGTCCATGGAGAGCGGCGAGCACGGCCGGCGCCGCGAGGCAGCCGCGCGCTCCGAGGTCGAGGCGGTGCTGCAGGAGGCGCTCCTGCGGCGCCTCGCGGACCGCGTCGGGCCTGAAAAGATCGATCTCGCGGTGGCCCGTGTGGCCCGCCGCGAGATCGACCCGTATTCCGTGGTGGAGGATCTCCTCCGGGACTAGCCGGTCACTGGATCGCGAACTGCACCTGCACCTGGACGACGACCTCGAGATCGCCGACCGGGATCTGCGTGCCGGCGGCAGCCCCGACCTGAGCGAGATCGCGCTCAAGGCCCTTGAACGGGATGCTCACCGACTGGTCGCTGATCGCGACGACCTTGCCGAGCGAGACGCCCGCGGTGCGCGCCATCGCCTCGGCCTTGGACCGCGCGTCCTCGACGGCGAGGCGGCGGGCGTCGGCCTGTGCGGCCTTCGGGTCGCTCAGCGAGAACTGGATGCCCACGTTGGTCGCGCCGTTGTTCTGGACGAGCGCGTCGAGCGCCTTCCCGGCGTCGGTGATGGTGCGCAGGGTCAGCGTGACCATCTGCTGCGCCTGGTAGCCGGTGATGCGCGGGTTGCCGCCGCGGTCGTCGAACGCGTAGGTCGGGTCGATCGAGTAGCCGGCGGTCTGGATGTCCGCGTCGGCAACGCCGAGCCCCTTGGCGGCGGCGAGGATCCGCGTCACGCGGTCGGCGACCTGCGCTTGGGCGTCGGCGGCCGTGGACGCCTGGACCGTGGCGCCGGCGCTGACGATCGCGATGTCTGGGCGGATCTTGACGGTGGCGTCGCCGGTGGTGACCACGCCTGGCGGGATGTTGCCGCTCCCGCCGTAGACGGCCATGGCGGAGCCGTTGGCACCGCTGCCGAAGCCGGCGAGAGGCGTGGCGGCGAGCGCCGTCGGCCCCTTGGCGGCGACGACGAATGCGAGGAGCAGGGCGGAGCCGGCGATCGTCGCCAGGACCGCCTTCTGGAACGTGGTGAGCATCGGTCCCTCCCGTGTGGTTCTGCCCTCACTAACGGCGGCAGGGCCCGCTTGGTTCCCGACCGGGTCGGCCTCGCTCAGCGGACCGCCGTCCGGGCCTTGGCCAC
>JBBDXH010000055.1:0-7090 GCA_040902395.1 Dehalococcoidia bacterium
GGCGCTGATGACACTCGGCCGCATGCGCGGCGTGGAGCGCCCCGCGCTCAGCGCGATCCTGCCGACACCCGGCCGCCCGACGCTCCTGCTCGACGTCGGCGCGAACGCCGAGGCGCGACCGTCCCATCTCGTGCAGTTCGCGCACTTCGGGAGTGCGTACATGCGCACCGCGTTTGGGATCGCGGAGCCTTCCGTCGGTCTGCTGTCGATCGGCGAGGAGGCGTCCAAGGGGTCGCCCATGATCGTGGAGGCGAATGCGGCATTGAGCGGCGTGCTCGCCGGCTTCGTCGGCAACGTGGAGGGCCGGGACATCGCCTTCGGCGCCGTGGACGTGGTTGTGACCGACGGCTTCACCGGCAACGTCGTGCTCAAGGTGCTCGAGGGCACCGTCGCGATGATGTTCGAACAACTGCGCGCGGTCGCGAGCAGCTCGCTCAGGGCGCGGCTCGGCGGCGGGCTCTTGCTCCCGGCGGTTGGCCAACTGCGCTCGCAGTTCGACTACCGGCGCTACGGCGCCGTGCCTCTGCTCGGCGTCGACGGTGCGGTGTTCATCGGCCACGGGCGCAGCGACGCCGAGGCGATCGCGAGCGCCATTCGCTCCGCCGCGAGTGCCGTACGCAACGGCATGCTCGAGGCGGTCGGCGCGGCGATCGCGCAGATCGCCTAGCCCCCGGGCGATCCGCGATCCGGCACGGCGAAAGCGGCGCCATCGGCGCCGCTCAATGCAGTCGTGCCGGGCGGGGGGAAGTCAGGGGCCGGCATCCGGCAGCGGAGACAGCGCGCCGACCTCGGCAGCATCGGCGCCCATCCCGCCCGCGGCGGGGGCGAAACGCCACCACAGGCGCATCGCGTCGCGGAGGGCGTCTACCTGGTCGTTGGGCGTGTTGTCGCCCAGACACTGCCCGAGATGGCTGTCGAGCACGAGTGCGCCGACCGTGTCGAGGCTCGACCGCACCGCCATCAGCTGCGTGACCACGTCCTCGCACGAGCGCTCGGACTCGAGCATCTTCGCGATCCCGCGGACCTGACCCTCGATCCGGCGAAGGCGGGCGCGGAGTTGGTCGATGCTCTGTGGTTGGTCGACGAGTCTGGCCATGCCATCGGTCCTCGGGTTGTACGGATGCTCCGCGCGTGGTCGGCAGGCCCAGGCTGCAATACCCCACCGGGGTATCCATCATCCGCTCGACACCTCACGTTGTCAACCCGGCCGTCCGAGTGAACCGGCGCGTGGATGCCGTGGCGATCGCCTGTCGCCCGTGGTTGACATACCCCACCGGGGTATATATGCTGACCGAACTCGATACGGGATCGTCTCGGCAAGGGGACGGCCGGCCGCCAACCCCCGACTGGACGCCGACGATGACGCGCGGCGTTGCGTGTCACCCCGGAGAGTCCAACGACGGAGCCGCAGCCCGAAAGGAACCCGAGCATGAGCCACCCGACCGACACCACCGATGCGACGTTCGAGGCCGATGTCCTGAAGAGCGACCAGCCGGTGCTGGTTGACTTCTGGGCGCCCTGGTGCGGCCCGTGCCGCATGGTCGCCCCCGTCGTCGAGGAACTGTCCGACGACTACGACGGCAAGATCAAGTTCGTGAAGCTCAATACCGACGAGAACCCGCAGGTTGCCGGCAAGTACGGGATCCGCTCAATCCCGACGCTGCTGATCTTCAAGGGCGGTGAGCCCGTGACCCAGGTCGTCGGGTTTCGCCCGAAGAGCGACCTGTCGAAGCGCCTGGACGAGGTGCTGACGACGGCCTGAGGCACACGCGCGATGCGAACAACGGGGGCTGCCGGCAGGTAGCCCCCTTGTCGTGTCGCTCGGGATGCACCGGGGAGGTGCGCCGCTACGTCTCCCCTGTGCGCGCGGTCTCGTCGTCGGTCGCGCGGCCACCTTTCTGGATGGAGCGACCCTGCTTCTCTTCGAGCCGGCTCAGCGCGCGGCCCTTGTCCGGATGCGGATCCTTCCGCTCGCCGTAGGCGTCGCGGCCCTCATGGCCTTCAGGCAGGTACTCGGTGACGGGAAGACCTTCCTCGTCGCAGAAGAGCAGTCAGTGGCAGAACTTGAACTTCTGCATCTCCTCGCAGGGACAGATCCACTCTTTCTTGCGGATCTCTTCCTGTTTGTCCTCGAAGAACATGCAGGGGCAGAGCGGTCGGCCGACTTCGTCGATGTTCTTGGCGAGGCCGATCACGAGGAACTCGGTGATCTCGCGCTGCGGGTGCAGGTAGCTGCCGCTCTTCTCGGCGAAGTTCTCGACGAACTTCCACATGCGCGCGACGTTCTGGGGAGACGCCTGCGCGCGGTCGTCGTCGCTGGGCTGATCGATCGTCACGCATGGCCTCCCGCGGAAGTTGCGTTGAGTCTCTACGCCCGTCCCTCGCGAGCGCAAGCCCCGTCCTGCCCCACAGCCGGCGCGGCAGCGGGAACGCTGCGGTTCGACACGACGACGATGCGCGCGTGATCGAGAGGAACAAGACATGACGAACGACGGGCCGGAGGCCGCGACCGACGCGACGAGCGCGCCGGCCGAGCGGCCAGCCGGCGAAGCGATCGAGGAGATCGACATCGCGATCGTGGGTGGCGGTCCGACCGGTCTGACCGCAGCGCTCTACGCGGCGCGCGCGCGGCGGCGCACGGTGCTGTGGGAGGGCGGCGTGCTCGGTGGGCAGATCGCGACCACGTCCCTGGTCGAGAACTACCCGGGCTTCCCGCAGGGCGTGGACGGGTTCGAACTCGCGCAGGCGATGCACACCCAGGCCGGGCGCTTCGGCGCGGAGACGCGATACGAGCGCGTCGTGGCGCTGGAAGCGCGCGACGACCGCTGGCTGCTCACGACGGAGTCCGGTGCGCGCACGCTCGCACGAGCGGTGGTGGTCAGCGCCGGCGCCGAGCCGAACAAGCTCGGCGTGCCCGGCGAGGCCGAACTCACCGGGCGTGGCGTCTCGTACTGCGCCACGTGCGACGCGGCGTTCTTCGTGGATGAGGTCGTCGCTGTCGTCGGCGGCGGAGACGCCGCGCTGGACGAGGCGCTGTTCACCACGCGCTTCGCGTCGAAGGTGTACGTCATCCACCGGCGCGACCGGCTGCGCGCCTCGCGGCTGCTGCAGGAGCGCGCGCAGGCAAGCGAGCAGATCGAGTTCGTCTGGAACACGGTCGTGGACGAAGTGCGCGGCGAAGGCCGCGTGCAATCGCTGTCGCTGCGGGACGTGGTGACCGGCGAGCGGAGCGAGCTCGCGGTCGCGGGCGTGTTCGTCTTCATCGGGCAGACGCCGAATGCGAGCCTGCTGCGTGGGCTGGTCGACCTGGACGCCGGCGGACACGCCACCGTGAATCACTGGATGGAATCGGCGCGGCCCGGCCTGTTCATCGGTGGCGACGTGCGCGCCGATTCCTCGAAGCAACTCGTGTCAGCCGCGGGCGACGGCGCCACGGCTGCGATCCGCGCGGATCACTACATCAGCTCGCGATTCGACTGAACCGGCGGACAACCACGCCGCCCCGCCGGCACGCGGGATCAGGCTGCTTGCGCGCGATGGTTAGCATGGCGGCGCCGGACAGAGGTGCCCGTGGGGCCCGGAGCATCTGACCTGGCCGGTGTCTCACCGTGGTCAGGAAAGGAGCCCCACGTGGTCAGCCCGACGTATCCGGGGGTGTACATCCGCGAGGTCCCGAGCGGTGTACGCACCATTACGGGCGTCGCCACCTCGATCGCAGCGTTCATCGGTCGCGCCCCACGCGGTCCGGTAAACGAGCCCACGCGCGTCCAGAGCTTCGGGGAATACGACACGGCGTTCGGCGGGCTCTCGCTCGACAGCACCGTGTCGTACGCCGTGCAGCACTTCTTCCAGAACGGCGGCACGGACGCCCTGATCGTCCGCTGCTATTCACCGAACGGCGCCGCCGACGGCATCGCCACGGTGACGCTCGCCCCGGGCGTCGCAGCGGTCGCGGCCCAGGGGACGCTCACACTCGGCGTCAATCCGGCCGACGGCGAGACGATGACCATCGGCGCAAAGACCTACACGTTCGAGGCCGCGCTCACCGATGTCGACGGGAACGTCCAGATCGGGGCCACGCTGCCAGACACGCAGCAGAACATCATCGACGCGATCAACCTGACCGGCACGGCCGGCACGCAGTACGCGGCGTCGATGACGGCGCACCCGACCGTGGGCGCGGCGACGTCGTGGAGCGGGAACGCCCTCGTGCTCACGGCGCAGACCGCGGGCACCGCCGGGAACGCGCTGGCGACGACGGCGACGTTCGCCAACGCCATGAACGCCTTCGACAACGTCACGCTCGGCGCCACCACGGCCGGCGTCGACAGCCAGCCTGGCATCGTGCTGGGGGCGGCGAACCCCGGCACGTGGGCGGACAACCTGCGCGCGACCGTCGACTACAACGTGCGTGACACGAGCGACACCAACAGCTTCAACCTCACGATTGCGGAGATCGATCCGACCGCGGCGGCGACCGCTCCCCCGGTGCGCTCGGAGACGTTCCGCAACGTCTCGGTGGACGCGACGTCGCCGCTGCACGTCGACCTGGTGCTCGGAAACCGCTCGACGCTGGCACGCGTGCGCACGACGCAGAGCTCGCGTCCCGGGGCGACCGCGAGCCAGGCCTTCAGCGGCGGGGACGACGGCGTCGCGCTCATCGACAACGACATCAGCCTCGCGAGCCTCGAATCGTCCAAGGCGGGGCTGTGGGCGCTCGAGAAGGCGGACCTCTTCAACCTGCTCTGCATCCCGCCGCTCACGCCAACGACGGACATCGGCTCGACGACGCGCGACGCCGCGGCCACCTACTGCGCCGATCGGCGCGCGTTCTTCATCCTCGACCCGCCGTCCACGTGGGCGTCCGTGACCGCGGCCGAGAGCGGCGTGGACACGCTCAACCTGCGCAACGCGAACGTCGCCGTCTACTTCCCGCGCGTGAAGATGGCTGACCCGCTGCGTGACAACCAGATCGGCGTCTTCCCGCCGTGCGGGGTGGTCGCCGGCCTGTACGCGCGGACGGACGGACGACGCGGGGTCTGGAAAGCCCCCGCCGGCACCGAGGCCACGATGAGCGGCGTGCGCGCGCTCCAGTTCCCGGTGACCGATGGCGACAGCGGCCGGCTGAACCCGCTGGGCGTGAACTGTCTGCGCACGTTCCCGGTGATCGGGAGCGTGGTGTGGGGCGCGCGCACGCTGGCCGGCGCCGACGCGCTGGCGTCCGAGTGGAAGTACGTGCCGATCCGCCGCCTCGCGCTCAACATCGAAGAGAGCCTCTACCGCGGCATCCAGTGGGCGGTGTTCGAGCCGAACGACGAGCCGTTGTGGGCGCAGCTCCGCCTGAACGTCGGCACGTTCATGCAGAACCTGTTCCGCCAGGGGGCGTTCGAAGGCGCGACGCCGAAAGACGCGTACTTCGTGAAGTGCGACGGCGAGACCACGACGGCGTCCGATCGCGATCGTGGGATCGTGAACGTGTGGGTGGGCTTCGCGCCGCTGAAGCCCGCCGAGTTCGTGGTGATCCATCTCCAGCAGAAGACCGCGGAAGCGTCCTAGGAAGCGACCATGGCGCAATTCACCGTCAACACCACCCGTTTCGATCCGTACAAGAGCTTCAAGTTCCGCATCAAGTGGGACGGCCGCTACGTCGCCGGCGTGAGCCGCATCGGCGCGCTGAAGCGCACGACCGAGCCGGTCAAGCACCGCGAGGGCGGCGACCCGAGCACGCAGCGCCTGTCGCCGAGCACCTGGTCGTTCGACCCGATCCAGCTCGAGCGCGGGGTCACGCATGACCCCGAGTTCGAGGCGTGGTCGAACCTCGTCTACAGCAGCGACGGCGACGCCGCGATCTCGCTGAAGAACTTCCGCAAGGACGTGATCATCGAGCTGCTCAACGAACAGGGCACCGTGGTCAAGGCGTACAAGGTCTACCGGGCATGGGTGTCTGAGTACCAGGCGCTGCCGGAGCTCGACGCCAACGGCAACGCGGTCGCCATCGAGCAGATGACGCTCCAGAACGAAGGCTGGGAGCGTGACGAGGCGGTGGCGGAGCCGACGGAGACCTAGTGCGCACGGCCCGGCACGGCGTGCGAAGCCGTCGGTAGCCGAGCGGCAGAGCGGACGGCATGCAGCAGGTCACGCTGGCACATCGAGGCGCGGGCGGTTACGCGCGGCTGCGCGAGCTGCGTGGCGAGGACGAGCACGCGATCGCCGGGGCCGGCACCGCGGCCGCCATCGCGCTGCTCGATCGCCTGCTCGTGACGGCGACCGGGGTCGCCGTCACCGCAGGCGACGCCGCGACGCTCGTCGCCGCCGATCGCGATCGCCTGCTCGCCGCGCTGTACCGCGACGCATACGGACCGCGCGTCCACAGCACGCTCGTCTGCGCGCGTTGCGGCGAACGCTTCGACCTCGACTTCGACATCCACGATCTGCTGACGTCGCTCGGCGCTGCCGGCGATCACGACGACGGCCGGTCCGAGGCGGCGCTCGCCGCCGACGGAACCGTGCGCTTCGCCGGCGGCTGGCACATGCGGCTGCCGACCGGCGCCGACGAGTCGGCGGTCGCGGGCCTCCCGCCCGAGGAAGCCGCGGCCGAGTTGCTCGCTCGCTGCACGATCGCCGGCACGCCGCCGGCGGATCGGGAGGCGATCGACGATGCGCTCGAGCAGCTCGCGCCGATCGCGGCGGTCGATCTCGACGCCACGTGCCCGAACTGCGGCGAGCCGCAGCTCGCGGCGTTCGACCTCCAGTCGTACCTGCTCGGCGCGCTGCGCCAGGAGCAGCGGCAGCTCGCGAACGAGGTGCACCGGCTCGCGCGCGCCTACGGCTGGAGCCGCACCGAGATCCTCGACATGACGCGGCGCGAGCGGCGCGAGCACGTCGACCTGATCGAGGCCGAGCTGATGCAGCGCCGGCAGGGCGTGCTCGCATGAGCGGCTACGTGCGGCGGCTCGTGGAGCGCGCACGCGGCGCGGAGGCGCCGCTCGCTGCGGCGCCCGTGCCCGCGGGGGCGGGCAGCGCACCCAACGGCGAGGTCGACGACCCGTTCGAGCGCGTGGCCGATGAGCCAGCGATCGCGCCGCCGCCT
>JBBDXH010000056.1:0-7087 GCA_040902395.1 Dehalococcoidia bacterium
CCAGCACCCCGTCGGCGGTCACGACCGCCGCGCGCGTCGCCCCCGCGATCACGAGCTGCCGGGCGGCGCCGTCCGCCGTGGCGGCGTCCAGCTCGACGCTCGTGACCTGGCCGCGTGGCCCCACCAGCCGCGCGAGCAGCGCGGCGTTGTAGCCGGTGCCGGCGCCGATCTCGAGCACGTGATCGCCGGGCCGCACCTCGAGCTGCTCGAGCATCACCGCCATCACCGCGGGCTGGCTCGACGAGCTGACGGGCACGCCGTGCAGCCAGCGCGTGACGAACGCACGGTCGAGGTACACCTCGTCGAGCGGCACGTCGGGGAGGAAGCACTCGCGCGGACGGCGGCGAAGGCGTCGGCAACGGCGTCGCTCGTCAACGCTCCCTCGGCGCGCAACAGCCCGACCAGCCCCGCGCGCTGCTCCCCGGCGTCGGTCATCAGGCGATCGCAGCGACCCGGCCGCGTGTGATGTGCCGCAGCTGCCCGGGCGTCAGCGAGAACACCGCATGCGGGGTGCCGGCGGCCGCCCAGAGCTCGTCCAGCATCATCAGGTCCTCGTCGATCAGGATCTCCAGCGGGTGCGCGTGCGCGACGGGCGGAACGCCGCCAACCGCGTACCCCGTCACCGCCTTCACGAAGTCTGGATGCGCGAGCTCCACCGGCTCGCCCACGAGCCCCTCGACCGCGCGCTCGTTCACACGGTTCGCGCCGCTCGCGACGACGAGTACGCCGCGATCCGTTTCCAGCGTGCGGAAGAGCAACGACTTCGCGATCTGGCGCTGCTCACAGCCGAGCGATGCCGCTGCCTCGGCCGCAGTGCGTGTGCTCGCCGGCAGCTCTCGCACCTCCGCGTCGACACCCAGCGCGCGGAGCGCGTCCTGCACCTGCTGCGCCCGCGCTGAGAGTGGCGGCATGGCGGCTCCTAGTGCAGCTGTTCGATCCACGCGTCGGCCTGTCCGTCGCGGATCTGCAGAAAGCCCACCGTGCCGAGCTGGGTCTGGAGATTGCGCGGATAGGTGGGCGAGCCGGAGTTCACGATCAGCAGGCCATCGACGCGCATCACGACGGGCACGTGCGTGTCGCCGGCGACGACGATGTCCATGCGCCCTTCAAAGTGGCGCTGCATGCGCTCCGCATGCGTGGCCCCGCCGGGGTACGGATGCTCGGGGAAGTCGTGCGTCATGCCGATCAGCAGGCCGTCGACGTCCAGCAGCTGGTTGTATGCGAGACGCGGGTCGTCCGCCGGCGCGATCGGGCGGCCGCTCGATCCATCGTCGCCGTTGCCGCGCACGCCGATCACGGGGGCGACGGCTTCGAGCCAGTCGAGCACCGCCACGTCGTGCATGTCGCCGGCGTGCAGGATCAGATCGACGCCGCGCAGCGCCGCGTACAGCTCGTCCCACAGCGCACGCCGCGCCTCAGGGACGTGCGTATCGGACACGAGGCCGATCAGCATGTCGCCGTGGAACGCGTGCCGATCGAGCCATCGGCGGCGGCCGGCATCATCGGGCGGTGGGTAGGGATAAGCCGTCACGCGTCGAGCCTAGCGCAGGGCGCCGTCAGGCGGTGCCCTATCGGCCGTGGACCGCGCCGGAACGGCGGCGGGTGCCGCACGGCTCCCACAACCTGATCCGGGGG
Source organism: Dehalococcoidia bacterium (assembly GCA_040902395.1). Taxonomy (GTDB): domain Bacteria; phylum Chloroflexota; class Dehalococcoidia; order UBA2979; family UBA2979; genus VGNK01. The sequence goes on from JBBDXH010000056.1 coordinate 1,636, forward strand.
CCGGCGTGAGCGATGCCGGTCGTGAATCGCGCTACAATGACGGCCGAATCTGCGAACTCACCCACCGGGAGCGACATGACCAGCAACGGCAGCAACAACGGCGTTCAGCAGGGTGGCGACACCGCGACCTGGACGGTCAAAGCGGGACTCGCGCAGATGCTCAAGGGCGGCGTGATCATGGACGTCGTGACCGAAGAGCACGCGCGCATCGCCCAGGAAGCGGGCGCCGTCGCCGTCATGGCACTCGAGCGCGTGCCGTCGGACATCCGCGCTGCCGGGGGCGTCGCCCGCATGAGCCGTGTCGACCTGATCGAGTCGATTCAGGCCGCCGTGACCATCCCCGTCATGGCGAAGGCGCGCATCGGTCACTTCGTCGAAGCCCAGATCCTCCAGGCGATCGGCGTCGACTACGTCGACGAGTCTGAGGTGCTGACGCCGGCCGACGACAACCACCACATCAACAAGCACGCGTTCAACGTGCCGTTCGTCTGCGGCTGCCGGGATCTCGGCGAGGCGCTCCGTCGCATCGGCGAGGGCGCGGCGATGATTCGCACCAAGGGCGAGGCCGGAACCGGCGACATCGTCGAGGCCGTGCGACACATGCGCGCCCTGTGGGACGGCATTCGTCACGTGCAGAACGCTCCCGAAGAGGAGCTCGCGACCATTGCCAAGAACCTGCAGGCGCCGCTCCCGCTCGTGCAGGAAGTGAAGAAGCTGGGCCGGCTCCCGGTAGTGAACTTCTCGGCCGGTGGCGTGGCCACCCCCGCAGACGCGGCGTTGATGATGCAACTCGGCGCGGACGGCGTGTTCGTCGGCTCCGGCATCTTCAAGTCGTCCGAAGACCCGGACCAGCAGTTGAAGATGGCGACCGCGATCGTCAAGGCCGTAACGCACTTCAACGACCCGCAGGCCATCGCCGACGCCTCGCGCGGGCTGGTCAGCACGATGCGCGGCCAGTCCGTGGCCCAGATGCCGGTTGCGGAGCAGCTCGCCGGGCGGGGCAACTGAGCCCCATCGACATGACCACAGTGAGCGCGCGGCCGGTGATCGGCGTGCTCGCGCTTCAGGGCGACTTTCGCGAGCACGAGGTCGCCCTCGCGGCATGCGGCGCCCCGTCCCTCCAGGTGCGCACCCTCGCACAGCTGCACGCCGTCGACGGGCTCATCATCCCGGGCGGCGAGAGCACGACGATCGCCCGCCTCCTGCTCGCCTTCGAGCTCATGGAACCGCTACGCGAACGCATCCGCAGCGGGCTCCCGGTGTGGGGCACCTGCGCCGGCGCGATCCTGCTGGCGAAGGAGGTCTCCGACCTCGATCGCTCGCCGATCGCGGTCATGGACATGAATGTCGAACGCAACGCCTTTGGCCGCCAGATCGACTCGTTCGAAGCGGACCTGGACGTCGCCGGCGTCGAGGGTGGGCCGGTGCACGCGGTGTTCATCCGCGCACCGGTGATCCGCAGCGTCGGCGACGGCGTCGAAGTGCTCGCAGCGCTCCCGGACGGGCGGATCGTCGCGGCGCGCCAGGGATGGCTGCTCGCGACCGCGTTTCATCCCGAGTTGACCGACGACCGCCGTCTCCACGAGCTCTTCGTCTCCCTCGTCGCGGAAGCGGCGCAGTCGGAGGCGGCATGAGCGACACCCACGCCGCCCGGCCGACGGACCTCGTGGCGCTCGTCACCTTCGACGGCGAGGTACGTGAGAACCAGGCGGTGACACGCGAGGCGATCGGACGCGAGCCGGACACGCCGCGACCGCTGAGCGCGGCGCTGGAGCAGTGGTTGGGGCTCGGGCGCCAGACGTGGGTCACCGTCGAGGGGCGCGCCGTCCAGGGCATCGCCACCGCGCGCGATCTGTCGAAGAGCGCCTGGATCCTCGACACGCTGATCGATGCGGACTGCGCGGGCGGTGACGGACACGTGCTGCGCGATCTGCTCCGCCAGGCGGCACGCGCCGCCGAGCACGCGCGGGTCACGCACATCCTGCTGCGCACGCCGGCCGGGTCGCCGGCGATCGAGGCGGCGCTGCTCGCCGGCTTCGTCGCGGCGCTGCACGAACGGCTCTGGCGCGGCCGCACGCTCGACGCCCTCGCGCCGGACCCGGACGCCCTGCCCGATGCACACGGGACGATCGTCGTCCGCCCGGCCGTCGGCGCCGACACCTTCGGCCTGTTCCAGCTCTACAACCGCGCGCTCCCGCTTGAAGCGCGCCAGGCGCTCGCGATGACCCTCGACGAGTGGACCGCCCTGCGCGAGCGCCGCTGGTGCGCGCGCGGTGGCGGGCTGGTGGCCGTCGCGGACGACCGGATCGTGGGCGCGCTGCGCATCGGGAGCGACGACGAGCGCACGCAGGTCGAGCTCATGCTCGACCCCGGCCCCGGCTGCGCCGCGGCAGGACGCGCCCTGCTCGACGCCGCGGCCGCGCGCGCCGGCGCACGCGCGGTGCTCGCGCTCGTACCGCTCGCGGCGGCGGCCACCGAGCGCGTGCTGCGGGAGCGCGGGCTCGAACCGTCGACGGAATACGTGTTGCTCAGCCGCCGCGTCGCGCGGCCGGTGCGCGAGCTCGCCCGCGCGCACGCCGGGGTCGTGATCCCGAGTCGTGGTTGATCGCGGATCGGAGAAGGAGTCCACCACGCAAGACCGAGTGACCGGCGCGCTGACCGATGCCTACGACGATGAGATCGGCTTCCTGATCGATGTACTCCCCGCGCGCGTGACCGCTGCGCTGCAGGCGCGCGGATCCACCGATCTGATCGAGGTCATCCTGGACCTCGGTCGCGTGCCGACGGCGCGCTACACCACCGGCGAGATCACGCTCAGCAGCGATGAAGTCAGTGAGCAGGAACTCGAGCAGGTCGTCTCGCGTGTCTCCCAGTTCGGGGAGGACAACCGCGCCGGCATTCCGCGCACGCTCCACCGCATCTCCGCCATCCGCAATCGCGCCGGCCGCATCGTCGGTCTCACGTGCCGCGTGGGGCGCAGCGTGTCCGGGTCGAGCAACGTGATCCGCGACCTCGTGGAGTCCGGCCGCAGCATCCTCCTGCTCGGCGCCCCGGGCGTGGGCAAGACCACGATGCTCCGCGACGTCGCCCGCATGCTCGCGGACGAGATGAGCAGACGCGTGGTGATCGTCGACACCTCCAACGAGATCGGCGGCGACGGCGACGTGCCGCACCCCGGCATCGGCCGCGCGCGACGCATGCAGGTCGCACGGCCCGATGCACAGCACGAGGTCATGATCGAGGCCGTCGAGAACCACACCCCCGAGGTGATCGTGATCGACGAGATCGGCACGGCACAGGAAGCAGACGCCGCGCGCACGATCGCCGAGCGCGGCGTGCAGCTCGTGGGCACCGCGCACGGCAACACGCTGTCGAACCTGATGCAGAACCCCACGCTCTCCGATCTGATCGGCGGCATCGAGTCGGTCACGCTCTCCGACGAAGAGGCGCGTCGCCGCGGCACGCAGAAGACGGTGCTCGAGCGCCGCAACCCACCCACGTTCGAGGCGCTGGTCGAGATCCAGTCGTTCTCACGCGTGGCCGTGCACGAGGACGTCTCCGGCACCGTGGACGCGCTGCTGCGCGGCTTCGAGGCCGAGGCCGAGGTGCGCGTGGTCGGCGACGAGGGCGAGGTCGAGACGATCGAGCGGCTGCCGTTTGTCCCGGACGTCGACGAGCCGCTGAACATCCACGACGAGCCGGAGCGTGCCCGCGAGATCGCGCCGGCGCCGCGCGGCCCGCAGAAGCGCATCCTCCCGTTCGGCATCAGCCGCTCGCGGCTCGAGAACGCGATCCACGGGACGCGATCGGCGGCGACGATCGTCGACAGCGTGCGCGAAGCCGACGCCGTGATGACGCTCCGTCCGTACTACCGCCGTCGCAGCGGCCCGCTGAAGCTGGCCGAAGAACGCGGCATCCCGATCTACGTGCTCCGCAACAACACGACCACGCAGATGGAGCGCCAGCTGATGGCGCTCCGCGGTGAAGGCGATCTCGAGGACCCGACCACTGCGGCGCTGCGCGAGACCGAGGAGGCGATCGCCACGATCTCGTTCCGCGGCGCGGCGAGCGTGGAGCTCACCCCGCAGAACGCGTACATCCGCCGGCTCCAGCACGAGCTGGCAACGCGGCACGGCGTGCGTTCGGTCTCGAAGGGCCGCGAGCCGTTCCGTCGCGTGACGCTGATGGCAGATGGCGCCACCGCTGGCATGGCGTGGAGCGAAGCGCGGCGGTGATGTGGACTCTGTGACACGTCGTTGATGCTTGGTGACCAACTCTGGCAGTGGAACGAAGGACCGCCGTTACCATCCCTGAATGGCGACCGGCGGCTCTCGACTCGGATTCCTTGTCACCTTTGAGGGAATTGAAGGCTGCGGGAAGTCCACGCAGCTTCAGGCTATCGCTGCCCGACTCCGCGGATACGGGCTAAAGGTCGACGTTGCACGAGAACCCGGCGGGACGGACGTCGGGGAGCTCATCCGTCAGGTCATCCGGAAGCCTTACTACCGTCGCCGGATTCTCCAGTGGATGAGCCCAACGGCCCATCGGATCGCCATGGCCCCCGCCGCAGAGCTGTTTCTCTTCGAGGCCGCACGAGCGCAGCTCGTTCGCGATCTGGTGATCCCTTCGCTGCGAAAGCGGCACGTCGTATTGCTCGATCGGTTCACGGACTCGACGATCGCATACCAGGGATACGGCCGCGGCCTTCCCTTGGCCGGAATTGAATCCGCGAACCAGATGGCGACCTCTGGCTACGATCCCGACCTTACTTACTGGATCGACGTTCCCGTCGAGGTCGGATTGACCCGCAAATTTGGTGAGTTGGGTGTGGATTTCATGGGATCTCAGACCGTGTCGTTCTACGATCGCGTTCGGAAAGGCTACTCGGAGATCGCCGATCGGAACCCTGCCCGAGTGCGGCGCATCGACGGTACGTTGCCCGCCGACCAGATCACTGACTTAATCGAAGCCGACATCATGAGGGTGTGGCTCCTCGTTCAGGAATTCCGCGATCTTGACATCCCCCGGAAGTTCAGACAGCGCCGATTCGCGTAGCGTGACGTCACGCGCTTCCCTTCTCGTCAGCGTTGAAGGTGTCGATGGCGCCGGCAAGTCCACCCAGGTCGAAGCGCTCGCTCGGCTCGGACGCGGCGCCGGACGCGCGGTGGTCACCTGCCGGGAGCCGGGCGGCACGGCGCTCGGCGAGGCGTTGCGGAGCGCGCTGTTCGCCGAGCGCACGCCCGCGCCCGCGCCGGCCGCGGAGCTGCTCGTCTTCGCCGCCGCGCGCGCCCAGCTCGTCGCCGAGGTGATCCGCCCGGCGCTCGCGCGCGGCGCACTCGTGCTCTGCGACCGCTTCGCCGACTCGACCGTCGCCTACCAGCACCACGGCCGTGGGCTCGACCGCTTCGCGGTCGACGCCCGCAAATCCGTGGCCCCCCCCCGCGTCCGGCCC
>JBBDXH010000057.1:0-7042 GCA_040902395.1 Dehalococcoidia bacterium
TCGGTGACCCCGGCCGTGCGCCGCTCTGGCTGCCGTTCTGCGCCGCCGATTTCCAGGGCGGCGTGCACGGGGCCGTCGCGGCGATGCTCGCGCTCCGCGCGCGCAGGCAGAGCGGTGAGGGTCAGCACGCCTGGCTCTCGATCGTCGAGGTGATGGGCGTCTACCTGGGCGGCGCCGGCATCCCCACGTTCGTCTTCCAGGGGCAGCTGCGCGGTCGGTCCGGCAAGCACATGGCGGCGTTCTACCCGTGGCAGGTCGCCGCGGTCGCCGACGGCTACTTCGAAGTGATCACCATGGTCGACGCGCAGTGGCGGCGTTTCGTCGAGCTGATGGGCAACCCCCCCTGGCGCGAGGACGAGCGGCTGGAGAACCGCTGGCTCGCGTACCAGTGGGCGGAGGAGCTGGACGCCAACTGGCACCCATGGCTCCGCCGGCGCACGAAGCGCGAACTCGCCGACCTGTTCGCCGCCAACCACATCGCGTTCCAGCCGGTCCAGACCATCGACGAGGTGGTCGCCAGCGAGCACCTGGCGGCGCGCGGGTTCTGGCAGGAGGTCGAGCACCCGGTCGTGGGGCGCTATCGCACGCTCGGCGCGCCGTACGGGCTGAGCGAGACGCCCTGGGCGATCCGCCGCCCGCCTCCGCTGCTCGGTCAGCACAGCGACGAGGTGCTCGCCGGTCTGCGCAGCGGCGCCGATCTCAGATCGCCCGTCGAGAACGGGGCGTGAGATGACGGCTCCGCTCGCCGGTATCCGCGTGCTCGACCACGGGCACGTCTGGGCCGGACCGTTGCTCGGCGCGTCGTTCGTGGACATGGGCGCGGAGGTGATCAAGGTGCTCGCACCGGGACGCACTTCGGGCGTGTCCATGGCCGGCGCTCGCTCGCTCGCCGTGGGCAGTGGCGCACCCGACGACCCGCTCTCGTACCACGGCTACGACCGCGGCAAGCGCAGCGTCACGCTCGACCTCTCCTCCGCCGACGGCAAGGCGCTCTACCGGCGGCTCGCAGCGCTCTCGGACGTCGTCGTCGAGAACTTCTCGGCGGGCGTGATGTCGCGCCTCGGCCTCGGCTATGACGTACTGAGCGCGGCGAACCCGCGCATCATCCTCGCCTCGCTGTCTGCGACCGGCGAGACGCCGGGGCCATGGCGCGACCTCGTGACCTACGGCCCGTCGCTCGCCGCGCTGTACGGGCTGAAGAGCCTGCTCGGCTACCACGACGATCCGTTCCCGCGCGAAGACACCGCCGACCTCGACCCAACGGCCGCCGGCCACGCCTTCTTCGCGATCCTCGCCGCGCTCGAGTGGCGCGAGCGCAGCGGTCGCGGGCAGCACCTCGCGATGGCTCAGGGCGAGGCGACGATGCAGCGCATCGCCGAACCGCTCATGGACTACTTCCTCAACGGCCGCGTGGCGCACACGCAGGGCAACCGCTACCCCGGGATGGCGCCGCACGGCATCTACCGGGCGGCCGGGGACGACCGCTGGATCTCGATCGCCGTGCGGGACGACGGCGAATGGAACGCGCTCCTCGCAGTCGCCGGCGACGCGGCGCCGGCGCTCCGCGACCCGCGTTTCGCGACGCTCGCCGGCCGGCTCGCGCATCAGGACGATCTCGATCGCACCGTGGAAGCGTGGACCGCCGGCTGGGAGCCGATGGCGCTCACGGAGCGTCTCCAGTCCGCGCGCGTGGCCGCGTTCCCCGTGATGGGTCCGCCCGATCTCGCCGGCGATCGCAACTACCTCGCACTGCTCCACTCCGCGACGGAGCTCGATCCGCGCGTGCAGGTCGGCTCCGACCAGATCTACCAGGGCGTGCCGTGGAAGCTGTCCACGACGCCCGGCATCATCCAGGGACCCGGCCCCGCCTCGCTCGACGCCGACAACGACTACGTCTTCGGCGAACTGCTCGGCATCGACGAGGACGCCCGCCGGACCCTCCGCGAGCGACGGGTGATCTAGCGACCGGAACGTGGTGAGCACGGGCGCGCGGTGGTGGCGCTCGCGCCTTCAGGCCGACATCACAGCGCGTATGATCGCGCGCGGCGCGCGGCACTCCGCAGGTCGAGCGCGCCGGCTTCAGGGAGGAACCGCATGACCGTCGATCCGCTCCACACGCAACTCTGCGACGAGTACGGCTGCGAGGTGCCGATCGTCGCCTTCGCGCACACCAAGGACGTGATCGCCGCCGTCACCAACGCCGGCGGGATCGGCGTCTTCGGCGCCGGGAGCCGCACGCCCAGCGAGCTGCGCTCCGACATCTCGTGGATCAAGGAGCGCGTCGGCAACAAACCGTTCGGCGTCGATCTGCTGATGCCGGCTTCGCTCGCCGAGGGCAACCGCGAGGACCTCGAGGCCCAGATCCCGCAGGAGCAGCGCGACTTCGTCGCGCGGCTGATGGCCGAAAACAACATCCCGAAGCCGAAGGAAGTCCAGCCTCCCGACGGGCAGATGCTCAAGCACGCCCGCGAGAGCCTGGAGGTGATCTTCGACGAGAAGGTGCCGATCTTCGCGTCCGGACTCGGCAGCCCCGCGTTCGTGAAGGACGAGGCGCACGCGCACGGCACGAAGGTGTGGGGGCTCGTCGGGCTGCCGCGCCAGGCGCGCCGCCAGATCGAGGCCGGCGTGGACGTCGTGATCGCTCAGGGCTACGACTCCGGGGGCCACAGCGGCACCGTCGGCACGTTCACGCTCGTGCCGGAGGTCGTGGCGATGGCCGAAGGGACGGGCACACTGGTGCTCGCCGCCGGCGGTATCAGCAACGGCCGGCAGCTCGCCGCATCGATCACCATGGGCGCAGCCGGCGTCTGGACGGGCACGATCTGGCTCGCCACGCACGAATCGGCGACCGAGATGTTCATCAAGCAACGGCTGATCGAGGCGCGCGCCGAGGACGTCTACCAGTCGCGCGCGATGTCGGGGAAGCCCATCCGCCAGCTCCCGTCGAAGTACGGCGACGCGTGGAAGCAGCCCGGCGCGCCGCAGACGCTCCAGATGCCGCTCCAGGGAATGCTCGTCTCCGAGGTGCTGGCCGGCATCAAGGAAGCGCACATGGAGGACTGGATGACCAGTCCCGCCGGCCAGAGCGTGGTCGGCATTCACGAGATCAGGCCGGCCGCGGAGGTCGTCTACCAGATGGTCGAAGAGGCGCAGGACGCGTTCGACCGCGTCGCCGGCACGCCCGTCGCATAGGGGGCGGGCCGGGGGCCCCGGCCCCCGACGATGCACCGAGGGGCGGCCGCACGGCCGCCCTTCTCACGCGAGCGCAGAGGCAGGACGGCGGCGATGACGAACGAGCCGCAGGAGTTCTTGGACCAGGACATCCGCATCACCTTCGACGAGTCGCTCGCCGGGCGCCCCGTCGAGGCCGACGGGGGCGCGCCCGTGCCCGGCGGACAGGCCGGCTTCCGCACCACCTTCAAGGGGCGGCTCACCGGTCGCCGGCTCGCGCAGGGCGATCCGCCGTGGCTCTGGCTGGAGCTCGCCGATCTGCTCGAGGCCCCCCAGGACTTCGAGCATGCGCACGTCTGGGTCGACGAGGCGTACGTCTACTTCCTGGACGAGGATCGCCGGTAGCGCATCGCGCCGCTCGAGGCGGTGCCGGCAGGCGGACGGCCGGACGCGGCGCCCCGCGCTCGCGGGACACGGAGGAGGGCACGATGAGCGGCATGAGCCGGCCCGAGCGCGTTGAAACCGTCATCGTTGGCGGGGGCCAGGCCGGTCTCGCCACCGCCTATCACCTGCAGCGCCGCAAGCGCGCCTGCGTAGTGCTCGACGCGGCACCGCGCGTTGGCGACCCGTGGCGGGAGCGGTGGGACTCGCTTCGCCTCTTCACTCCCGCCGGGCTGAGCTCGCTGCCCGGCATGCGTTACCCGGGCGCGTACTGGTCATTCCCGTCGAAGGACGAGTTCGCCGACTACCTGGAGGGCTACGCCGCGCACTTCGCGTTCGACGTGCGCCACGACGCGCGCGTCGACGCGATCACGAAGCGCGAGGATCGCTACCTCGTGACGGCGGGACCGCACCGCTTCGACGCGGACCATGTCGTGCTGGCGACCGGAACCTTCCAGGAACCGAAGCTGCCCGCCTACGCGCCGGAGCTCAACGTCGGGATCGTGCAGCTCCATTCCAGCGCCTACCGCAATCCCGGACAGCTGCGCGAGGGTCCGGTGCTCGTCGTCGGCGCGGCGAACTCCGGCGCCGAGCTCGCACTCGAGCTCAGCGCGACGCGCGACGTCTGGCTCGCCGGTCACAACGTCAAGGTCTTCCCCGTCCGCCCCGGGAGCCTCCCCTCCCGCCTGTTCATGCCGCCGATGTTCTTCGCGGCCACGCACATGATCACGACGAAGACGCCGGTCGGCCGGCGCGTCCGCCGGCATATCGTCCGCCACGGCGCACCGCTCATGCGCGTGAAGCCGGGCGATCTGGTGGCCGCGGGCGTCCGGCGCGTCGGGCCCGTTGCCGGTGTGCGCGATGGGCGTCCGGTGCTGGAGGACGGCACCGTGCTCGACGCCGCGAACGTGATCTGGTGCACCGGGTTCCGCCCGGACTTCGCATGGATCGATCATCCGGCGTTCGCGTCCGGCGAGGAGCCCGATCAGGAGCGCGGCGTGCTCACGGCCGCGCCCGGGATCTACCGGGTCGGCCAGCTCTTCCAGCACGCGCTGTCGTCGTCGTTTATCGGGGGCATCGGCCACGACGCGGCGCACGTCGCGAGTGCGATCGCGAGACGCGCCCGGGACCGGCAACGTGCATCCGAGCGCAGGCGGCGCGAGGTCGCGAGCGAGACGCGGAACGTCTGAGGCCGGCGCGACGCTCGCGCCGGGACCCGGTCGCTTCGCGCGCTGTGTGGAGCCGCCGGCCGCCCGCGCCTCCCCCGTCCGCGCCGCGCCACGTTCGTCGTATAACGGCCCCGCAACGTCGGGGCCGGGAGCGAGCGGAGAGACACGATGCCCGAATTCGAACAGTACGACCCTCAGAAGCACGGTCGCGACACCCCGCAATCGGTGTTCGGCCCGGTCGTGAAGGTCGACAAGGCCGAGGGGGGCAAGATCCACGTGATCACGCTCAACCGCCCGCACCGGCTGAACTCGATCGGCGACGGGCTGGGCGAGGCGCTCTACGACGCGTTCGCGGACTTCCGCGACGACCCCGGCGCGCGCGTGGCGATCCTCACCGGCGCCGGCCGCGCGTTCTGCGCCGGCGCCGATCTGATCGCGACGTCGGAGACGCGGAAGGCGGGAAGCGCGCCCCGACGGCCGGCCGGACCGGCGAAGAACCCCGTGCCGCTGTCTGAGGGCATGAACCTCTGGAAGCCGACGATTGCCGCGATCAATGGTTTCGCGATCGCCGGCGGCTTCATGTACGCGATGCAGTGCGACATCCGGGTCATGGCTGAGTCTGCGCGCGTGGGCGTCGCGGAGGCGCGGTGGAACATGGGCGGCGCCGGCTGGATGGTGCCGATCACCCGCCAGATCGGACTCGGGTCGGCGCTCGAGCTGACACTCTGGGGCGACACCCAGTACACCGCCGAGCGCTGCTACCAGCTCGGCTGGGCGCAACGCGTCGTCCCCGATGAGCAGCTGATGGACACCGCCATGGCGTACGCGCAACGCGCGCTCGACATGGCGCCGCGCGCCGTCCGCAACATGAAGCAGGCGCTGTACCGCGGCTACTACATGGATCCGCTCGTCGGCCAGGCCTTCGGCGCAGCCGTCGAGCAGAATCTCGCGGGCATGCAGGACTCCGTCGAAGGGCCGACGGCGTTCTCCGAGAAGCGCCGCCCGAACTTCATCGACGCCTGACGGGCGACTGAAGGCGGTCCGGCGCACCGCTAGTATTCGTCCCGTCACCGGTCACGAGATCGGCCCGTCGCGGCCAGTGGGAGGCACCCGCATGAACGACGACCCGCTGCACACGCGGCTCTGCGACGAGTACGGCTGCGAGGTGCCGATCGTCGCCTTCGCGCACACGAAGGACGTGATCGCCGCGGTTACCAACGCCGGCGGCATCGGCGTGCTCGGCGCCGTCGGGAGCACACCCGAGCAGCTCCGCTCCGACATCGCATGGATCAAGGAGCGCGTGGCCGATCGCCCCTTCGGCGTCGATCTGCTCGTCCCGGCCTCGTTCGTCGAGGGCAACCGCGAGGACCTCGAGTCGATGATCCCGCAGGCGCATCGTGACTTCGTCACGCGGCTCATGACCGAGAACCACATCCCGAAGCCGCAGACCCCGGCGCGCGGCGCGCTCGAAGACGGGTTGCTCAGGCAATCGCGTGCACTGCTCGACGTGGTCTTCGACGAGCACGTCCCGATCTTCGCGTCCGGGCTCGGCAGCCCGGCGTTCATCAAGGACGAAGCGCACGCGCGCGGGACGAAGGTGTGGGGGCTGGTGGGCTTGCCCCGCCAGGCGCGCCGGCAGATCGAAGCGGGCGTCGACGTGGTGATCGCGCAGGGCTACGACTCCGGCGGGCACAGCGGCACCGTCGGCACGTTCACGCTCGTGCCGGAGGTCGTCGCCATGGCCGAGGGGACGGACACGCTCGTGCTCGCCGCCGGCGGCGTCAGCAACGGCCGCCAGCTCGCCGCGTCGATCACAATGGGCGCGGCCGGCGTCTGGACGGGCACGATCTGGCTCGCCACGCACGAGTCCGCCACCGAGATGTTCCTCAAGCAGCGCCTGATCGAGGCGCGCGCCGAGGACGTCTACCAGTCGCGCGCCACCTCGGGCAAGCCGATCCGCCAGCTGCCGTCGAAGTGGGGCGACGCATGGAAGCAGCCGGGCGCGCCCGATCCGCTGCAGATGCCGCTCCAGCCGATGCTCGTCGACGAGATCCTCGCCGGCATCCGCGAGGCGCACCTGGAAGACTGGATGACGACGCCGGCCGGGCAGAGCGTGGTCGGCATCCACGAGATCAGGCCGGCCGCTGAGGTCGTCTACCAGATGGTGGAAGAGGCGCAGGACGCGTTCGACCGCATCAGCGGCGCCACGGTCGGCGCCTGACCGGCGCCGCGCGGCCGCCCGCGCGCCCCCCCCGCCCGGC
>JBBDXH010000058.1:0-6261 GCA_040902395.1 Dehalococcoidia bacterium
GAGCGGAGGGCACAAGCCCTCCGACGGATGCCGTGCGTCGGTGACGCCGCGCCGCGCGACCGTCGGCGGGTTGGCGCCCGCCCGCTCTCGGCGAGCGGAGGGCACAAGCCCTCCGACGGATGCCGTGCGTCGGTGACAACGCGCCGCGCGGCCGTCGGCGGGTTGGCGCCCGCCGCTCGCCGGAACGCTCACAGCACGAAGTAGAGCCGCAGCCAGTCCTCGAGGTCCCCGAGGTCGACGCCGAGACCGCTCGCGTACATGAACGACACCATGTGCGGGCTGAAGCCCTCGCCCGCGAAGCACACGATGCCCTGGATCGGCCAGGCGCGAATGTCCTCAATCGTGCCGGGGATCTTCTCCTCGGCGGTGCCCTTGCCGCGTTGGAACTTGCACTCGATGCCGAGCGATCGGCGGTTGCTGGTGTCCGTGACGACGACGTCGATATGGCGGACCGGCCCGTAGACCCGGCGGCCCACCTTCACCTGGCGGCGCACGTGGAGCCCCAGCGCGCGTGCGACCTCCGCGCACGCCTCCTCGAGCTGCGCCGCGCTGTGCGGCGCGAGCATCGACGGCTGCAGCGGATCGCGGCGGCGGCGCGTGGTCACGCGCTCACACCTCGATCGCCCCGACGCCGACCGAGCGCCCGGCGTCCGTGATCTGCCGCCACGTCTCGTCGTCGAGCTCGATCCCGTCGCGCAGGCGCGCCGCCATGCGGCGGCGCTCGGGCTCCCCGGCCGTCAGCACCTCATCCACGCCCTCCCGGTACGGCGGCGTCTTCACGAAGTCGATCAGCCCGGAGAGCGACGCCGTGAAGGCGTCCGCGCCGCCCAGTCGGGCGGGGTCGAGCACGAGCATGAAGATCGAGTTGCCGCCGCGCGTGACGTCGGGCCGCGTGGTGCCGGCGGGCGAGAGCGCGCCGGCGAGCAGCTCGACCGCCATCGCGAGGCCGAAGCCCTTGTGCCCGAACGGCCCGCCGACGGGCAGCAGCGCGCCGGGCGGCTTCGAGCCCGGCGGGTTGCCGCCGTAGAGATCCCACGGATCGGTGGTCGGTCGCCCCTCGCCGTCGATCACGAGGTCGGGGGCGAGCGGGACGCCCTTGTTGCGAGCCACGCGCGCCTTGCCCTCGGCGATCGCCGAGGTCGCCATGTCGAGCACGAACGGCGCATCCGGGTCGTCCGTGGGCCCGGCGACCACGATCGGGTTCGTCGAGAGGCGGCGCTCGGCGCCGCCGAAGGGCGCGACCAGCCGCCCAGCGCCGTGGTTGTTCACGCACGCGATTGCGACGAGGCCGGCGGCCGCCGCCTGCTCGCCGTACGCGCCGACGCGTCCGACATGCCCCGACCGGTGTCCGACGACCACGCCGACGCCGGACTCGCGCGCTTTTGCGATCGCGATGTCCATCGCCCTGCGCGCGACCACCTGGCCGAAGTTCCAGTTCCCGTTCACGACCGCCGTGGTGGGGCTCTCGCGATCGATCGCGGTCGGCGCGCCCGGTACCGTCAGTCCGTTCTTCACGCCGAGCACGTAGCTCTCGATGCGGATCACGCCGTGCGAATCGTGCCCCTTGAGGTTCGCCTCGACGAGGTGATCGCTGATGGTGCTCGCTTCGTCGGGCGGCGCGCCCGTGCCCTCGAAGATGCGGGTCACGTACGTGCGCAGCGCATCGGCGTTCACAGTGTGCATGACGAACTCCCGTCCAGCGCGCGGTTGTGGCGGAGGGTACCTCGCCCCGGTCGCCACGCGGCCACCCCTCTGCGGACCTCTCCCGGTCGCTGCGCGACCACCCCCTTGCGTACCGGCCTACGGACTCCACGCCGCGTACACGCCGTCCGCGACGAGGATCGGGGGGATGGCGCCGTCCGCGGACTGCACCCAGACGCCGCTCTCGCCGTTCTCGGCGATGCCGGCATAGGCGAACTGCGTGCCGTCCGGCGACCATGGCGTGGAGACGCGAGCGAACTGATCGAAGAACGGGAGGTAGTCGCGGACGTATTCGAGACTCGGCGCGAAGAGATCGAGGCGGACCGTGCCCGCGTCGTCCCACGTCCACCAGCGCGTCAGGAGACCGCGGATCGTCTGTTCGACGACCAGGTAGAGCAGCCGGTCGCCGGCCGGGCTCCAGAAGAACGCTGTGACGGGCTCGTCCACGACGGTGGTCGTGGCACCGGTTCGGAGGTCGGCGACGACGAGGCCGCGCGGCGGCGCGGCCGGCGCGGCCTGCGTCTGCGCGATGCTGGAACGTGCGGAGCCGCCGGCCGGCCCGTCGGCCGGCGTGATCGCCTGGTAGGCGATGCGGTGCCCATCGGGGCTGCTCGCGAACGCGATCAGCCCGTCGAGCCGGGCGAGCTCGCGGCGCACATCGTCGGCGGATCGCTCGACGAGCGCGTCGCCGCCTGCGAGGCGCGCCGCGTAGAACCGCCGCCCGTCGTCGCGGCGCCACTCGGGCGCCCGAAAGGTCGCGCCTGCTTCGACGAGCGGGCGCGACTGACCGTCGAGCGCGACGTAGCCGAGGTAACCGTCGCCGATGTGCACCAGCAGCTGCCGCCCGTCCGGCGCCCAGTCGAAGTACAGCGGCTGTCCGCGGGCGATCACGTCAGGTCGGCCGCCGTGCGCGGCATCGACCACACCGAGCGCGATGCCGGCCTGCACGTCGCCGTGGAGATAGGCCACGCGTGACGACGCCGGATCCCACGCGAGAAAGAAGGGCGTCCCGCCGACTTCGACGAGCGTGCGGCCGCTGCCGTCCGCGCGACTCGCAGCCACGCGTCCCGTCGGAATGCCGCCGCGCAGCTCGATGTCGACCCACGCGACGCGCGTCCCGTCAGGCGACCACATCGGCTGGGTCGCCGCGCGGCCCGGTCCGGCGGGCGCCAGCACGACGTGGTCGGACCCGTCGGGCGCGATCGTGAAGACGCTACCGTCCGTGCCGAGCACGAGCAGTCGCCCCGGGACGCTCACCAGCGCGCTCGTGTCGACGGTCGCGCTCGGCGCGACTGACGCCTGGCCGCCGTCCCCACCGCAGGCGGCGAGCAGCACGATGGACGCGAGCGTCGCGAGCGCGCACGGCGCACGCCCTGCGCGCCGCCCGCGGACACCACCCACACCGCCCGCGGCTTGATCGCGTGACGTCTCGCTACGCCCCCGGCTGTACCGCGGGGACACCGCTGTTCGCGCGCGCGGCCTGCAGGTCGCCCGACGCCACGCGGCGCATGAACGCGAGGTCTGCACCGAGCATCACGAGCTGAAAGCCCTGCTCGAGGAAGCGCGTCGTGTACTCCACGCTGGCGGTGTGTACGCCCGGCGCCACGCCGTGACGCTTGCACGCCTCGAAGATGCGGTTGACCGTCTCAACGTGCTTCGGATCGTTGTTGTCACCGGTTGGCGGGATGCCGATCGCATAGGCGAGGTCAGACGGCCCGATGTAGGCGGCGTCGATACCGGGCACCGCGAGGATCTCGTCCAGCTTCTCGAGCGCCTCGGCCGTCTCGATCATCACGATCAGCGCGATCTCGTCGTTCGCCCACTGCTGGTAGTTCGCCCCGCCGTACATCGCGGCGCGCGCGGGACCGGACGACCGTTGTCCGGCGGGCGGATAGCGCACCGCCGCGACCGCCTGCTCGGCCTCTTCGCGGTTGCTCACCAGCGGCACGATCACGCCGTACGCGCCGGCGTCGAGCACACGCATGATGATCGACGGCTCGTTCCACGGCACCCGCACGAAGGGCACGGTGTCGGTGGTCGAGATCGCCTGGAGCATCGTCACGCAGTCCGCGAAGTCGGCGAGCCCGTGCTGCATGTCGACACACAGCCAGTCGAACCCGACGTGCGCCATCGCCTCGGCGGAGAAGCTCGAGTTGATCGAGAGCCATCCGCCGATGGTCTGGCCGCCGGTTCGCCAGGCGCGGAGAACGTGATTCGGTCGCATGCGCTGCAGGTCCCTTCGTCCATCGATGCGGTGCCTCGTGACCGGTTGCCCGGCGCCGTGCTTGCGTGTCGTCAGTGCCGCCCGGCCCGTGCCACGGCGTCTGCTTCGCGCAGGTTGGCGATCAGCGCCACTTCGCGCTGCGCGCTCGTGGCACGCAGTGCGCCGCCGGAGGCGTCGTTCGCTTCGCGCACGATCGCCGGCGCCGAACCGGCGGCGGCGAGGTGGAGAGCGAAGAGACGCGGGGCAGCCATGCGCGGCAGCATACACACGACGCGGCGCGGGGCGGCCGGCCGGCGCGTCAGGCCGCCGCGGCCGTCGGGGGTGGATGCGCTGTCGTAGGATGGCGCGGCCGGGGGGGACCACGCACGGAGGCCGCGATGAGCTGGTACGAGGTGATGCTGACGCCCGTCGGCGCGTTGTTCGTGGGCGGATCGGACGCCGGGCTCCATCGCGTCGAGTTCATGGATAGCGCGCACGACCTGGAGCGCTTCACCCATCGCCTCGTCGGTGACGCGCACGACGCCCCGGGGCGAGACGCCGATGCGGCGCGGGCCGTCGTAGAGCAGCTCGGCGCGTACTTCGCCGGCGAGCGCTTCGACTTCGACCTGCCGCTCGCGCCACGGGGCACGCCGTTCCAGCGGTTGGTGTGGGCAGCGCTGAGCACCATCCCTCCGTACGAGACGCGTAGCTACGGGGAGATCGCAGCCGCGATCGACCGTCCCACGGCTTCGCGAGCGGTGGGTGCCGCGAACGGCCGCAATCCACTGGCGATCGTCATACCGTGCCACCGCGTGATCGGCGCGAACGGCACGCTCACGGGCTACGGCGGCGGACTCGATCGCAAGCGCTGGCTGCTCGAGCACGAACGCGCGGCGGCCGGCACGGCGGCCACTGGACAGATCGGACGGCGCGCCCGCGCCTGAGCGACGCGGGGCCGCGGAGGCAAGCAGAGGAACGGGGGAGGCTGGGATGGCACTCAACGGCAAGGTGGCGATTGTCGCGGGCGCGAGCCGGGGCATCGGCGCGGACATTGCGAAGTATCTCGGCAGCGCCGGCGCGAAGGTCGCGGTCTGTGCGCGCACCGAGGTGGTGCAGGACAAGCGTCTGCCCGGCACGATCCACTCGGTCGCCGAGGAGATCCGCGCCGCCGGGGGAGAGGCGCTCCCGGTCATGATGAACCTCCGTGACGGAGACAGCATCAAGGCAGCCGTGAAGCAGGTGGTCGACGAGTGGGGCCGGATCGACATTCTCGTCAACAACGCGGCGATCTTCGTGCCGGGCGACCTCCTGACCGTGCAGGACCGCCACATCGAGCTGAGCTTTACGGTCAACCTGCGCGGCCCGATCGTGACCATGCGCGAGGCCCTGCCGCACATGAAGTCCGCCGGCGGCGGCCACGTGATCAACATCTCGTCCCGCGGCGCCATCTTCCCCGGACCGGGCCCCTACGACACCTCGCGCAAGCCCGGCGGAGACATCTTCTACGGCGCGGAAAAGGCGGCGATCGAGCGCTTCTCGCAGCAGCAGGCCTGGCTGCTCCAGGACGAGAACATCGCGGTGAACGTGCTTTCGCCGAACGGCCGCATCAAGACACCGGGCAACGTTTTCTTCCAGAACGACCGCGAGAACCCGGATCTCAACTTCGAAGCCGCCGACGCCATGGGCAAGGCGGCCGTGTGGATCTGCGAGCAAACCGCAAACCAGTTCACCGGCAACCTGGTCTACGACGAGGAACTGTGCAAGGCGAAGGGGCTGTAGCGGCGGCTGCGCGCCACCGCACGCAGGCCTCACACGTGGAGGCCCGGTTCACGTTCGCCCACGAAACGAAGGAAGGGTCGAGGTGCAGCGAACGATCGTCGGGGAGAGCGGCCGGGGCGCGCCGGATCGCGCTGCGTGACTGCAGCAGGCCGCTCGTCGCAATCCGCGACCGGCTGCGGGCGCGTGACGGCACCGCGCCGGCTCGACCGGCTCTTTCGGACCGCCGGCGGCGGCGCGCTGCTTGCGCTCGCCGTCACGGGGGCCGCGCTCGTGCTCGGCAGCGACGCGTGGCGCGCGCCGTTCGTGCTGGCGCACCTCCTCGCGCTGGTCGCGCTGGTGCCGCTCGGCATCGCGCTCGTGGCCGCCGCGCTCCGCGCCGGCTACGCCGAGCGCGGCACGCCACACGCCGCCGTGCGCGCGACGGTCGCGCGCTTCCCCCTGGAGACGGCGCTCGTGGCCGTCGTGTGCACCGGCGTCGCGATCACGCTCTCGCAGTTCGACGGCGGTCTGCGCGCCGCGCGGACCGCCGCAAACGTCGTCACGGTGGCCGTCGTGATCGTGCTCGTCATGCGCTACCT
>JBBDXH010000058.1:6271-6967 GCA_040902395.1 Dehalococcoidia bacterium
GCGGCGCCGGCCGCGCGCTGAGGCGCGCGGTTCCGGCCGCCAAACGGCTGCAATAGCGGTGTAGCGTGCGCTGATGGCGATGTCCGTGGTCGCGGCAAGCATGGAGCGGCGGGTGATCGTCTCCGCCGCGCTGGCGCACGCCATGACGCACACGCTCGAGTTGACGTTCGCCGCCCTCCTGGTGCCGATTGGGATCGAGTACGGCGCCGACGTTGCCGTGCTCGGCGCGGTCGCCAATGCCGGCACGATCACCTTCGGCGTGACCGCGCTGCCCTCAGGCTGGCTCGTGGATCGCTACGGCCCGCGTGCCGTGATGATCGGTGCAATGGCGATGGCGGCCGCGTTCGCGTGCACCGTCGCGGTGTCGCCCTCGCTGCTGTTCCTCACGGTCGCGCTCACGCTGCTCGGCGCCGGCATCGGGCTCTACCACCCCGCCGGGACGTCGATGGTCGCGACGGTCGCGGAGCGTCGCGGGGTGGCCCTCGCGGCTCACGGCGTCGCCGGGAACCTGGGCGTCGCGCTCGCGCCGATCGCCGCGGTCGCGATCGCGATCGCGTTCGACTGGCGCGCGGCCTACCTCGCCTTCGCGATCGGCGCGTTCGCCGTCGGGCTGCTGGTGTGGCGCATCGCGCCCACGCGGACCGAGGCGCGAGAGGCGGTCGACGCGCGCGTGCGGCGGCTCATGGCCTCTGCGCA
>JBBDXH010000059.1:0-6967 GCA_040902395.1 Dehalococcoidia bacterium
TGGTCGTACACACCGGCTTGCCAGCCGGCGCTGGCGTCGGAGCGGCCGACCGGCGGACCGTCGTGCACACCCGGCTTGCCAGCCGGCGCTGGCGTCGGAGCCAGCCGGCGCTGGCGGCGACTCGCGGCGCCCTGGGGGCGGTCGTGCACACCGGCCTGCCAGCCGGCGCTGGCGTCGGAACGGCGGCGTCGGCGCGGGTCGTGGACAGCGGTCCGCCGGCCGGCGTTCGCGTCGGAGCGGCGGGCGCGTCGGGCTCGGTGCGGGCGCGGTCACGCCGCGCGTAGGATGCGCGGACCGAGGGAGGTGAGGCCGTGGAAGTCCCGCTGCTGGTCAACGATTTCCTGCGTCGAGCCGTGAAGCTGTACGCGGACGGCGAGGCCGTCGTCGACGGTGCGCAGCGCTTCACGTACGCGGAGTACGGCGCGCGCTGTTACCAGCTCGGCCATGCGCTGCTGAGCCTCGGCGTGAAGAAAGGCGATCGCGTCGGGATCCTGAGCCCGAACAGCCACCACTTCCTGGAGGCGTTCTACGGCACGGCCAGCATCGGCGCGGTGCTCGTCCCGCTGAACTACCGCCT
Source organism: Dehalococcoidia bacterium (assembly GCA_040902395.1). Classification (GTDB taxonomy): domain Bacteria; phylum Chloroflexota; class Dehalococcoidia; order UBA2979; family UBA2979; genus VGNK01. Next base: position 578 of record JBBDXH010000059.1, read on the forward strand.
GATCGCGGACGACTTCGAGTACTGCCTGAAGCATGCCGGTGCGAGCGTGATCCTCGCCGACTCGGACCTCACCGCGGCGGTCGAGGCGATCCGCCCGAATCTGCCCGACCTCGAGCACCTGATCGTCGCCCGCTATGGTGACGCCCCGCTCGCGGGCGGGTGGACCGACTGGGAGGAGCTGATCGGCGGCCGGCCGAGTACGCCGCCGGCGGATCCCGGGCTCGACGAGAACGACCTCGTGAGCATCAACTACACGTCGGGCACCACGGCGCGGCCGAAGGGCGTGATGCTGACGCATCGCAACTTCTACGTGAACGCCTACAACTACATCTCGCACTTCGGCATCACGCACGACGACGTAGACATGTGGACGCTGCCGCTCTTCCACTGCAACGGCTGGGGCGGCCCGTACGCGCTGACGGCGATGGGCGCGAAGCACGTGATCGTGCGCGCGCCCACCGACGCCGAGATGTACGAGGTGATCGAGCGCGAGGGCGTGACGTTCGCGTGCATGGCGCCTGCGGTGCTCGCCCGCATCCTCGAGTATCCGAACAAGGCGAAGCACCAGATGAAGACGAAGCCGCGTTTCGTAATCGCAGGCGCTCCGCCGCCGCTGACCTTCGTGAAGCGGCTCGAAGAGGAGCTGGGCTGGACGTTCATCCAGATCTACGGCCTCACGGAGACGGCGCCGATCCTCACGATCGCCGAGGTGAAGCCACACCTCAACGCGCGTGGCGACCAGGTGATCGCGATCAAGGGGCGAGCCGGCCAGGAGGGCGTCGGTGTCGAGATCCGCGTGCTCGGCGAGGCCGGCGACGACGTGCCATGGGACGACGAGACCGTGGGCGAGGTGTGCGCGCGCGGCAACATGGTGTTCAAGGGCTACTGGAACCAGCCCGAAGAGACCGCCAGGGCGATCGTGGACGGCTACTTTCACACCGGCGACCTCGCCACGATCAACCGCGATGGCTACATCAACATCGTCGACCGCGCGAAGGACGTGATCATCTCGGGCGGCGAGAACGTGTCGTCGATCGAGGTCGAGGACACGCTTTACAAGCACCCGGCCGTGCTGGAGGCGGCCGTGATCGGCGTGCCGCACGAGCAATGGGGTGAGACGCCGCTGGCCGCCGTCGTGCTGCGCGCGGGCGCACAGGCGACCGACCGTGAGCTCATCGACTTCTGCCGCGACCACATGGCGCACTTCAAAGCGCCCACGCGCATCGAGTTCGTCGGTGCGCTGCCGCGCACGGCTACCGGCAAACTGAAGAAGTTCGAGCTGCGCGAGCAGTACTGGGCGGGCAAGACACGCCGCGTCAACTGACGGTCGCTGCCGGCTCACGCGGCCGCGCAAGCGGCCCGCACGGGGTGCGGCGCTCGCGCCGCGTGGCGTTCAGCGCGCATTGGGCGGAGAGTAAGGGAGCGGCGCGACGCTCCGCGCCCCCGTCCGCTGCCGCCCGGTCACCGCACGATCACGATCCACACGTCGGAAGAGGATGCCGCATGCAGATTGAGAACGACGAGGGACTATCGGCGCTGCTCGCGTCGACCGAAGAGACGAAGCTGTGCACCGGCTTCACCTTCACCGAGGGACCGGTCTGGGTCGCGTCCGACAAGGCGCTGCTGTTCAGCGACATCCCCGGGAACCGCACGTACCGCTGGCGCCCGGGAATGAAGGAGGCCGAGGTCTATCGCGAGCCGAGCGGCTTCGCGAACGGCCTGGCGCTCGACGCGCGCGGCACGGTGCTCGCATGTGAGCACGGCGGACGACGCGTCTCGCGTTCGCCGTACGTGCCCGGCGGGCCGAGCGCACCGCCGGCCGTGCTCGTCGACCGCTACGACGGTAAGCGGCTGAACAGCCCGAACGATCTCGTCGTCCACTCCTCCGGCGCGATCTACTTCACCGACCCGACGTACGGGCTGCCGCGGCCGGGTGCGCGGCTCGTCATGGGCGATCCGAACGCGCGGCAGGAGCTGACGTACCAGGCCGTCTATCGCACCGGTCCCGACGGCTCGTTCGGCGTCGTCTGGCAGGACTTCACACAGCCGAACGGTCTCGCGTTCTCGCCGGACGAGTCCCTGCTCTACATCGGCGACTCCCAGGACCGCGTGATCCGCCGCTTCGAGGTGAAGCCGGACGGTTCGCTGCGCGGTGGCGAGGTCTTCGTCGACATGAGCGCGGACGAGCGACGCGGCGTGCCCGACGGCATGAAGGTCGACGAAGATGGCCGGCTGTGGACCACGGGCGCCGGCGGCGTGTGGGTGGTTTCGGCGAGCGGCAAGCGCCTCGGCGTGTTCGAGTGCGAGGAGCACGCGGCGAACATCGCGTTCGGCGGTGCGAAGTTCGCGACGCTCTTCCTCACCGCGGGCACGAGCGTGTACAGCGTCGAGACGAAGGTGCGCGGCATCGCCACCGGCTCGCGCAAGTAAGCCCACTCGCGCCCCACGGCTGCCGGACGGCCGGTCGGAGCAGCAGGTCTCTAGCTGCTGGTGCCTGGGACCCAGCCCTGAGCCGCCGATGCGTCGTGCAGACCGGGCACCAGGCGGAGCCGGCGCGTATCGAGCGCGCTGCTCGGTCCCGGCGAGCGCAGCGATGAGGACGGTTGTCGACACGGCGCAGTTGCTGTCGCTCGGCATCGCCCTCCTGATCGGGCTCGGGTTCTCTGTACAGACGGCGATGCTCGGCTTAGTCGCGCGCCAGCGCGGCTCGACGGGGGCCGCGTGGATGTCGATCCTCGCGACGATCGTGGGCCCGGCCTTGCTGTTCGGCGTGCGCGCCCTGCGCGGCGCGCCGCCGCTCCTGCCGGCGCCGCTCGACCGCGCGTGGATCTTCGGCGTGATCGCCGTCGGCGCGGGCGTGGCGCTCCTGCTGACGATGCGCAACCTCGACGCGTACTACGCGGCCGCCGGCGTGTTCGGGCTGACGATGATCGTCGGGATGGGGGCGCTGGCGCCCCGCCTGGGGGTCGCGCTCTTCTTGAGCGCGCTCGTCGCCGGTCAGCTGATCGGCGGCATGACCATGGATCAGCTCGGCGCGTTCGGCGGAGCCGTGCACCGCGTCAGCGTGCTGCGCGTCGCCGGCGTGGGAGCGTTGCTGCTCGGCGTCGCGCTTGTGCGTGGCGGCGGCGACTGAGGCGGCGAGACCGCCCCAGCGCGTGCCCTAGACTGGGCGCGGGTCGACGCCGTGCGCCGGCCCGGCGAGGAGGCAGCGATGGTCAGCTGGCTGATGAACGTGATCGGACGCGGAACCGCGGTGGACCCGGTATGCGGCATGGACGTGAGCAAGCGCTCGCCCGCCGGCGGAACGGCCGACCACGAAGGCAAGACCTACTACTTCTGCGGACCGGGCTGCCGCGCCGAGTTCGAGGAGGATCCCGCGGGCTACCTCTCGGGTCGCAAGAAGATGGACATGTAGCGAACCGGCACGCGCCGTCGGGTCGGGCAGCGGTGATGGAGTACGACGCGCGCACTGCGCTCGTGATCGTCGACGTCCAGAACGACTTCACGGATCCGGCGGGCGGCCTGTACGTCCGGGGCGGTGAGACCATCGTCGCGGGCATCAATCACGAAATCGAGCGCGCCCGGGCTGCAGGCGCGCTCGTCGTGTACACGCAGGACTGGCACCCTCCTTCCACCCCGCACTTCGCGAAGGACGGCGGCATCTGGCCCGTCCACTGCGTGCGCGAGACCTGGGGCGCCGAGCTGCACGCCGAGCTCACCGTCGCGGGCGAGGTCGTCCGCAAGGGCGTCGCCGGCGAGGACGGCTATTCGGGCTTCACGATGCGTGACGCCGCGACGGCCGCCGAGGTGCCCACGGCGCTCGAGGGGCTGCTCCGTGCGCGCGACATCGAGCGTGTCGTCGTCGTCGGCCTGGCCGCCGACGTATGCGTGCTGGACACCGCGCTCGACGCGCTCGGACGCGGCTTCGCGACGGTCGTGCTGAGCGCTCTCACGCGCGGCGTTGAGCGCTCGCCGGGAGACACCGAGCGCGCGTTCGAGACGCTGGCGCAGGCCGGCGCCAGCGTCGAGTGAGCGGGCAAGCGCGCGGCGCGCGCGCCGCGCGCGATGCCTTCGCGCCGGAGCTGTTCACCGACCTCTACCAGCTCACGATGCTGCAGGCGTACGCCGCCGAGGGCATGGCCGAACGCGCCGTGTTCTCGCTCTATGTGCGCACCCTTCCGCCGGAGCGCAACTTCCTCGTGGCGGCCGGGCTCGATGACGCGCTCTCATACCTGGAGGCGCTGCGCTTTGGCCCGGCCGCGCTCGCGCATCTCCGCACGCTGCCGCAATTCTCAGACGGCTTCGTCGACGCACTGGCCGGCTTTCGCTTCAGCGGCGACGCCCGGGCGGTGCGCGAGGGGACGCCGGTCTTCGCGGGCGAGCCGCTGCTCGAGATCGAGGCGCCGATCGGCGAGGCGCAGCTGGTGGAGACGTATCTGCTCAACCAGATCACGTTCCAGACGCTGATCGCATCGAAGGGCGCGCGCGTGGTGCTCGCGGCCCGCGGCAAGCCGGTGATCGACTTCGGTACCCGACGCACGCACGGCCTGGACGCGGCGCTCAAGGCCGCGCGTGCCCTCTTCGTCGTCGGCTTCACCGCCACGTCGAACGTCGAAGCCGGGCGTCGCTACGGCATTCCGGTCACGGGCACGATGGCGCACAGCTATGTCCAGGCGCACGCGACCGAACGCGCCGCGTTCGCCGCGTTCGTGCGGGAGAACCCCGGCACGGTCCTGCTCGTCGATACCTATGACACCGAGCAGGGCGTCCGCCGCGTCGTCGAACTCGCGCGTGCCTCGGACGACTTCCGGGTGAGTGCGGTCCGCCTCGACTCCGGCGATCTCGACGTGCTGTCGCGGCGGACGCGCGCGATCCTCGACGACGCGGGCATGCGCGACGTCGGCATCGTCGCGAGCGGCGGGCTCGACGAGTCCGCGGTCGCGCAGCTCGAGCACGCGCGCGCGCCGATCGATGCGTACGCGGTCGGCACGCGCGTGGGCACGTCCGCGGACGCACCCACGCTCGACAGCGTCTACAAGCTCACGGCGTACGCCGGTGAGGGCAGCATCAAGCTCTCGCCGGGGAAGCAGACCTCGCCCGGAAGCAAGCAGGTGTTCCGGCGGATCGCGAGCGGCGTCGCGGTCGCGGACGTGATTGCGCGCGCCACCGAGTCCGTCGACGGCGAGCCCCTGCTGCGGTCGGTCATGCGTGACGGCCGGCGGTTGCCGGACGCCCGGCCGACGCTCGCCGAGATCCGCGCGCACGCCGCCGCCGAGCTGCGCCGCTTGCCGCCGGTGCTACGGAGCGGCGAGCCGGCGCCGGTGCCGTACGCGGTCTCGATCAGCGCCGGGCTCGCCGCCGACGCGAGCGCTGCGGCGGCGGCGGCGCGACGCGATCGGGGAGGCTGACGCGCCTCACAGCCAGCGCATGACCGCGCGCGCCGCCGCCTGGTCGCGGCGGCTCTTGTCGTGGCAGCGATCGAGGTAGGCGGGCGGGGGCAGGGAACGCGCGTCGGCCCACGCCAGCGGCTCCGCGGCGCTCAGGCGCTCGCGTGTCCGCACCGCGACGAGGTAGCCGGTGGCGTCGCCCCAGTCGTACGCGTCGAGCACCGCGCCAGCGATGTAGCCGGTGCCGCCCGTGAAGTACGGGTCGCCGGCCGCGGTCAGCGCGTAATCGAGCCCCGCGAGCTTGTCGCGGTCACGTCCGCTGTGCAGCCCGAGTGGCTCGATCAGCCCGCTCTGATCACGCGCGAGCAACGTGATCGCCAGCGTCCCGGACGCCGCCACGAGGTCGTGCGTGAGGTTCTCTTTCCAGAGCCCAACGAGCAGCCGCGGCCGCTCGGGCACGATCGACGCACCGAACACCGACACGCAGATCTGCGCGTTCGGACGCTCGCCGTGCGCGCCGACCGCGCAGAGCGGCGACCAGAAGTACGAGAGCGGATCGCGTGCGTGCGGCTCGGGCATGCGGGGAGCCTAGCGCGCTCACACCGACGGCCGTGCGGATGCCGTCCCGGGCGCCGGTCATTCCGTGTCGCGAAGGGGGTCTCGCGATGGTGCATCCGCCGGGGGGCACGCCGTCCGTACAGTGGACGCGTGGAGGGGACGTTCGATGTCGCCGCGTGCGACGAACCTTGCGTTGCTCGTGCTGCTGACCGCCGAGCTCGTGAGCGGGCTCGCCGGTTTCGTGGTCGGCGCGCCCTCCGGCCGCTGGGTGTTCTGGCTGCATGGCGTCGGCGGGTTCGCGCTCGTGCTCCTGCTCGCATGGAAGTGGCGCATCGTCGTGCGCTCCTTCGCCCGCCGCGGCGCGGGACCCTGGGCCTTCGCGCCGGCGGCACTGGGCGTGTGCTTCCTCGGCGCGCTCTTCACGGGGCTCGCGTGGTCGACGGTC
>JBBDXH010000060.1:0-6656 GCA_040902395.1 Dehalococcoidia bacterium
CCGCCGAGCGTGAGCCGGGCGGCGAGCCGGTCGGCCTCGCCGTCCACCTCGACGTCGAGCGTGGCGGTCGCCGCGGTGAGATCCGCGACCGTGCCCTGGTGCACAAGCCGGCCGGCGTCGATCAGCACGAGGTCGTCGCACACGCGCTCGATCTCGCCGAGCAGGTGCGTCGCCATGAGGATGCTGATGCCGAAGGCGCGCCCGGTGCGCGAGACCAGCTCGAGCATCTCGTCGCGGCCGGCCGGGTCGAGTCCGTTCGTCGGTTCGTCGAGGAAGATCAGTTGCGGGTCGTGGACGAGCGCCTGCGCGAGCTTGACGCGCTGCTTCATGCCCGTCGAGTACCCGGACATCTGCCGGTAGCGCTCCTCGAACAGGCCGACGTGGCGCAGCGTCTCCGCCGTGCGCTCACGCGCCGCCGCCGGCGGCAGCCCGCTGATCTGCGCCATGTGCGCGACGAACTCGGTCGCGCTCACCTCGAGCGGGAGGCAATCGTGTTCCGGCATGTAGCCGACGCGCTGGCGCACGTCGGAACCCTGCGTCACGACATCGAATCCGAGCACACTCGCCGACCCCGAGGTCGGCGGAAGCAGCCCCAGCAGGATCTTGATCAGCGTGCTCTTGCCGGCGCCGTTGACGCCGACGAGCCCAACGACCCCCGGCTCGATCGTCGCCGTGAGCTCGTCGAGAGCATTCACGCCGGGATAGCGCTTGGTCAGCGCCTCGGTCTCGATCAACGCCATGCGTCGATGCTACCCGCTGCCGCGCGTACAGCCTCGGAGGGCTGGACGATGCGCCAGCTGGAGGCGCTCCGTGAGCGCGTCGAGGGCGAGGGCGCTGCGCGCCAGCGCGGGCGCGCGCGCAGCACCGCGGGCCGCTACTCGGCGACGGCGTACGCCTTCGCTGCGCTATCCGCCTCAGCGCCGAAGAACTCGTAGAGCAAGCGCTGGCGGAGGGCGTCAATCCCCCAGTCCTTCGTCGCGGAGGTGCAGAGCGCTTCGAGCTCCGGCCCCAGCGGGTTGAGCTCGCGCGCAGGCGGCAGCTCGTCCGGAGACTCGATCGGCGTGCCGTCGGTCCGCAGCAGACCGTCCGCCTTGTTGAGCACCGTGAGTACGGGCACCTCGCCCAGGCCGAGCGCCGAGAGCGTCTGCATCACCGTCTCGGCCTGCGCCTGCGCGGCCGGCGACGTGACGTCGACAACGTGGAGCAGCAGGTCGGCGTTCTCGAGTTCCTCGAGCGTCGCGCGGAAGGCGGAGATGAGCTGCGCCGGCAGCTTCTGCATGAAGCCCACGGTGTCCGTGAGCAGGAACGCCTCGGAGCGCCCGGAGCCGACGCGGCGCGTCACGGGGTCGAGCGTGGCGAACGGGGCGTTCGCCGCCAGCACGTCCGCGCCGGCGAGCACCCGCATCAGCGACGACTTCCCGGCGTTGGTGTAGCCCACGAGCGCGACCACGGGCACGCCCTGCCGGTCGCGCCGGCTGCGCTGGAGCGCGCGGTGACGGCGGACGCCGTCGATCTGCTTCTTCAGCCGCGCGATGCGCTGCCCGATCAGCCGGCGGTCGGTCTCGAGCTGCGTCTCGCCGGGGCCGCGCGAGCCGATCGCGCCCTCGAGCCGCTCGAGGTGTTGCCACTGCCCGCGCAGCCGCGGCAGCAGGTACTCGTGCTGGGCGAGCTCGACCTGGAGCGACGCTTCGCGTGTGCGCGCGCGGCTGGCGAAGATGTCGAGGATCAACGCCGAGCGGTCGAGCACCTTTACCTGCAGCGCCTCTTCGAGGTGGAGTTGCTGGGAGGGCGAGAGCGGGTCATCGAAGATCACCATCGTGTAGCCGGTGCGTGCGCGCGCGGCCTTCACCTCTTCTATCTTGCCCGAGCCGACGTACGTCGTGCGATCGGGCGCCGACCGACGCTGGATCGACGTACCGACCACCCGCCCGCCGGCAGTGCGCACGAGTCGCCCGAGCTCGCGCACGGACTCCTCCGTCGACATGCCCGCGCGCTCGCGCGTATCGACGGCCAGCAGGTAAGCGCGTTCCGGTTCGGGGGCGGTGCTGTGCGACTTGCGACGGCGCTCGCTCGCGCCATTCGCGTCGGGGGTGTCCTGGGCGTAGGGCCGCTTACGGGGTATCGGCAGGTCTCCTTTGACCGAGCGCCACCCAGCATCGGGCGGCATCACCATGACGTAATCATTATACGTGGCGGCGACGGGCTCGGACGCGGCACGCGACCCGCTCGTCCCGAACCGCAAGCGGCACCCGACAGGGTGCCGAGCGTCCGCGCTCGTGCTCGGCACCCTGTTGGGGTGCCGCTTGCGTCGGCTCGGACCGTGGGAGCGTCGAGCGGTTGGGGCGGGCGTTGCGCGCCCGCGGTCGCTGCCGCTACAGCACGGCCTCGCCGCGCGCGAAGGCGGAGAGGCGCCGCAGCGCCTCCTCGAGCCGGTCGTCCGGGGTCGTGAGCGAGATGCGGATGTAGCCTTCGCCGGCATCGCCGTAGGCCGCGCCCGGCGTCACGACGACGCCGGTGGCGTCGATCAGGCGGCCGGCGAAGTCGCCGCTCGAGCGCTCGCCCTCGGGCAATCGGGCCCACACGTACAGCGACGCCTTCGGCGGTTCGACCCGCAGCCCGAGCTCGCGGAGCACAGCCACGACGCGGTCGCGCCGCGCCTGGTAGATCACGTTATGTACCGTCATCGTGTCGCGCGGATCGTCGAGCGCGGCGATCGCCATCTCCTGGATCGCCTGCGGGATGCCGCTGTCCAGGTTCGTCTTGACGCGCGTCAGCGCGTTGATCACGCGTGCGTTCCCGACCGCCATGCCCACGCGCCAGCCGGTCATGTTGAAGCTCTTGGAGAGGGAGTTGAACTCGATCGCCACCTCTCGCGCGCCGTCGACCTCGAGGATCGAATGCGCCTCGTAGCCGTCGAAGGTGACGTCGGAGTAGGCGAGGTCGTGCGCGATCACCACGTCGTGCTCGCGCGCCCACGCGACGGCGCGCTCGAAGAACGGCAGATCGGCGACCGCGCCCGTGGGGTTGTTCGGGTAGTTCAGCCAGAGGATGCGCGCGCGGCGCGCGGCGTCCGCCGGGATCTCGTCGAGCCGCGGCAGCCAGCCGTCCTCCTCGCGCAGGGGAACCTTCACGGTCTCGCCGCCGGCGAACATCGTGCCGACTTCGTAGACCGGGTAGCCGGGATCCGTGATCAGCGAGACGTCGCCGGGGTCGATCAGGCACAGCGGGAGATGACCGATGCCTTCCTTCGACCCGATCAGCGGCACGATCTCGCCGTCCGGGTTCAGCTCGACGCCGTGGCGGGTCCGGTACCAGCGGGCGATCGCCCGCCGGAGCTGCGGCAGCCCTTCCGACTCCGGGTAGCGGTGGTTCGCCGGGTTCTCGGCGGCACGCTGGAGGCGCTCGATCAGATACGGAGGCGTCGGGAGATCGGGATCGCCGATGCCGAGGGAGATCACGTCCACGCCGGCTGCGCGCTTCTGGGCGATGAGCTCGGAGATGCGCGCGAACAGGTACGGCGGCAACTGCTCAACGCGCTGCGCGAGCTTCATGAGTCCTCCCTCGCGCGGAGCGCCGCGGTCCGGTCGCCGTGCGTTCGCCGAAGCGATGGGCGATGGTCCCGACCGTCGGTCAGCGCCAGCCGCCGAAGCGCGCCTTTACGCCGCGTACGCGGGCGGCTTCCCGCTTCTCGCGGATCGCGTCTTCGTCCGTCGGGCGGCGGTACTCGAGGCCACCGCGGCCGGGACGGAAGCCGAGCGAGCTGGCCGTGCGGAGCGCAAACGGGACGTCGGGCCGCCCGATCACCGTGGCGGCGCGCGCACCCTGCGTCGTGAGCTGGTAGGCCGCCGCCGCGAGCGCGAGCTTGCCGTAGCCCCGGCGGCGCGCTTCCGGCGCGACGGCCGCCGTCAGGATGCGCCCCTCGGACTCCACGATCTCGCCATTCGCGGCGAAGGCGACGATCTCGCCGCCCTCCTCCATCACGCCGATCCACGAGGCGCTCGCGAGCGCCGTATCGATCGCGCGCGGGCCATCGCTGAGCTCCCCGTACGCTTCGGTCCACAGCTCGTGCACGCGATCGCTGTCCGCCGCCTTCGCGAGGCGCATCTTCACGCCGTCGGGGAACGTGGGGATGGCGTTCGGGTCGAGCGACGGGTGTGTCATGGTCAGCCACTCCGCGAAGAAGTCGAACGCGGCGTCGTGCAGAATCGGGTCCAACCACTCCTTGCCGTGCACCTCCACGAGGTCGAGCACCACGTAATCCGTGGCGTCGGAGGTGAACTCCGGGCGGAGCTCTTCGAACATCTCGCCAAACAGCTGGCGCATGTGCTCTGTGCTCGCGAACGCCCAGTAGAGGTGCAGCTCGCCCCGTTCCGGGATGAGCGCGAGCGTGCCGCCTTCCGCGTCGATCACGGTCGCGCCGGGCGTTTCCAGGAGCGCATTCCACGCGCGCGGCCGCAGGGGCATGTTGCGAATCTGTGGGGTGGGCGTCTCGAGCGGTCGGTTGGTCATGATTGCTCCCATTCGGAAACGAAGACGCGTGTGGCGGGGCCGGTGAGCGCGATCTCGCCCTCACCGTCCCACTCGATCTCGAGCACGCCGCCGGGAAGCGCGACGGCAACAACATTGTCGACGCGGTCGAGTGTGCGCGCGGCGGCCACCACCGCGCATGCCCCCGACCCGCAGGCGAGCGTCTCGCCCACGCCGCGCTCCCACACGCGCATGTCCACGTGCGCGCGGTCGCGCACGCGCACTACCTCGAAGTTCGTGCGATGCGCGAACGCGTCGTGGTGCTCCATCAGCGGACCCACGCGCTCGAGCGGGTAGTCACGCGGCGCGCCGTCGATGAACGAGACCGCGTGCGGGTTCCCCATCGAGACGAGCGCGACGGCGACGGTCTCGGCGCCGCGATCGTCGTGCACGGTCACCGGCATATCGGTCACCGGAGGCGGCTGCTCGATGCGCACGCCGACGTGCGCCGGGTCAAAGTCCGGCACCCCCATCTCCACGCGCACGCGATCGACCGTGCCGTCGGCCGCGAACGTCGCGCGCGCCGTGAGCACACCGGGGATCGTCTCGACCGTCATCGTCCCGTCGGTCGACGGCACGAGCTTGCGGTCGAAGCAGTACTTCACGAAGCAGCGGATGCCGTTGCCGCACATCTCGGGCTCGGAGCCGTCCGCGTTGAAGATGCGCATGCGTCGATCGGCGCGCGTGGACGGCAGCACGAGGATCAGCCCGTCCGCGCCCACGCCGAAATGGCGATCGCAGATGGCGATCGCGAGTTCGGACCAGCCGGCCTCTGGTTCGTCCGAATCCATGAGGACGAAGTCGTTGCCGGTGCCGTGCATCTTCCAGAAAGGCAGGCGCCGCATAGCGGGCTATGGTACCGGCGGTCGAGCGGCTGCCTCAACCGCCGCGAGCACCGAGGCGGGGTCGCCGCCGTCCACCCAGGCGATGCGCTCGTCGTCGTCGCGGAACCAGGTGGCCTGCATGCGGATCAGGCGGTGCGTCGCGACCTTCGTCTGCGCGATCGCTTCCGCATGCGAGAGCTCGCCGTCGAGCACACGCAGCGCCTCCGCGTATCCGATCGAGCTCAGCGCGGCGAACGCGCGGCCGTAGCGCGCGACGAGCGCGCGCGTCTCCTCGACCAGCCCTTCCGCGTACATCGCCTCCACGCGCGCGTCCGCGCGTGCGTGCAGCACCGTACGCGGCCAACGCAGCCCGACGGCGCCCCACGCGAAGTCCGCGCGCCGCCGCGCCAGCGGCGGCACCGGCCCGCCGGTCGCCTCCACGATCTCGAGCGCGCGGATCACGCGGCGCACGTTCGACGGCGCGATGCGCGCGGCGGACACGGGGTCAACGGCGAGCAGTCGCTCGTAGATCCCCGACGCGCCGCCGTCCGCGGCCGCGCGCTCGAGCCGGGCGCGGAGTTCGGCATCGGGGGGAACGGCAGGCACCTGCCAGCCCTCGAGCAGTGCCCACGCGTACTGCCCGGTGCCGGCGACGAGCAGCGGAAGCGCGCCCCGCGCCCACACGTCCTCGAGCGCGACGCGCACGGCGTCGAGCCACGCGGCGAGCGCGAAGGGCGCGTCCGGCGCAACGATCGCGACGAGGTGATGCGGCACGGCCGCCAGCTCCGCATCCGTGGGCGCCGCCGTGCCGATGCGCATGTCGCGCCGCAGCTGACGCGAGTCGGCGGAGATCACCTCCACGGGGAGGTGGCGGCGCAGCGCCACCGCCGCCGCGGTCTTCCCGGAGGCGGTCGCGCCGAAGAGCGCGACGAGGCGGCGTCGAGCGGAGCGCGCGGTCGCTTCCGTCATGCTCGCATCGCCCGCGTCCTCAGCTCGCCGTTCCCGGAGATACGCAGTCGTGCCGCCGCCGCCCATGCCGCCGTTCCACCCGCCCGGAGGGCGACCGGGAGCGGTCGGCCCGGCCGGGCCCCCGTCGGCTGCTGAGCGCTCGAGCCACGCCAGGCGGACGCGCGCGTCGGCCTCGCAGACCTCCCGGGCGCGCGCGATCAGGGCACGGTGCCGATCGAGCGTCGTCGTTCGCGGGCGCATCTCAGGATGCCTTCTCGCCGAGCGCCGCTCGGCGCTCGGCCGTGCCGTGGTCAGGCCGCCGCGAACGCCCGGCAGATCGCCGCGAAGGCGTCGGCG
>JBBDXH010000061.1:0-6520 GCA_040902395.1 Dehalococcoidia bacterium
GCTAGAGCCCGAGCTTTGCCCGCAGCCAGACTCCGGCACGTTCCACGGCATCAGTCGCCTCGGGCACGTTGCCGACGGATGACTGGAAGACGTGCTGCATCTCGGGGAAGACGTCGAGCCGCACCTCGACCCCCGCAGCCTTCGCTCGCTCGGCGACGCGTGTCGAGTCGTCGAGCAGCGTCTCGTCACCGCCCACCTGGATGTACAGCGGGGCGAGGCCCCGGTATTCGCCGTAGAGCGGAGCAGCGAGCGGATCGCGCGGGTTGTTGCCCTCCCCGAGAAACGCCGCCGCCATCCCCTGCAGTGCCGGCTTCTGGACGATCAGGTCGTGCGCGGCGTTGGCCGTCATCGACTCGCCCGTGCCCTCGAGGTCGGTCCACGGCGAGAGCGGCACCGCCGCCGCCGGCTGGGGTAGCCCCTGCTCGTGGATCGCGAGGAGCGCAGCGAGCGTGAGCCCGCCTCCCGCCGAATCGCCGGAAATGGCGATGTGTTCCGGGCGGTAGCCTTCGGCGAGCAGCCAGCGGTACGCCGCGGTGGCATCCTCGACGGCGGCGGGGTGGGGGTGCTCGGGCGCAAGCCGGTAGTCGAGGTTGAGCGCGCGGCAGCCTGCCGCCTTCGCGAGGTGGCCGACCAGTCGCTCATGCGTCTGAGGCGAGCCGATCACGTAGCCGCCGCCGTGCAGATACAGGATCACACGGTCGGTGACCCCGCCGGCGGGGTCATGCCAGTAGGCGCGGCAGCCGCCGGCGTACGCCTCGGTCACGGCCACGCCCGCGGGCATCGAGGCGGAGCGCGCCATGATCGCCATGCCGGCACGCTGCTCCGCGAGGGACGGGGTGTGTTCACTCCCCAGGACGGCTTCGCGGAACTTGCGGAGCATCTCGTTTGCGGCGCGCGCTTCTGGACTGGCCATCGTTCCCCTCGTCTCTCCGCAATGGTGGGATTGGACCGACTCCCCGACGGCGGCAGTCCCCGCGCTCGGCGGTGATCTCCGGGTGGCTCGGAACCGGTCGCCACCGCGCGCGTCGTCGCTGCCGACAGCACGCGTTATAGCACCGTCGATCCGACGGACGGGGTGCGGCGTCGCGTGGGCGTGGGCACGACCGGTGGGCTCGGGGGGTGGCCCGACGGCGTCGCTGCGGGCGTTCAGCCGCTGCGCACCGCGAGTGGGATCGTGCCCACGACGTCGTCGCGTTCGAGCGCCGCGAACTCGTCATCGCTCAGCCCGAGCATCCCGCAGAGCACCTCGCGCGTGTGCTCACCGAGGAGCGGCGCGCGCCGCGTCGGCGGCGGCGGCGCGAGCGCGAAGCGGTACGGCTGGCCGGGGTAGTGCTTCACGCCGACCCCCGGGCGATCCTGCGGGATCAGCGAACCGCGCGCCGCCAGGTGCGGATCGGCGAGCAGCTCGGGACCGTTCATCACCGCGCCCGCCGTGACGCCGGCCGCCTGCAAGCGGTGCATCAGCGCGATGTGCTCCTGCCCGCGCGTCCACTCGCCGATCGCCGCATCGAGCCCGGCGCGGTCGGCGCGGCGTCCGCCGGCGGTCGCGTACGGGGACGGCGCGTTCGCCCACTCGGGCCGGCCCAGCACGCCCGCGAGCGCCCCCCACTGCTCGTCGCTCTGGCAGGCGATCGCGATCCAGCGACCGTCCGCGCACGGGTACGTGCCGTGCGGAGCGGCCGTCGGGTGGCGATTGCCCGTGCGCCCGGGGTCGACGCCGGTGAGCGACCAGCCGGCGAGCACCTCGCCGAGGTACATCGTGCACGTCTCGACCTGGCTGAGGTCGATGTGCTGCCCTTCGCCCGTGCGCCGTCGGTCGTGGAGCGCCGAGAGCAACGTGGTCGCGGCGAGCACGCCGACGAACGGGTCGCCGCCGCTCGTGCTCGTGAACAGCGGCGGGCCACCCTCGTAGCCGGTCAGGTGGCTCATGCCCGACATCTCTTCCGTCGACATCCCGAATGCGACGTAGTCGCGCCAGGTCACATCGAGCCCGAATCCCGGCATCGACATCATGATCAGGTCGGGCTTGATCTCGCGCAGCGCCTCGTACGTCAGCCCGAAGTTGCCCATGACACGCGGCGTGTAGTTCTCGAGCACCGCGTCGGCGGTCGCGATCAGCCGCCTGACCAGCGCCTGTCCGCGCGGATCGGTGAGGTTCAGCGTGATGCCGGTCTTGTTGCGATTCACCCAGTTGAAGTTCGGCGAGTGCTCCCACGGGGCGCCGCCGCCGCCGGCGACGCTGCCCCGCCAGCCGTCGATGCGCTGCACCGACTCGACCTTGATCACCTCCGCGCCGGCGTCCGCGAAGATCTGCGCGGCCATCGGGCCGGACATGAACATCGACAGGTCGATGATGCGCACGCCCGCGAGCGGCGCCGCGCTCGCGCCTGCGCCTCCGCCGACCGTTGCGCGCGCAGGCGTCGGCGGGCCGGCGGGGGGCGGCGACAGCAGTTCGTCGTTGTGCTCGCCGAGCAGCGGCGCGCGTGTGATGCGCGACGTGGTGGCGGTCGACTTGAACCAGGTGCCGGGGATCTCGACGGTGCCGGCGACCGGGTGATCGAGCGCGACGAAGAAGCCGCGCTCGTGGTGCGGCTGGAGGTCGCGGATGCCCTGAAGGTCGGGCACGAGCCCGAAGGGGACGCGCCAGACCTGACCATCGTGGAAGATCTCGGCCGCCCTTCGGTCGGCCACCATGGGCGCGAAGCGAGCGCTTGCCTCCACGGGGTGGCGTACCCGCTCACCCCCCGCGAAGCGGGGGTCCTCGAGCATGTCCGCGCACTCGAGGAACTGGCACTGGAGATCCCACTGGGCCTGCGTCAGGACGTTCACGCCGATGTAGCCGTCCGTCGTCGGAAGCATGAACGACGGGCCGGGACCCCTCCACGAGTCCCGCTCCGGCACGAGCCCGCGGTACTCGTAGACGAGCGTGGGAAAGAGCGCCGCGGTGAGCGCCGCCTCCTGCGCGCTCACGTCGACGTGTTCGCCGGCGCCGTGCACGCCGCGTCCGAGTGCCGCCAGCAGCGTGGCCGTCGCCGCGAACGCGCCGGTGAACGTCTCGGCGATCGCGCCTCCCGCCTGGAGCGGTTCGCGATCCGGCAGCCCGCACGTGTGCGTCCATCCGCCCGTGGCGCACGCCACGAGGTGCGACCAGCCGTAGTCCGCGTGCGGTCCGGTCGATCCGAACCCCGAGACGGTGGTGAGGATCACGCGTGGGTTCCACTGTCGGAGCTGGTCGAAGCCGAGTCCCCTGCGCGCGAGCGCGCCCTCGGTCTCGCCCGCGATCACGATGTCGAAGCGCGCGAGCAGTTGCGCGAAGCGGACACGGTCGGCGGCGCTCGCGAGATCGAGCGTGACGCTCCGCTTGCTGGTGTTGAGGTAGAGGAAACTCGCGCTCGCCTCGGGGTTGGGCACCCCGTCGCGAAACGGTCCACGCATGCGCGTGCGGTCGCCGCCCGGGGGTTCGACCTTGCAGACGTCGGCACCGAGGTCTCCAAGCAGCTTCGCGCAGAAGGGCCCGGCGATGCCCTCGGAGATGTCGAGCACTGCGAGTCCGTCCAGTGGCGCGGGCATGCTGCAGCCCTCCTCGATCGCCTGCCCCGGGTTCGAGACCTTCGTCGCACGGCAGTCTCTACGCGGCCACGAGCCATGACAAGCGTGGTCTCCCGCGCGTACCAGCTTGCACCGGCTGTCCGCCGCGCGCGACGCCGGTATTACGCTTGCGCACCGTCGGACGCGAGCAGCGGCGCGGTCCCGCCCGCACGGCGCGGTGGTGGCCGCCGAGAAGGAGCACGTCCATGCCGATCGACCCAACGCACGAGAGCTTCAAGCCGGGCATGGAGTGGGAACGCGCAGTGGAGGAGATCGCCTACATCAAGGGCCTCGCGGCCGAGCTCGGTGGGCCCGAGCGCATCGAGCGCCAGCACCGCGGTGGCCGTTACACGATCCGCGAGCGGATCGAGAAGCTCGTGGACCCGGGCAGCTTCGTTGAGGCGGGTCCGCTCGTGGGCGCCGCCGAGTACGACGCCGAGGGCAACCTCGCATCGTTCGTCCCGGGCGCCTACGTGATGGGCCTCGCGGAGGTGGGTGGCCGGCCGATCGCCATCGGCGGCGATGACTTCACGATCTCCGGCGGCAGCCCGCACAACGTGCACAAGGGCGCGCGCCAGTTCACGCAGCCGCTCGCGCTCCAGTACGGCCTTCCGTATGTGCAGCTCGTCGAGGGCGTCGGCCACAGTTCGAAGTCCGACGAGAGCGCCGGGCACATGGGCCTGCCCGGCGGGCAGCAATGGGCGATGGGCGTCGAGCTGATGGCCCGGGTGCCGGTGGCTGCTGCGATCATGGGCTCGGTCGCCGGCGCGCCGGCGGCGTACGCGCTGATGTCGCACTTCACGGTGATGATCAGGGGCCAGTCGCAGATCTTCCCGTCCGGTCCCCCCGTGGTCCGTCGCGCGATCGGCGAGAACCTCGACAAGGAAGCGCTGGGCGGCGCGCAGCGGCACGTGCACGAGAGCGGCCAGGTCGACAACGAGGCCGAGTCGGAAGAGGACGCCTTCGCGCAGATCAGGGCGTTCATCAGCTACCTGCCGAACACGACGAATGACGTCGCGCCGCGCGTGGAGACGGGCGATCCGCCCGACCGCCGGCCCGAGGAGCTGCTCACGATCATGCCGGCGGATCGCCGTCGCGGGTACGACCCGCGCAAGCTCATCCGGCTCGTGGTCGACAACGGTGAGTTCTTCGAGATGCGGCGTTACTACGGTGGCTCGCTGATCACCGGCTTTGCGCGGCTCGACGGCTACAGCGTGGGCATTATGGGCAACGACCCGCAGGTGCTCGCCGGCGCCATGAACGGCGACGCCGCCGACAAGTACGCCCACTTCGTCGACCTCTGCGACACGTTCAACCTGCCCGTGGTGATCTTCCTCGACATGCCGGGCTTCATGCTCGGCTCGCGCGCGGAGTCGCAGGCGACGATGCGGCGGGGGGTGCGCGCGCTGATCGCGAGCGCGGAAGCGAAGGTGCCGAAGGTCGAGTTCGCGGTGCGCAAGTCGTACGGCGTCGCTGCCGACGCGCCGCACAGCCTCGGCCAGCCGGACGGCGTGAACCTGCGCTTCGGCTGGCCGGCGGGCGAGTGGGGCGGCATCCCGATCGAGGGCGGCGTGGCTGCGGCCTACCGCCGCGAGATCGAGTCCGCGCCGGATCCGGACGCGCACCGCCAGATGATCGAAGACCGCCTGCTCCGCCTGCGCTCACCCTTCCGGGCGGCGCATCACGGCGATGTGATCGACCTGATCGATCCGCGGGAGACGCGGCGGCTCGCCTGTACGTTCGTGCGCCTGGCGCAGCCGATGCTGGCGAAGCTCGCGCAGCGCCCGAAGCGCGCCGTGCGACCCTAGCGGCCGATCCCGAGAGCCGCGCCGAGGTGACCTCAGCACGCGGCGATCGCGCGCTCGACGCGCCGTTCCGCATCGTGACGGATGTGCCGCGCCGCCCGTGGCCGTCGCGTGTCGGGCGCGCGCTGACGAGGCTCGCCGGCATGGTGCTGGTGCTGATCGGTCTGCTGCTGGCGGTGCCGGCGCTCGCGCTGCTGATCCTGCTGCCGCTCGCCGCGTTCACCGGGGGACGCACATCCGCAGGCAACTGGCTGGCGCTCGTCGCGCTCGGGGTCGGCTCGGTGATCGTGCTTGCCCTGGGCCTGCGCGTGGTTCGCGGCCGCCGTCAGCTCGTGGTGTTCCTGCGCAAGTTCGGTTTCAACGACGCGTCCCAGGCGCTGACGTTCGCGGTGAGCGGCGCGCTCGGCCGGCGCTGGCGGCTGGTCACTTTGGACGACTCGCAGATCGAGGCGGTCGGCGTGAGCGGCCGCACGCGCGTGGCGTGGGGTCTCGGCCGCTGGCTCTCGCTCGCGGCGCTCGCTGCGGTGGTGCTCCTTGCGGCGCGGTGGTGGTTCGGCGGCGGCGTGGAGAGTCTTGCCTCGGGCATCTTCGATGACGCGCGCACGAGCGCGGAGGAGAGCGGCGCGAATCCGATCGCGGCCGCCGTCGGCGGGTTGATCGTGGGATTGCTCGTCGGGCTGGTGGTGCTCGCGGTGATCCTGGTGCTGATCTTCGGCGCGATCTCCACGCTCGGCGTCGCGACCGTTGCCTTGTGGCGCGCGGACCGTGCCGTACGCCGCGCCGAGGGTGCGAAGGCGCTCGTCATCGCCGATGCCGCCGCGATCGCGCCCACGGTTGGCCGCGTGCTCGGAGGTGCGCGCGCCATCCAGGCGCCACGCCTCGTCGTGCTCAAGGTGGCCGATGCGGTCTGGCGTGACGTCGTGCACCGGCTCGCTGCGGAGGCCGACGTCGAGCTCGTCGACGTCTCCTATCCCACCGAGTACCTCGTCTGGGAGGTCGCCACGCTCCAGCGCGACGACGTGCGCGCACGCCCGCTGCTCGTCGGCCTCCGCGACCGCGTCGAGGCAGTCGCCGCCGCCGGCGGCGCCACCCCCGCCGCGCAGCTGCGCGAGCGCCTGCGCGGCGGC
>JBBDXH010000062.1:0-6510 GCA_040902395.1 Dehalococcoidia bacterium
CTCAGGACGAGCGGGAACGAGCGGCCGCGGTTGCGAGCGGGCATTACAGCGGTCGGAAGACCGGGAGCTGGTACTCGCCGAAGCGGTCTTCGGCATCGAGCCAGTCGACCTGCATTCTCATGCCGTCGACGAGCGCGTCCGCCGCGACACCGAGCGGCGTACTGATGAAGAGCGGCCCCTCGTCGAGCTCGACCATGATCGCCGTGTGCGGGACGGGATACTCGGGGAAGTACTGGCGCTCGAAGGTAACCCACGTCAGGAGCGCGCCCGTCCCTGAAACCGGCACCCAGTCGTACGCCTCGGACAGGCAGGACGGGCATACGGCGGCAGCCGGCCAGCGCCAGTCGGCGCAGTCGGAGCAGCGCTGAAGCCGCAACTCCCGGTCTCGCGTGTACGACCAGAACTCCTCTGCGTATGGATCCATGACACGCACCGGTCGCGTGGTTGCCACCGTCAGCGATCTTTCGTGTAGATGATCGTGGTGGACTTGCCCGCGACGTCGTGCGCGTACTGCGCAACTTCCGCGCCTTCGACCTGGCGCGGCCCGAGGCCGCCGCGCAGCTGGCGCACGAGTTCGATCTGATGGTTGAAGCTCTGCATGTAGCTCTCGGAGAGCATCCCGCCCGAGGTGTTGCACGGCAGCTCCCCGCCGATCTCGATGCGGCCGTCCTGGATGAACGCTCCGCCCTCGCCTTCCTTGCAGAAGCCGAAGCCCTCCAGGCTGAACAGCAGATGCACGCTGAAGGAGTCGTACGTCGCGTAGACGTCGATGTCCTGCTGCGTCACGCCCGCCATGGGGTACGCCTGCGCGGCGACCGCTCGGTTCGCCGGGTGGTAGAAGTCCTTGATGCGCGGCCGGAGCTGCGTGGCGTCGACGTTCAGCTCGGAGGCGCCGAAGCCCGACACGAGCACGGGCGTCTGACGCGCGTCCCGCGCCATGTCGGCGCGCTGGAGGATGAACGCCACGCCCCCATCGTTGATCAGGCAGTAGTCGTAGATGTGCAGCGGGCGCGTGATGTACCGGGACTCCAGGTACTCGTCGCGGGTGAACGGCTGCTGCATCACCGCGTTCGGGTTGAGCGAGGCATGCTTGCGGAACGTCAGCGACACCGCGGCGAGCTGATCCTCGGTGGTCCCGTACTCGAGCTGGTGGCGTTTGAACATCATCGCGTAGAGGGCACCCTGCGAGGTCATGCCCCACGGGGCGTAGTAGATGTACGAGAGGATGCCGCCGCCGCCCATCGCCTGCGGACCGCCGTATTGCGTGTTCAGCGAGCGTTGCGCGTTGCCGTAGACCACCGCCACCGTGTCGCACAGCCCGGCGTCGATCGCCATGGTGGCCGCCATGATCCCGTGCGGCGCGTCGGCGCTCGTGCTCCAGCGCGGGTTCACGCCGATGATCTCGCTGATCCGCTCCGAGGCCAGCGGGCCGCCGACGACGAGGCCATCGATCGCGTCTTTCTCGAGTCCCGCGTCGTCGAGGGCACGGCGCAGGGCACGCGCGGCCAGCTGGTAGGAATCGAGTGCGCCCGAGCCCTTCTCGGTGGTGTTGCCCTTCGCCGCGAGCCGGTAGTCACTCGCGTAGTCGGTCTCGCCGACGCCCACGACGGCCACGGTGTCCTTCAGGCGCCGCAGCCGGTCACCTTCGCTGAGCGTGTTCACGTGCTCCCTCGTCTCCACGACCGCCCGGACCACGCGGCACGTCGCCCGCGGCCCGTCGTCGCCGAGCGGCCCGGCTTCGCGCGCCACGATACTCGCGCGGCCCTCTTCCGTTCGTCCCGAGTGGAACGAGGACGCGGCAACTCCTCGCTGGAAGTACGGGCTCGCGCGTCCGAGAACGTCCCTCGTTCCACTCCGGACGAACGGAAGAGGGAGTGGCCGGGGAAGCGCGTAATCTGCCATCCCCGGCCACGCGCCGGCGTGCTGAAGGAGTCCCGAATGGAAGCGCCCCTGGACGGCATCCGCGTGCTCGACTTCGGCATGGCGGCGGTCGGCCCGATCGCGGCCGAGTACCTGGGCTGGCTCGGCGCCGACGTGATCAAGGTCGAGTCACCCGCCGGTGACATGGTCCGCCGGGGCAAGGGCGGGGTACGCGACGGCGACTGGGCCGGGCACACCTTCCTCGGCAACAACATCGGCAAGCGCGGGATCGTGCTCGACCTGAAGGACGACGGCGACCGCGCGATCGCGCTCGATCTGGCGAAGACCGCGGACGTGCTGCTGGAGAACTTCCGATCCCCCGACATCCTCCCGCGGCTGGGACTCTCCTGGGAGCGGCTGCATGAGGCGAACCCGCGGCTGATCTACCTCCAGAGCTCGGCGTTCGGACCGCGCGGTCCGCTCGTGGGCAAGCCCAGCGTCGAATGGATCACGCAGGCGTTCGGCGGCGTGACGAGCGTCCAGGGGCAGGCGGGCGGCGCGCCGGAGTTCTCGCGCGGCACGTCCTCGCTCGACTGGAACGGCGCGATGGTGAACACCATCGCGATGCTGACCGCGCTCTACGTGCGCAACCGCACGGGCAACGGCATGCGCATCGATACGTCGCAGTTCCACTCCACGCTGGTCGCGGGTACGACGCGCATCGCGGAGTACCTCGCGACGGGGATCGCGCCGCGTCCCATGGGCAGCGCGCGCGCCAACCTCGTCCCCGATCAGGCGTTCGCGACGGCCGACGGCTACATCACCGTCACAGCACCCACCGACCGTATCTGGCGCCGCCTGTGCACCGTGATCGAGCGACCCGATCTCGCCGGCGACGCCCGCTTCGCGACCGTGGCCGACCGCGTACGGGAGCGCGCTGCGCTGATCCCCGAGCTGGAGGCGGTCTTCCGCGCCCGCCCCGGCGACGAGTGGGTGTCGCGTTTGCACGCAGCGGGCGTGCCGGCCGGCGCGTACCAGCGGCACGCGACCCTTGCGGACTCGCTGCTCGCGAACCCGCAGGTGCAGGCCGAGCGGATGGTCTCCGTGTTGCCCCAGACGGGCGGCGGCGAGATCGTGACCGCCGAACCGCACTGGAAGTTCGACAGGACCGAGGCTCGCATCACGCGCCCGTCGCCGATGTTCGGCGAGCACCAGCAGGAGGTGATGCGCGAACTCGACGCGTGGCAGGCGCCGGCCGTCCCGGCGCTCCTGCCCGGCGGCGACGGGCTCGCGCTCGCCGGGCTGCGCGTCATCGACTGCTCGCAGGGGGTGTCCGGTCCGCTGTGCGCGATGCTGCTGGGCGACCTGGGCGCGGAGGTGATCAAGGTCGAACCGCCCGCGGGCGACTGGCTGCGCGCGCTCCCGCCGTTCCAGGGCGGGGAGGGGGCGCTCTTCCTCCAGCTCAACCGCAACAAGCGCGGGATCACGCTCGACCTCAAGACCGACGCCGGGCGCGCATTCGCCAGGCGACTGATCGCGGACGCGGACGTCGTCGTCGAGGGGTATCGCCCCGGCGTGATGGCGCGCCTCGGCCTCGACTACGAAACCGTGAGCGCCGATCACCCGACGCTCGTGTACTGCTCGCTCTCCGGGCACGGGACGACCGGGCCGCTCGCGGATGTGCCGGCCACGGAACTCGACGTGCAGGCGGCGGTCGGCGCCAACCGGCACCTCGGGCGGCCTGACCGCCCGCCGGTGCGCTTCGGGTACGACCAGGCGAGCGTCTCAGCCGGCATGGCCGGCGTGCAGGGGATCCTGAGCGCCCTGCTCTGGCGAGATCGCAGCGGGCAGGGCCAGCACGTATGGGCTTCGATGCTCCACGCCGAGACGGGCGTCTACCAGTGGTCGTTCACGGCGGAGCGGCATCCGGCCGACCGGGCCTCGAACGCCTTCGCCGGCGTGCACGCCGCGCCGGACCACGGCTACGAGACGGCAGAAGGGCCGGTCTTCATCAACCTCCGTGACTACGAGCGCAACCACGTGCCGTTCTTGCGGGCGATCGGCCGCGACGATCTGCTCGCGGATCCTCGCTTCGCGAGCCGCGAGGCGATGACCGCCTACATGGATGACTTCCGCGAGCTGGTGAACGAGACGATCGGCTCGTGGTCCCGGGAGCAGGTCCGTCACGCCGTCGAGGACGAGGCGGGCGGCTGGTTCGCGCCGATGCTGACGATCCCCGAGGCAGTGGAACACCCCCAGGCAGCGGCGCTCGGGATGATCGCGACCATGGGACACCCGACCGCCGGCCGGCTCCGGGTGATCGGCACGCCCATCATCTTCGAGCACGCGCTCGCCTCGCTGCGCCTGCCTCCGCCGCTGCTCGGCCAGCACACAGCGGAGATCGCGCGCGAATACGGGCTCGACGCCGCTCAGCTCGCCGCGATCGAGACGCGGGCGGCTTCGGCGGCGCAATAGCGCCGACGGTCCGCGGCGAGTCCACAGCCCCGATCGCGTCCACTATCCTCTCGCGCGGGCCGGAGCCTTCGTCGCGTGAAGGGCGGCTCTCCGTGACCTCAAACTCCCAACCACCCGGCCTCTCGAAACTCCGGACATACCCGCTGCTCGACGCGCTGGCGAACCGGCGCGCACGCCGGTTCTCGGCCGGCGCCGAGATCGGCGGAGGCGGGCTCCGCTACAAGAGCAAGCTCCCGCCGGCGCCGCTGTCGGAGACTGAGGAGGCGGTGCTCGCCTTCGCCGCCTCGGGGATCAGCGGGATGGTGCTCGGCGACTTCGCGCACCTCCCCGCCCCGGGCGATCCGCCCACGGGCGGCAACGTGATGGCGGCGATGACCGGCCGCATGCACGCCAGCGCGGACTCGGTACATAGCGCGGGCGTGTTCGTGATCAACGACGACGGCACTTCGTTCCTCAAGCGCCCGCAGGATTTCTCGGTCGCCGAGATCGATCGCATCGGCGGGCTCGCGCGCGCCGGCGACTTCGGCGCCATCGACAAGTTGCTGCGCGTGAAGGTGAGCGATCAACGCACCGAAGTCCCGCGCGAGGTCCCGTACATCTTCCCGTTCAACAAGTGGGACACGAACCTGCCCGGGACCACGTACTTCCTGCCCGTCTCCGAGATGAGCAGCATGTACCTCAACGTGATCTTCTCGGCCTTCGACGAGGCGAACGCGTTCTTCATCGTGGACGACCGCAACAACTTCCAGCCGGCCGGCCTGAAGAAGTTCGGAAAGTCCAGGGGCGGCGCGCTCAACGACGATCCGGACAGCGGGCACGTGCTGCCGATCCAGGCGTTCGAGTCGCTGATCCTCGAGTTTGTCATGGCCGAGCAGGCGTTCCTCGCGCAGAACCTCTCGCTCATGCAGCAGGCGATGGGCCTGGGCGGCTGGACGCACTTCGCGAGCGCCACCGAGCACGGCTGGTTCGAGGCACTCGGCTTCAGGCTCGCGCAGCAAAGCGTGACCACCAAGTTGAACGCGGGACCGATCCGCAGGCTGATCTTCAGGCTGCTCGGTCAGAACAAGTCGTTCCCGTACGCGCTCGGGCTGAACGTGGGCGGCCAGGACCTGATCACGCCGTTCTGCCCGCCGTACTACCCGACGATGCGCGAGGCGGTGCTCGCGTACTTCGACTTCAAGATGAACAACATCACCAGGGCGCGCGTCGAGCCGTCATTCCACGGCGTGTGGAAGGATGCGCCGGACGTGCAGGCGCTGATCCCGCAGTTCAGCGAGGCCTGCCTCGAGGCCTCGATCGCCTACTGCGAGTACGTGTGGGACACGTACGGGCGGTTCCCGTCGTACTACGGCCCGCTGCGCACGACGCTCGCGAGCCAGGCGCACCACCTGGACCTCGAGTTCTACGACACGTTCTACACGCCGGGCGCCTACACAGAGACGCAGGCGCAGCACAACGAGCTCTGGCACACGTCGTGATGGGTGCATGCGCGCGGGAGTGGCGATAGACCGGGGCCGAACCTGATCGGTGTGCTCCCGCGCGCGACCCGCCGCCCGATTGCGCCAACGGCACGGGCTGAAGACGCGATCACCCGCCGAATCCGCCGGCGGCTCCAGATTCGACCACACAGCGTTCAGCAGGAGATGCTCAGGGCCGCGGCCACGCGCTGCGGCGCCACGAACGTGGACTTCCTCCAGCGGCACCGGGCTGGGGTCGCCGCGCACGCCGAGACCCGCGATCGCGTCCCTGATCGCGCGGTCGGCGAAGTTCAGGCACACCACCTGCAGTCGCCCTGCGAATACCTGCTCCAACCCGTTCACGACGGGCATGGTCTGCATCAGGGGAATCAGCGGTCGGTGTAGGCGTAGACGAGCGTCGGCCTGGCGCGCTCGATCGCGGCCAGCTGATCGAGCTCAGCGAAGGGCGCCGCCCGAGCCCGTGCTCGACGACAGTGCGAGCGCAAGCCCGCCGACGATCCAGGCTGCCTGGCACCAGGTCAGCTTCGTCATCGCTCGGCGCGGTGTCCACGGCGCACCAGTGTCAGCGCGGTTCGAATCGGCGTCCCGGTGAAATCGCCGTTCGACGCGGCGGCCGGCCAGATCCCGCGGTCAGAGCCCGGCGCGCGCCCGTCCATCGGCGCAGCGCGCTCGCGGATTCCTACGAATTCGAGGGTTT
>JBBDXH010000063.1:0-6494 GCA_040902395.1 Dehalococcoidia bacterium
TCGGCCGAACATGACGACCGCCCGCGCGGGCGGGCGGCGAGTCTGTGATTTCGGTGGGGCTTCGGAGTGGTGCGCCCGGTAGGATTTGAACCTACGACCTCTGCCTCCGCAGGGCAGCGCTCTATCCCCTGAGCTACGAGCGCACGATGGGAACATGGTACCGGCTGCCGGCCTCAAGCGAGCGGGAACGAGCGGGGGGTGGTGCCGAAGGTGAGATTTGAACTCACACGAGGATAAACCTCACTGCGCCCTGAACGCAGCGCGTCTGCCATTCCGCCACTTCGGCACGTATCCACGGTCCATCATCGTCGGCGGCGTGTCGCAGTTGGTGGGCGGTACTGGACTTGAACCAGTGACCTCTCGCGTGTGAAGCGAGCGCTCGTACCAACTGAGCTAACCGCCCGCGACTGTGATCCCGGAGTGACGAGACTACCGCCGCTCGGGCGTCGCGTTCAAGGAAGACGTGGCGTGCGCGAGCCGGCGCCGGACTTCCGCCAGCTCGGCCGGGTGCTCGCCGACGAAGCACGCGGCGAGGAACGACGGGCACGCACGCCGGATCGCGAGTGGCCGGGCGAAGCAGTCGACGTGGATCCGGCGACGGCGACGGTCGGGCGGCGACGCGCTCGCCGGCCAGGGCGGCTACCTGCCGCGCCTCGCGCCGTCGCCCCGGATCACGGCCCGGGTGCGCGCGGCATGGCCTAGCATCGCGCGGCACGCGCGACGATGCGACGGGGGGCGGATGATGGCAGTGAAGCTCGGTGTGCACACCGGTCAACAGGACATCGCGATGGACGAGCTGCGCGAGATCTGGCGCTTCGTCGACACGCATGGCTGGGATTTCATCTCGGTCTGGGATCACTTCTACGAGGCCCCGCCGATCGACGGCACACACCCGTGTTTCGAGGCGGTTGCGGCGATGGCCGTGCTGGCGGCGGAGACCGAGCACGTGCGCATCGGATGCCACGTGTTCTGCATGAACTATCGCAACCCGGCGCTGCTCGCGAAGTCGATCATGACGCTCGATCACATCTCTCACGGCCGCATCGAGCTCGGCGTGGGCGCCGGCTGGCACGTGCAGGAGCACGCCGCCTACGGCTACCAGTTCGACCCGCCGAAGGAGCGGCTCGATCGCCTGGAAGAGGGCGTACAGGTGCTGCGCTCCCTCTTCACAGAGGAGCGCACGACCTTCGACGGCCGCTATTACCACCTCGCGGACGCGATGGTCATGCCGGCGCCGGTGCAGGCGCGCCTGCCGATCGTCGTCGGCGGCCGCGGGGAGAAGCGCACGCTGCGCATCGCCGCCCGCTACGCGGACGGCTGGAACGTCCCGTACATCAACGTCGAGGAGTTCGAGCGGCTGAACGGCGTGCTCGACATGTGGTGCGAGCGGGAGGATCGCGATCCCGCAACGATCGAGCGGTCGGTCAACCTGCACATGCACATGGGCGCGAACGACGCGGATGCGGCGCGCATCACCGAGGCGCGTGGCGGCGCGCGCGCGGCAGCCGGCGCGGTGAGCGGGACCGCTCAGCGCGCGATCGAGACGATCAAGGCCTACGAGGAAGCCGGCGCGTCGCGCGTCAGCATTGCGATCCGGCCCCCCGTGGAGTGGGACGCCCTGCGCGCGTTCGCCGAAGAGGTGATCCCCGCGCTGCGGTAGGCTGGAGTGCGGAGGCGCGATGCTGTTCGAGCCCTCGCGCGCACTGCTCGAACGCTGGTTCCCGGGCGCGCCTCCGCTTGTCGTGCATCGCCTCGCCGACGGCTACGTCAACGATCTCTTCCGCCTCGACACCGCACGCGGTCCGGTCGTGCTGAAGGTGTCGCAGGCGTCCACGTCGATGGACGCGATGCTGTGTGCCCAGGGCTGGATGACGCACATCGCCTCGCGCCTGCCGGAAGTGCCTGCGCCGCTCGCGACGCCGGACGGCAGCACGGTGGTGATGGACGGCGGCCGCGCGACGACGCTGCTCCCGTTCATCGACGGCGACCGGCCGAGCCGCTTTCGCCGCGAGCACCGCATCGCCGCCGCGCACACGCTCGCGCGCATCCATGTGGCCGCCGCCACGATCCCGGATCCCCCGCCGCGGCCGGGGCAGCCGGCGTGGCATCACCTCGACTGGCGCCGCAACGATGGCTGGGACTGGGATCACCTGCGTGCGCTCTTGCCGGGAGCCGCGGACGCGCCCGCTCACGTGGCGCCGGCGGTGCTCGCCAACACGCTCGACCGTCACATCGCCGTCCTGCCGTTCGCGATCAAGGAGCTGGCGCACCGCACCTGGGTGACGCATCCGCTGCACGGCGACTACTGGGAGGGCAACCTCAAGGTCAGCGACGACCGCGTCGTCGGTGTCTTCGACTGGGACGAGGCGCGCCTCGACTGGCGCGCGTGGGAGGTGGCCGACGCCGCCTGGTCCTTCAGCGTGCACGTCGCGCACGACGACTTCGACCGCGAGCACGCGCGCGAGTTCGTCGCGGCCTACTGCGATGCCGGCGGCGCGGTCACCCCCGGGGAGCGCGCGGTGCTCGTGCTGCTCATGCGCGCGCGCCGGCTGTGGGAAGCGCTGCACGGCCTCGGACACTGGAGCGCCGGCGACGAGCTCGACTGGGACTCCGTCGCGGCGAGCGCCCGCGCGCTCGACGTGCTCGACGGCATCGACTCGCTGGACGACGCGCGGTGACGTCCGCGGACACCCGCTCGCGCTGCCCGTGGCCCGGCGGCGACCCGGCGATGGCGCGCTACCACGACGAGGAGTGGGGCCTGCCGCTCCACGACGATCGCGGGTTGTTCGAGTTCATCACGCTCGAGGGTGCGCAGGCCGGCCTCTCGTGGCGCACGATCCTCAACCGCCGCGAGGGATACCGCGCCGCGTTCGCCGGCTGGGACCTCGGCCGCATCGCCGCTTTCGACGACGCCGACGTCGCGCGGCTGCTCACGGACCCAGGCATCATCCGCAATCGCGCGAAGGTGACCGCGACGGTCGGCAACGCGCGCGCGGCGCTCGACGCAGCCGCCGAGTACGGTTCGCTCGACGCCTTCCTCTGGCGGTTCGTTGACGGCCGGCCGCGTGTGCACGCGTACCGGACGCTCGCAGAGCTGCCCGACGCCACCGATGAGTCGAAGGCCATGAGTCGCGAGCTGCGGAAGCGCGGCTTCCGTTTCGTGGGCCCGACGATCATGTACGCGTTCATGCAGGCGACGGGCATGGTCAATGACCATCTCGTCACGTGCTTCCGCCACGGTCAGGTCTGAGACGAACCGGCACCCACGCGTGGTGGGTGCGTCGTGACGGACCGCGGCGGCGCAACAGTGCGATCACGCACGGGAACTCACGGCGCTGGCGCCGCGACACGCGTCGGTGAGCCGGCGGTGCGATCTTCATCGGCCGGGAGGGGTCGGCATGCTCATGGCGCCGATTCTGGCCCGTGAGGTTGCCGGCGCGCCGCGGCGTCTGTCCACCTGGACTTCAGACGTGGCGCGCGCGATGGGCATCACCTATGTCGAGGGCACAGTGCGCGGGCCGCGCGGCGCGGCGCACGTGCGCTTGCTGGTCGACAGCGGCGCGACGTATAGCCTGCTCCCCCACGCTGTCTGGCGCGCCATCGGTCTCGCGCCGACGCGGGATGTCGACTTCGCGCTCGCGGACGGATCGACCGTGCATCGCGGAGTCTCGGAGTGTCGTGTTGAGCTCGCGTTGGGCGCGGCGCACAGCCCCGTGGTGCTCGGCGAGCCGGGCGACGATCAGGCGCTGCTGGGCGTCGTGACGCTCGAGAATCTCGGGCTTGTCTTCAACCCGTCCTCGCGCACACTCCAGCCGATGCGCATGCTGCTCGTCTGAGAGCCGTACGGCTGCAGCGGAGATCGACCGCGAACGGGCGTCCCGCTTGAGAACGACGCGGCGACGTGTCACCCTCGCGCCGTGGACGACCAGACAAGACGCCGCCAATTCGCGTGGCCCGGACACCCGGATCCCGCAGTTCTGCCGCCCGCGGCTCTCGACGACGAGAGCGTGGAGGCAATCGACGCGATGATCTCGCGGAGCATCCCGGGCTCGAAGCGGCGCTCGAAGACGCGTTAGATAACGGTGGCCTGGTCGCGCTGGCCGATGGTGAGCGCGTTGATCCGCTGGCTCACCTGACCCAGCATCAGCTCGCACTGCTCGCTGTCTGGACGGACAGCCCCGCGGAGGTCTGGCAGACGGCGAAACGTCTCCTCGGGCTCGGCCACGAACGCCACGAGGTACTCCACATGCTGGGCTTCGCGCTCATGGATCGCTTCCTCGTGGATCTGGTCGCCACTCTCGAAGAGGAGGGGCTGCCGAACGATGGCCCAGCGCACGCGGCGGTGCCGACCGATCTGCCCGACGTGGCGAGTGCGCTCGCCGCTCTGCCCGCTTCATGGGAGGCGTCTCGGGCGAACGCGGAGGCCGAGAACGACAGACGCCGCAACTTCGCCATCCCGCCGCCCGGCTCGCCCGTCTACGGTGGCGAAGTTCTCGACCTCTTCGACCCCGAGGACGAGGACGCGCGCGAGCTGTTCATCCGCGCGGAGCACCCCGAGCTCTGGGACGCGCTCGACGCGAACCGCGAGACCAGTGGCCCCGGCGGGGAGCCGATGAACCCCCGCCTGCATCTCGCGATGCACGCAGTCATCGCCAACCAGCTCATGGCGGACGATCCACCGCAAGTCTGGGACACGGCCGATCGTCTGCTCGGCCTCGGATACGAGCGCCATGAGGTGCTACACATGCTGGCGAGCGCCATCTCTGAGCACATGCTTGGTGCGCTGCGCGACGGCAGCGCGCTCGATCCCGACGAGTACCTTGTACTGCTCGATGACCTGCCCGACTCGTGGGAGGCGCTCGCCGACCCGCAGCCACCGCGGCGGCCTCCGGCGCGCTCGCCGGGGCCGCCGCCGATCGCGAGTGAGCCCCCGCGCAGGCGGAAGGGCGCCTCGGGCCGGCCGCGCGGACGCAAACGCCGGAACTAGCGTCGCGCGGGCGCCTGCGCGCGGGTTCGCGTGGCGGCGGGCCTACGCCCGCGCGGGCACCTCGGCCGTGCCGATCACGCCTGCCTGCAACAGGCGCTCGAGCTCGGCCGGCTCGAGGCCGAGGTCGGCGGCCAGCACATCCGCCGTGTGTTCGCCGAGCAGCGGCGGGGACACCAACGGCACGTCGCTCTTCGACAGCCGGGGCGGGAAGCCGAGCAGCGGGATCTCGCCCTCGGTCGGGTGCTGCACGTGCTTCACGAAGTCGCGCGCCAGCAGGTGCGGGTCGTTGAAGAGGTCGCGCGTGTCGAGCGTCGCGCCCGCGGGCACGCCGGCCTCGCCGAGCAGGCGCATCGCCTCGTGCTTGGTGTGCCGACGGGTCCACGCGGTGATCTCGGCTGCGAGCTCGGGGATGTGCTCGGCGCGCGCCTGCGGGGTGGCGAAGCGCGGGTCGTCGCGCAGCTCAGGCCGGCCGATGCCGGTGCACAGGTCGTCCCACATGCGCGGCGTCGTGGCCATCACGTAGACGTAGTCGTTCGCCCCGAACGGCTTGCACGGGAACAGGTCGACGGTGGGTCCGGCGTGGTTGCCGCGGCGCGGCGCGGCCTCGCGGCCCCAGTCGGAGCCGTTCGCGATCACGGTGCGCATGTAGTACGTCACCGCCTCCTGCATGGAGATCTCGATCTGCTGGCCCTCGCCCGTCTGCACCCGGTGCACGTAGGCCGCGGTGATCGCGAGCGCGAGCTGCATGCCTGTGCCGCTGTCGCCCACGGTGTAGCCGGGTCGCATCGGCGGTCCGTCCTCGGTGCCGGTGACGGAGAACGCGCCGCCGACCGCCTGCGCGACCATGTCGTAGCTCTTGTACTGGGCGTGCGGGCCGGAGAGCCCGAAGCCCTTCAGCCGCGCGTAGATGATCGCGGGGTTGAGCGCCCGCATCACGTCATAGCCGATGTCCAGTTTCTCGATCACGCCCGGGCCGTAGTTCTCGACGAACACGTCGAACTTCGGGACCAGGCTCAGCAGGAGCTCGCGACCCTCGGCTGTGTCGAGCGAGAGCGCGAGGCTGCGCTTGTTCGCGTTCCAGTTGAGGAAGTAGGGGCGGTTGTCGGTGCCGCGCGTGCGCCCGCGGCCGGGGTCGCCGACGCCGGGGCGCTCGATCTTCACCACGTCGGCCCCGAGCATGCCGAGCGCCTGCGTGCACGAGGTGCCGGCCTCGTACTGCGTCATGTCCAGGATCCGCATCTTCGCCAGTGCGCCGGTCATCGCGGCCTCCTCGTCGCCCTCGTCGTTCTCGCCGACCGTCATTACGCGCGATGTTACGCGCGTGGCGTCGTTGCGCGGGCGCCGCCGGCGGGGGCGCGTCGCCCGCGGATGATCAGCGCGTCCAGGGCATCAGGGCGCCCGGTCGACCAGCGGATCTCGCGTTCCCGCGGCCGCTACCAACGATTCCGCTAGTGTAGTGTCTCGCAAATAGATTGACAGTGGTGAACTGCTGAGGTACCGTCGCGGG
>JBBDXH010000064.1:0-6416 GCA_040902395.1 Dehalococcoidia bacterium
CTTCACGTTGTTCAGGGCGAACGGAGAGTTTGGGATCGCTGACGTAGGCACGATTTCCTCACAACCTCTCAGGATGAGCGGCCGCTCCGACGAGCTCGGGATGAGCGGCCGCCATAGGTTGACTTGACAGGCTCAGGATGAGCGGCCGTTCCACAGGTCTCCCACCTCGGTCCCCTCGATCCGACCCGGCTACCGGCTGCCGCTGCCGATGTTCAGCAGGTCGCGCGCCATCACGATGCGCTGTACCTCGGACGGCCCTTCGCCGATGCGCCGGATGCGCAGCTCGCGGTACCAGCGCTCCATCGGCAGATCCTTGCTCATGCCGAGGCCGCCCATGATCTGCATGCAGCGGTCCACCACGCGCCCGGCGCCTTCGGTGCTGATCAGCTTCGCCATCGACGACTCGAAGCGGAACGGCAGCCCGCGCTCGGCCTTGTCCGCTGCCGCCAGGCACGCCCAGCGCGCGGTGCGGATGTCGATCTCGTTGTCGACGAGCATCCACTGGATCGCCTGCCGGCTCGCCAGCGGCTCGCCGAACGTCACGCGCTGCTTCGCCCACTCGATCGCCATCTCGTGCGCAAACACCGCAACGCCGATGCCCGCCGCCGAGTACGGGATGCGGTTCCGCGCCAGGTAATCGTTCGCGAGCGCGAAGCCGCCGCCCTCCTCGCCGAGGATGTTCTCGTGCGGCACGCGCATGTCGGTGAACGACAGCTCGGTCGTGTAGTGGGAGCGCAGCACCTGCACCAGCCGGTCGACGCGGAAGCCCGGTGTATCGGTGTCCACGATGAACGCAGTGATCCCCTGTCGCCCTTTCGTCGGGTCCGTGCGCACGTAGACGATGCCGTAGTCGGCGGTGTCTGCCCCGGAGTTCCAGAGCTTCCCGCCGTTGATCACCCACTCGTCCCCGTCGCGCACGCCGCGCGTCTGGATCGCGCGCGCGGGATCCGACCCGCCGCTCGGCTCGCTCAGCCCGAAGAAGCCGCTCTTCTCGCCGCGAATCGTCGGCCAGAGGTACTTCGCTTTCTGCGCCTCGTTCGCGTTGTAGAGCTGCCCCTGCGGTCCAGACCCGAACACCCCGTAGGCGGGCGCGTAGAGCCCGGCGCGGTGCTGCGACAGCTCCTCGGCGATCAGCGTGCGCGTCACCGTGTCGACGCCGGGACCGCCGTACTCCTCCGGTACCTCCATCTGGAAGAGGCCCATCGCCTTCGTCATCTGCTTGAGACGGGCCTCGTCTTCGGGCTTCAAGCGGTAGGCGTCGGGATCGAGATCGGCCTCCAGCGGACGGATCTGCTCGCGGATGAACCGCCGCACGTTGTCGATGATCAGTCGTTGTTCGTCGCTGAGCTCAAAGTCCACGCGCGGCGTCCTCGCTCTTCCAGTGGTAGCGCCCCAGGGGCGGCGGCTGCTCGGGGTCCTCGAGGTTGCCCGGCGGCAGCGTGTCGTGGTCCTCGCGGTACCGCGTCAGCACCTCGATCCAGCGGCTGTAGTAGTTGTGATTCACCTCGAACCGGTAGAAGCGCGCCTTGCCCGCGATCGCAGGCAGGTCTTCGCCCATGCGCGGGTGCATCCAGTTCCCGCTCGCCAGCCGCTCCGCAGTGCTGAAGTGGCGGAACAGCTCGCCGCGCAGCCCGAACGGTGACTTGCCGCTCGCCTTGCCGATGTACAGCGTCCGCTGATCCGCGTCCGCGAGCTCGTACACCCCCATCGCGCCCGGGAGCGTCTTCGCGTCGATCGCGTCGTCCCACGCCGTCCACGGCTTGCGGATGCGCATGCCTCAGCGGCCCCCAGGCCGAGCAGCCGGGATGAGCGTGTGCGATCTCATGATGGCGTCACCTTTCGGTACGGCCCCGGACAGGGCCTCGAGCGGTCCGGCCCGCCGTGAGCCTGCGACGAACCCGTGGTGGCATGCGTTGCTCACGACCGCACCGGCCGACCCCGACGTGATCCCCGGGCGTGAAGGCGCCTCAACTCGCGCTCACCGACCCGCCGGCAGGCGCCGCATCTTCGGACGGGTCCGGGCGAAGCCCGGTCTGCTCCGGCTCGAAGAACAGCGCCGATCGCTCGGCGCTCACCGCCTCGATCCGCGGCTGCACGCGCATGCCGATCCAGACCGCAGACGGATCGATGTCGAAGATCGGCCCGAGCATGCGTGGCCCCTCGTCGAGCTGCACGGTCGCCACGACGTACGGCAGCCGGTCGCGGAACGCTGCGTGGTACGGCTGGTGCACCACGATGAACGAGTACACCTCGCCGTGCCCGCGCACGGTCTCCCACTCCACCGCCAGCGAGCCGCACGCGTAGCAGAAGCTCTCCGCGGGGTGCTGATACGAACCGCATGCCGGGCAGTGCTCCATGCGCAGTTCGCCTGCCGCCAGCCCGTCCCAGAACGGCGCGGTTTCCTCGGTCACCTCGGGGGCCAGCTCGCCAAGCGCAGCAAACGCGGGGTCGACCACCGCGGCTAGCCCTTCGTCACGATCATGGTGGAGTGCGTCGTCATGATGCCGCCCTGCTGACTGACCAGTCCGACCTCAGCGCCTTCGACCTGCCGGGGACCGCCCTCGCCGCGAATCTGCCGCACGGCCTCGACGACGAGCTGCGTGCCCGGCATCCCCGTCTCGGACAGCAGCCCGCCGGAGGTGTTCACCGGGAGCGCTCCACCCAGGCGCGTGTGTCCGTCCTCGTAGAGCGATCCGCCCTCGCCCTTCGCGCAGAAGCCGTATTCCTCCAGCGTAATCAGCGGGACGATCGTGAAGCAGTCGTAGATCTCGCAGAAGTCGATGTCCTGCGGGCCCAGCCCCGCCGTCCGGAAGGCGCCCTCGCCGGACACCTTCGCGCCGCTGGTCGCGAGCTCCCCGCGCCGGAAGAAGTCCCACGCCGGGTGCCCCTGCCCGATGCCCTCGACGTAGACCGGCGGCTTCGCGAGGTCCTTCGCGCGCGCCTCCGTGGTCACGATGTACGCCGCGCCGCCATCCGAGACGGGGCAGCAGTCCAGCAGCCGGAACGGCTCGGCGACGAAGCGCGACTGTTCGTAGTCCTCGAGCGTGATCGGGTCCTGGAAGACCGCGTTCGGGTTCATCGACGCGTGATGGCGGTGCGTGATCGCCACGTTCGCCAGCTGCTCGTGGGTCGTCCCGTACTCGTGCATGTGCCGCCGCGCGACCATCGCGTAGCTCGAGGGGGCGCCGAACACGCCGGCGAGCGCGTCGTCGCCGCGCGGCCGTGCGTAGGACGTGCGCGTCCCGCTGCGCGGGTTGTCCCCGTAGGAGATCGCGATGTAGTTCGCCTGTCCCAGCTCCAGGCAGCTGATCGCGTACTGGATCAGCCCGATGTTGCTCGCGCCCGCCTGGTCCAGCGTGCCCGTCACGCGCGGCGTGATACGCAGCGCCTCGGCGACCTTCGGCGCCCAGAGCATCGGGAACGTCGAGGTCGGCGCCTTTGTCAGCACACCGTCCACGTCGTCCGTCGTCAGTCCGGCATCCACCATCGCCGCCCGGATCGCCAGCGCGTTGTGCGCGAGCTGAGACATGCCCGGCACCTTGCCGTATTTCGTCTGCCCGACGCCCACGATGCAGTACCGCTGGCTGAAGCCCTTCATCGCATCTCCCCACCCGCACCGCGCCGACGCGTGTCCCGTCGAGGCGCCCTACGTTGCGCCTCGCACTTATATCAGTCCATCGATCGCCCGACCGCCCGTTGCCCTGCCTCCCGGTCGCCGCCGGCGCCTGATCGCGGGTTCGCGCGCGGCTCGCTCCTATACTCCGCCGTGGACCCGGGAGCGCCGATCATGGAGGGCCGCCATGCCCGATGGTGCACTGAGCGGACTCCGCATCCTCGACCTCACGCAGGGCAGCTTCGACTACGCCGGCCGGCTGCTCGCCGGCCTCGGCGCCGACGTGATCAAGGTCGAGCCGCTCACCGGCGACCCGGTGCGCGGGATGCCGCCCTTCCCGGGCGACACGCCCCACGCGGAGACCAGCGCCCGCCATCTTCACCTCAACGCCGCCAAGCGCAGCGTCGTGATCGACCTCGAATCGGAGGACGGCCGCGACGCGCTCCGTCGCCTCGTGGCCAACAGCGACGCGCTGATCGAGAGCTTCGCGCCGGGATACCTCGCCGCGCGCGGCATCGCGTACGACGACCTCGCCGCGCTCAAGCCCGACCTCGTCATGGCCTCGGTCACGCACTTCGGACAGGACGGCCCGTACGCCGGATACCAGGGAGCCGAGATCGTCGACGTCGCGCTCGGCGGCTACCTCAAACTCACGGGCGATGCCGATCGCGAGCCCGTGAAGCCCTACGACGACCTCACGACGGAGCACGCCGCCGTCCACGCCGCGGCCGCCGTGGTGATCGGCCTCTTCCATCGCGACGCCACCGGCGAGGGCGACTGGTTCGACGTGGCCGCGATCGACGCCGCGCTCTTCCTGCTCGGCGGGGTCGCGCAGATCCACCACTTCGACGGAGCGATCCCCGTTCGCCACGGCGCGCGCCTGATGTTCAACAACCCGCGGTACCCCTACCCCTCGACGATCCGCCCCTGCCTCGGCGGCTTCGTACATGCGCACAGCAACAACCGCGACGCGCAGCTGCTCGCCGTGCTCATGCCGGGGCTGGGCCTCGAAGAGCTGCTCGACACGCCGATGGGCAACGCCGACGCGATCGACGAGAAGATGGACGAGTGGCTGGCGGACAAGTCGAAGTTCGAGGCCGTCCGCCGCGCGCAGGAGCTCAGGCTGCCGTTCACCGAGGTGCTCACCCCGGAGGAGATCCTCGCCGACCCGCACCTCGCCGCACGCCACTTCCTCGTCGAACTTCCCCACCCCGTCGCGCCGCCATCCGCGCAGCCGGGCGCGGCCGCGATCATGACCGGGACGCCGTGGCGCCACGAACGCGCCCCATTGCTCGGCGAGCACACGGACGAGGTGCTCACCACGGTGCTCGGCCTCGAGGCCGTGGAAGTCGCTGCCCTGCGCGAGCGTGGGGTGATCGCGTGACGTTCCCGCCGGCCGCCGGGCCGCACGGCGGCACGCGCCCGCTGACGGGTGTCCGCGTGCTGGAGCTCACGACCGCGGTGGCGGGTCCGATCGCGGGCTGCGTGTTCGCGGACATGGGCGCCGAGGTGATCAAGATCGAAGGGCCGCGCGCCCGTACCGCCGCCCAGTCCGGAACACCCCCGCCCGTCGAGGGCGCGCCCGATCACCCGTACAACCGCGCGCCGTTCTGGAACGAGCTGCACCGCGGCAAACGCCACGTCTCGATCGACCTCGCGCAGCCCGAGGGGCGCGCCCTCTTTCTCAGGCTGGTCGCGCACAGCGACGTGGTGCTCGAGAACTTCTCGCCGCGCGTACTCGGCGGCCTCGGCATCGACTACCCGGACCTCAAGGCCGTGAAGCCGGACATCATCCTCACGTCGATGCCGGCCTTCGGGAAGACGGGCCCGTACGCGCTCCGCGGTTCGTACGGCCCCGGCATCGACGCCATGAGCGGCCTCTCCCACCTCACCGGCTACCCGGACCGCGGGCCGGGCAAGCCCGCGCAGTTCTACCTCGACCAGAGCGCGGGCCTCACGGCCGCGCTCACCACGGTTGCGGCGCTCCGCCATCGCAACCGCACGGGCGAGGGCCAGTACATCGAGCTCGCCATGCTCGAGGGCGAGCTCCAGCTCGTCGCGCCCGCGCTCATGGACGTCAAGATGAACGGCCGCGTGCAGTCGCGGATCGGCAACCGCCACGCCTGGCACGCCCCGCACGGCGTGTACCCCTGCCTCGGCGACGATCGCTGGGTGGCCATCGCCATCGAGAGCGACGGCCAGTGGCGCGCGCTCGCCGCCGCCATCGGCCACGCCGCGCTCGCCGACGATCCCCGCTACGCCACCGAGCCCGCGCGCCACGCCGCCCAGCACGACCTCGACCCGCTGATCGCGGCCTGGACGGCCGAGCGCTCGCACCTCGACGCCATGCACGAGCTCCAGCTCGCCGGCGTTCCCGCCGGCGCCGTCCTCGACGTCGCCGAGGTCCACGCCGATCCGCAGTTCGAGCACCGCGGGACGCTCGTCTGGGTCGATCACCCCGAGCTGGGCCGCTTCCCGCACACGCGTACCGCCTGGCGCTCCCGTCGCGGTCACCACGGCGTCGCCGGCCCCGCGCCGGTGTTCGGCGAGGGCACGGAGTATGTCGTCGGGACGCTCGCCGCCCTCACCAACGCCGAGTTGGCCGATCTGGAGGCGAACGGAACCGTCGCCCGTGCGCCGCTCGGGTAACCCCCTCCGGCAAGTCTCGGCCGACAGGGGGGGGGTGCCAGCACGACCGAGGCGGGTCGATTGCGCCGCGGAACGACCGCGACCGCCATCCGCGCGCTCCCGGGGTCGGCGGCTTGTCAGCCGCTCGCCGGGGACGGTGCGCGGGGAACCACCG
>JBBDXH010000065.1:0-1008 GCA_040902395.1 Dehalococcoidia bacterium
CTCGCACATCGACCTCGCGATCGTCGGTCCCGACGAGCTCATCGCGCAGGGGATGGGGGACGCGCTGCGCCGCTGCGGTATCGCCGTGGTCGCGCCGTCGCGCGAGGCGTCGCGCATCGAGTGGAGCAAGGCCTTCGCGAAAGAGCTGATGGAGGAGGCGGGCGTCCCGACCGCCTCGTGGCACGCCTACCCGGACGCGCAGTCCGCGCGCGCCGCGCTCGATGGACGGGCCGGACCGATCGTGGTGAAGGCCGATGGGCTCGCGGCCGGCAAGGGCGTCGTCGTCGCGCGCGATCGCGCGATGGCGCTCGAGGCGCTCGCCACGCCGTCGATCGGCGGCGGCGGGGTCGTGCTCGAGGAGGTGCTCCACGGCGAGGAGGCGTCGCTGCAGGCGCTGGTCGATGGCGAGACGGTCGTCTCTTTGCCGCCGGCTATGGACCACAAGCGCGTCGGCGAAGGCGATACCGGGCCGAACACCGGCGGCATGGGCGCGGTCTCGCCCACACCGGTGCTACCCGACAAAGAGGCGCAAGGCCTGGCCGATCTCCTCATTTCGCCCATCGCGCGCCTGCTGGCCCGGCGCGGCACGCCCTATCGCGGCGTGATCTTCGCGGGGCTGATCCGCACGCGGGACGGCTGGCGGGTGCTCGAGTACAACGCGCGCTTCGGCGACCCCGAAGCGCAGGTCACCCTGCCGCGATTGGAGGGCGACTTCGGCCGGCTGATGCAGGCGCTCGGCGAAGGCCGGCTCGCACAGCACGTGGGCGCCGAACCGGTGCGCTTCAACGAGCTCGCCGTGGTCGACATCGCGCTCTGCGCCGACGGCTATCCGGGTACGACGAAGCAGGGCGACGTCGTCGAGGGCCTGGACCGGCTGCCCGAGGGCACCTACGCGATGCACGCGGCCACGCGCCGCAACGGCACGCGCGTGGTCACCGCAGGGGGGCGCGTCGTGCACGTCGTCGGCACCGGCGCGAGCGTGGATCAAGCGCGCGCCCGCGCGTACGA
>JBBDXH010000066.1:0-6242 GCA_040902395.1 Dehalococcoidia bacterium
GTGGCGGATGCGCACGTCGATGTCGCGCGCGGCGAACTCCGCGGGCGTGCGCGCGATCAGGTCCTCGATGCGCGGCACGAACCCGCCCACGAAGTACGGCTCGCCGCACGCCGAGAACGACACCCACGTCGAACGCTCGAACGCGATGATCTCGAGGTCGTGCGGCCCCCGCAGGCGCCGCGCCTGGCTGGCGGCCGACATCCCCCCGGCATCCGCGCCGATCACCACCAGGCGTTCCGTCATCGCGGCCTTCCCTTCGCAGCGCCGGCATCGCCGAGCGGCGATCCGATCCGAGGCACGAGCAACCACGACAGCATGAGCAAGCCCTCGTCCAGCATGGCGAACACGAATCCGACCACCGCCCCCACCGCAAAGGCCGCAATCGCCGCGAACACAGCAAACAGCGTGTAAAGACCCACCGCGATCGGCTGGAAGTCGCCGCGCAACACAGCGAGCACGAGCGCGACCGGCCCGACCAGCAGGAACGGCACGATCACGAGCGCGGACCCCAGCACCCCGCCCCACCACGCGCCCCGGCCGAGCGCGTGTCCGAACGAGAGCGCAGCCGGATCGAGCCCACGCACCGCAAGCATCGACGCCGCGGTGACGAGCACCCAGAGCGTGGCGAACAGGGCGAGCCCCACGAGCGTGTTCAGATCGGCGAGACCCTCGCCGAGCCGGCCGCCGAGGAAGATCAGCTGAAGCGCGATGAGCGCAAGCAGGGCCGTGTGGAAGGTCCCGAGCGCGACGCCGAGGAGCGGGCGCTGAAACGTCGGCGCGCGGGGCGGCCCGGGCGGTTCAGTCGTCGATCCCGTGTCGGACAGTGCGCGCCGTGCTTCAGCCATGCGCCAGGTACTCCGCGAGGCCGACCACGCCGGCCGCGACCAGGACCGTCGCGGCGTAGAGGTGGCGCATCGTGGCGAAGCTCATGCCGTCTTCCTCCGAGGCGGCCCGTACAACGGCGACCGTGCGCACCACGGACCCGACGATCAGCAGCGTGACGCCCCCGAGCTTGAGCGCGAGCGCCCGGCCCCACGCCGTCCCCGGCCCCGGGAGCGCCTCCCCGTAAGCTCCGAGGTTCCCCACGCCGGTCGCGACGATGACACCGAGCGCGATCCAGAACGCCCACTCGTAGCGCTCGGCGGCGAAGCCGAGCGCCGAGGCCTGGCCGGGGAGTTCCGCGCTGCGGCCGCGTACGGCGAGTGCCCAGCAGAGCGCAGCGCCTCCCACGATCACCGTCGCGGCCAGCACATGGAGCCACCTCACGGCAAGGTGGAGATCCATAGCGCGCGTGCAGCGCCGTCAGGCGCCGGACGAGGCGACGCGAGCCCGGCCGGCGGCCGCCTGATCCGCGGCGTGGTACGAGCTGCGCACGAGCGGCCCGGACTCGACGTGGCGGAAGCCGAGGCCGCGCGCCACCTCGGCGAGATGCGCGAACTCTTCGGGATGGACGAAACGGGCGATCGGCAGATGCTTCTCGCTCGGCCGCAGGTACTGGCCGATCGTCAGCAGGTCGACGTGCTGCTGTCGCAGATCCGCGAGCACGGCTTCGACCTCGGCGATCGTCTCGCCGAGCCCGACCATGAGCCCCGTCTTCGTCGGCATCGCCGGGTCGATCTCCTTCACGCGCCCCAGCAACTCGAGCGTGCGCTCGTAGCGGCCCTTCGGGCGGGCGACGCGGTAGAGCCGCGGCACGGTCTCGGTGTTGTGGTTCAGCACGACCGGGCCGGCCTCGACGACGGTGCGGAGCGCCTCCCAGTTGCCCATGAAGTCCGGGATCAGCACCTCGACGTCGCACTGCGGGCGGAGATGGTGGACCGCGCGGATGCACGCAGCGAAGACGCCCGCGCCGCCGTCCGGCACGTCGTCGCGGTTCACGGAGGTGATCACGGCGTAGTCGAGGCCGAGCGCGTCGACGGAGCGGGCGAGGCGTAGCGGCTCGAGCATGTCCAGCGCATCCGGCCGGCCGGAGGTCACCGCGCAGAAGCCGCACGCGCGGGTGCAGGTGTCGCCGAGGATCATGAACGTCGCGGTGCCGCTGTTGAAGCACTCGCCGATGTTCGGGCAGCGCGCCTCCTCGCAGACCGTATGCAGCTCCTGATCGCGGAGCAGGGTCTTGATGGACGCATACCGCTCGCCGCCGGGGAAGCGCACCTTGAACCAGTCCGGCTTGCGCTCGCGCGGCGGGGACTCGTGGAACTCCAGCGGTGCACGCGTCACGCGAGCACCCCGCCCGCCGGCGGACGCGCGAGCGACGGGTCAACCGCGGCGATGAGCCGCGCGTCGAAGACGCCGGCGAACGCGTCGCAGAACGCGTGCACGACCGCGTCGAAGGGCGGCGCGCCGCCCGGTTCGCGCGCCATCGACGTCACAGCGGCGTCGGCGATTCCGCACGGCACGATCGCGTCGAACCACGCGAGGTCGGTGCTCACGTTGAGCGCGAGCCCGTGCCGGCTGACGCCGCGCTCGATGCGCACGCCGACCGCCGCGATCTTGGCCCTCCCCCCGGAAGGGGAGTTGGGGGGGAGGGTCCACACGCCCGGCCGGCCGGCGACGCGCTCGCCGCGGATGCCGAGGGCGGCGAGTGTCGCAATCACGCACTGCTCGAGCGCGCGCACATAGGCGGCGGCGCCGAGCCGTCGCCGGCGCAGATCGAGGATGGGATAGGCGACGAGCTGGCCGGGGCCGTGGAAGGTGACGTCGCCACCGCGGTCTGTGGCGATCACCTCAGCGCCGCGGGCGCGCAACTCTGCCGGGTCCACGAGCACGTGCTCGTGGCCGCCGCGACGGCCGAGCGTGTAGACCGGCGTGTGCTCGATCACCGCGAGCGCCTCCGAGGGAGCGCCCACGAACGCCCCGTCCCGCGCGGCGAGCACGCGATCGGCGGTCTCGCGCTGCCAGCGCAGCGCGCGTTCGTAGCCGACGGCGCCGGCGCGATGGAGCTGGACGGGCGTCCGGGAGGCGTTCGTCATCGCGCCCCAGTCTACGCGCGCGCGGAGAGCGGCCGGCCGATCACGTCGCACGGACGCGGTCACGTACTGGAAACGACGATGGTCTAGGCTGGCGGTGGGTCGAAAACGACAATGACAGCACGCGGGGCGGCCCGGCGTGCCGCCCGTCCGAGGGAATCCGAATGAGCACCGACGCAAGCGCCCGCAGCGCCGAGGCGTGGCTCGACGCGGCCGACGCCGAAGGCTGGATCGAGACCCAGGAGTGGGTGGACTCGCTGCGCGAAGTGGTGCGCACCACCGGCCCGGCGCGCGCAAGCCGCCTGCTCGGCGCCCTCCAGATCGCCGCGCAGCGCCACGGCGTCCCACTCCCCGTGACCTCCACAACGCCATACGTGAACACCATCCCGGTGGAACACCAGGCGCACTTTCCAGGCGACCGCGATCTGGAGCGGCGCATCAAGAGCATCATCCGCTGGAACGCGATGGCCATGGTCGTCGAGGCGAACCAGAAGTCGCACGGCATCGGCGGCCACATCTCGACCTACGCCTCGGCCGCGACGCTGATCGAGATCGGCTTCAACCACTTCTGGCGCGGCCCCGAGCATGACGACGGCCCAGACCTGATCTACTTCCAGGGCCACGCCTCGCCGGGCGTGTACGCCCGCGCCTACCTGGAGGGCCGCCTCACGCCCCGCCAGCTGCACAACTTCCGTCGTGAGTTCGGGGCGGACGGCGGCCTTCCCTCGTACCCGCACCCCTGGCTGATGCCCGAGTTCTGGCAGTTCCCGACCGTCTCCATGGGGCTGGCGCCGATCATGTCGATCTACCAGGCACGCTTCATGCGTTACCTGCAGCACCGCGGGCTCAAGCCGGCCAACGATCAGAAGGTGTGGTGCTTCCTCGGCGACGGCGAGACCGACGAGCCGGAGTCGCTCGGCGCGATCTCGCTGGCTTCACGCGAGAAGCTCGACAACCTCGTGTGGGTCGTGAACTGCAACCTCCAGCGGCTCGATGGACCGGTGCGTGGCAACGGGCAGATCATCCAGGAGCTCGAAGCCGTGTTCCGCGGCGTCGGCTGGAACGTGATCAAGGCGCTCTGGGGCTCGGAGTGGGACGAGCTGCTCGCGCGCGACGAGGACGGCCTGCTCGTGCGCCGCATGGGCGAGGTCGTTGACGGCGAGTACCAGAAGTACAGCGTCGCGGGCGGGGCATACATCCGCAAGCACTTCTGGGGGGTCGACCCGCGGCTCGAGCGCATGGTCTCGCACCTCAGCGACGACCAGCTCTGGCGGATGCGCCTGGGCGGCCATGATCCCGCGAAGGTCTACGCCGCGTACCGGGCGGCAAGCACGCACCGTGGCGGGCCGACGGTGAT
The DNA here is from genome assembly GCA_040902395.1 of Dehalococcoidia bacterium. Taxonomy (GTDB): domain Bacteria; phylum Chloroflexota; class Dehalococcoidia; order UBA2979; family UBA2979; genus VGNK01. Next base: position 4,327 of record JBBDXH010000066.1, read on the forward strand.
CCTCGCGCGCACGATCAAGGGCTACGGGCTTGGTGAGGCGGGCGAGGGCAAGAACATCACGCACCAGCAGAAGTCGCTCAACGAGAGCGAGCTGCTGCAGTTCCGCGACCGCTTCGACATCCCGCTCTCCGACGAAGAGGTCGTGGGCGCCCCGCTCTACCGCCCGGCGGCGACCAGCCCCGAGGCGCAGTACCTCCACGAGCGCAGGCGCGTGCTCGGTGGGTACCTGCCGCAGCGCGCCCGACGCCGCAGTCCGCTGCGGACGCCGGGCGCGGAGCTCTTCGCGGAGTTCGACGAGGGCAGCGGCGACCGCGAGGCATCGACGACGATGGTGTTCGTGCGCATGCTCGCGGCGCTGCTCCGCGACGAGGGGCTCGGCAAGTCGGTGGTGCCTATCATCCCGGACGAAGGGCGCACCTTCGGGATGGAGGCGCTGTTCCGGAGCGCCGGCATCTACTCGTCCGCCGGCCAGCTCTACGAGCCGGTCGACGCCGGCAGCCTGCTGTTCTACAAGGAAACGCGCGACGGCCAGATCCTCGAAGAGGGCATCACCGAGGCGGGCGGAACGAGTTCGTTCATCGCCGCAGGGACCGCGCTTGCGAACTACGGCATCCCGACGATCCCGTTCTTCATCTTCTACTCGATGTTCGGCATGCAGCGTGTCGCCGACCTCGTGTGGGCGGCCGCGGACTCGCGTTGCCGGGGCTTCCTCGTGGGCGCGACCTCCGGCCGCACAACGCTCAACGGCGAGGGTCTCCAGCACCAGGACGGGCACAGCCACCTGTTCTCGTCGGCCGTGCCGAACCTCATCTCGTACGAACCGGCATACGCCTACGAGATCGCGGTGCTGATCCGCGAGGGCATCCGCCGCATGCACGACGAGAACGAGGACGTCTTCTACTACCTCACCGTCCACAACGAGAACTACGTGCACCCGCCGATCCCTGCCGGCGAGGGAGTGCGCGAGGGGATCATCCGCGGGATGTACCGCTTCCGCGCCGCCGACGAGCTCGCCGCGGACACCGCAGGCAAGCCGCGCGCGCAGCTGCTGGCCAGCGGCGTGCTCGTGAACGAGGCGCTGCGCGCGCAGGAACTGCTCGCGAACGACTTCGGCGTCGCCGCCGACGTGTGGTCGGTGACGAGCTGGACCGAGGTGCGCCGCGAGGCGCTCGAAGTCGAGCGCTGGAACCGGCTCCACCCCGGCGAGCCCGCGCGCACGCCGTACGTCGCGCAGTGCCTCGCCGACCGCCCGGGGGTGGTCGTGGGCGTGTCGGACTACATGAAGACGCTGCCGGACGCGATCGCGAAGTGGACGTCCGCGCCCGTCGTCTCGCTCGGCACGGACGGCTTCGGTCGGAGCGCCACGCGCGAGGAACTGCGGCGCTTTTTCGAGGTGGACGCCGAGCACATCGTGGTGGGGACGCTGTCCGCGCTCGTGCGCGACGAGCAGCTGGCGGCGAGCGTCGCGCGCGACGCGATCGCCCGCTTCGAGATCGACGCCGACGCGCCGAACCCGGCGTACCGCTAGCCGCCATCGCGCGCACGGCCGCGCACGGACCGCGCGCGAGCGCAGCGAGGAACACGAGGGACGATGGCCACAGAGTTCAAGCTCCCGGACCTGGGTGAGGGCATCGAGGACGCCGACGTGCTTCGCGTACTCGTACACGAAGGCGCCGAGATCGCCGTGGACGACGCGGTGATCGAGATCGAGACCGAAAAGGCCACGGTCGAGGTGCCGTCCGAGGTCGCCGGGCGCGTGACGCGGGTGATGGTGTCGCAGGGCGACACGATCAAGCCCGGCCAGCTGATCCTGCTCGTCGAGCCGGTCGGCGCCGAGTCCGGCGCCGACGGCGCTTCGCCGCCGACGGCCGCCGAGGCCGCGCCGGCGCCGGTGCAGCCGGACGCGCCCGCACCTG
>JBBDXH010000067.1:0-6172 GCA_040902395.1 Dehalococcoidia bacterium
TTCCGTCGTCGCGGCCGCGGGCGCGCCGCTGGCGCGCGCCTGGTCGAGCACTGCCTCGACCATGGCCTCGAGCCGTGCTGGGACGCGCACAACCCGCCGTCCACGGCGCTCGCCGAGCAGCTCGGCTTCGTGGACCCGCAGCGCTACGCGGGGTGGGAGGTGCGATAGCGGCCGAGCGGGGCCGCGATCGGCGACCCGAGCCGATCACAGCGAGCGGCGCTGTCGCAGCACGCGACGCGCGGTAGGCACCCGCAACTGTGCGGGACGGCCTATGCGTCTTTCCGCCCAGTGCCAATAGTGGCACCATGTCGAACGACCTCCGCGGAATGCTGCGAAACGCCGCGGGACAGCGTCGAGCGGAGATCGCGGCGGCGCTGCGCGACCACGGCTACCGGATCGCGCGGCAGGGAACGCACGAAATCTGGACGAACGGCCGCGGATCAATCATCCCCGTGCCCCGGCGCATTCGCGGCGTCGGCACGAAGCGGGCGATCATCCGCGCGATGATCGCCGCGGACGCGGAGGACGTCGACGATGACTGACCCACGCACGATCGCCGAGCTGATCGCGCGGCCGTACCTGCGGGCGATCGAACGCGGGGAGGACGGCGCATACACCGCCTGGATCGTCGAGATCCCGAACGTCCTGTCGGAGGGCGACTCGGCCGACGACGCACTCGCGAACCTCGAGGATGCGTTCGCCGGGGTGCTCCGGGTCATGCTCGATGAGCAGCGCGCGGTTCCCGAGCCATACAGCGAGCGCGAGTTCTCGGGCCGCCTGCAGTTGCGCATCCCACCTTCGCTGCATCGTCGTGTGGCGATCCGCGCGGAGGCTGAGGGAGTCAGCATCAACCGCGTCCTGTCGGATGCCGTCGCGCGCCACATCGGAACGGACCGGCCTGCGGAACACCGGCGGGGCGGGCGGCGCGTCGGCTAGCGTCAACCGCGCCGGCCGACTCAGTCTTCGTCGGGCGAGCGGTCGCCGTCGATGAAGCGGCGGAGCGCGATCCATCCGCCGAGCGCGATCAGGATCAGCGGCCAGATGACGTCGCCGCGCACGGTCCACACATCGAGGGACTGGAGCAGGAAGGCCACACCGACTACGACCAGGATCAGACCGAGGACCGCCCCGCGCGTCTCGCGTCGCTCGCGGCGCCGCGCACGGCGTGCGGCTCGGAGGGCGTCCCGATCGGAACTGCTGGACTCCGGCTGCTGGCTCACGGCTGTCTCCTCGGCGTTCGCGGGTGGCGCCACGATAGCGCGCGGCCCGAGAGGGCGGCGCCAAGTCAGCGTCGCGCGCCGCGGCCTCCGCTCTCGGCGACGATCGTCGCCGACCCGGCGATGCGCGTGAGCTCGTCGAAGGACAGCGCGTCGCTCTCGAGCACTGCGACGATGTCGCCGTCGCGCCACGTCAGGCGCCGCACGCCGTCGGCCTCGAAGCCGTAGCCCTCGCGACCGGCGACGTCGACGGGCGTGCCCGCGCGCAGTGGCTCGGGGATGCCGTCGACACGGCGGCGCTGCTCGAAGAGCAGGAACGGCGCGTCGCCGCCGCCCTCGAAGCGGAGCAGAGCCCACGCGCCGACCTCGTCGCAGCCGCCGCCGGAGGAGCCGGACGAGCCCGACGCGACGGTCGCGTAGCCGGGCGATATGTACGTTGGCCGCAACATGCCGGCCGGCGCCGTAATGCCGGGTCCGCCGAGCGAACCGCCCCCGCTGCTGCATCCCGGCGAGCCGTCCGCGCTCAGCTCGCTCGCACCGGCCGGCAGATCGACGCGGAACTGCCGCTCGCCGATGTGCTCGCCGCGCCGGACGTTCGTGACTTCGAGGAGCGCGGACTGGTGCTCCGGACCGCCGTCGAGCTCGTGGCGCACGATCCACATGTGCTCGGTATCGACCGTCATCCGTCCCACGCCGCCGGACGTCTCGGTGGTGGTCTCCGTCGCGGTTGCGGACGATCCCACTTCCGAGGACGAGCCATGCCACAGGGGCCCGTACTCGATCACGCGCAGCGCGCTGCCGGTGTCCGGCTCGCTCACCGTCACGTCGGTCCCCCGGGTTCGAAACTCGTCCGCGATCTCCTCGATCGTCGCGCCCGGCGCAGGACCGATCAGTGTGCTGACGCCCATCAGCGGCAGCGCGCTACCCGCGCCACCGTCAGGGAGCGGATACCGGGCATACGTGCCGGACCCCTGCTGGTGCGACCAGATCTGCGTGCCGTCGGCGACGTTGACCAGCATGCCGGCTTCGAGCGCCGGCGCGACGAGCTCGATCTCGGTTCGCCAGTGGCGGGCGTCGGCGGACCACCAGCGGACGCGGGTCACGTGATCGCCCGACGTGATGCCATCGACCAGGGCGCGCGGTCCGTCGAGGTCCACGACCGTCGCCGTGATCTCGGCGTAGAAGGCGGTCGCCTCGCCGCGACGCTCGCCGCCGGGCGCACCATCGCCGCCCACGACCGACATCGCCAGGAAGGCGCCGGCCAGCGCCGCGAGCACGGCCGCGGCGCCGGCAATCGCGGCGTTGCGCGGCGAGATGCGACCGATCATCACTGGCGTGCCACCGCGGATACGCGCATGCGTACCTCCACGATCCACCTTGCCACGGCGGACGCATGCGGAGAACGACGGCGGAGCACCCGGCGGTTCCTCGATGGATCGAGCCCGCGGCGCGTCCGACGCCCTGCCGGGCGCCGCGCGAACGGGCGGGAACGGGGAGCGAGGATCCATCCGGTGGGAGAGGGCTACCCGCGAGGCAGGCCGAGCCCGCGTGTGGCGATGATGTTGCGCTGCACCTCGGAGGTGCCGCCACCGATCGTCGCGGCGGTGGCGCCCATGTAGTACTGCGGCCAGCGCGTACGCTGCGGTGCGCGCGGGTCGTTCGGATCCGCCAGCGCTCCGTAGAGGCCGAGCGCCTTCACCGCGGTGTTGCCGATGCGGTGCATCATCTCGGTCGTGAAGAGCTTGCCGACCGACGCCTCCTGGTTCGGTACCAGCCCGCGCGCCTGCATGCTGATCACGCGATACGAGAAGATCTCCGCCACCTCGGCGTCGATGAACCGCTCGGCGACGGCCGCGCGGATCGACGACTCCGCCAGCCGCGACCGGCCCGTGTTCGCGTCACGCTCCGCCACCAGGAACTCGCGCAGCGACTCGACCGTGATGCGCGTGCCGACGGCGTTGCCGATGTTCGAGCGCTCGAAGTCGAGCAGCGTGGCGCCGATGTACCAGCCGCGGTTGAGCTCACCGACGAGGTTGGTGGTCGGCACGCGGACGTCTTCGAAGAAGACTTCGTTGAACTCGGACTCGCCGGTCATCTGGCCGAGCGGCCGCACCGTGATGCCATGGCTGTTGAGCGGCAGGAGGAGATACGAGATTCCACGGTGCTTCGGCGCATCGGGGTCCGTTCGGAAGAGGCCGAACAGCCACTGTGCGCGGGCGGCGCCGGACGTCCAGATCTTCTGGCCGTTGATCACGAAGTCGTCGCCGTCGCGCGTGGCGCGGGTCTGGAGCGACGCGAGATCGGAGCCGGCGCCCGGCTCGGAGTAGCCCTGAGCCCAGCGCACCTTGCCCGAAAGCAGTCCGGGCAGGTACGCCGCCTTTTGCTCGTCGCTGCCGTGGATCATGAGCACCGAGGCGAGGTCCGAGCGAATGGAGACCGGCGTCGCGTACAGCGCCGCGAACTCCTCGTTGAGCACAGCCTGCTCGAGCGGCGAAAGGTCCGCGCCGCCGTATTGCTTCGGCAGCGCCGGGGCGATCCAGCCCTTCGCGACCATCGCCTCTCGCCACGGAGCGGTCAGCCGCTCGCGCTCCTCGCGCGAGTAGGCGCCCACGTAAGCGCCCCAGCCGCTGCCGTAGCGGGCGTCCTCGGCAAGCGCCGGCGGATGATGCGCGTGTACGAACGCGCGCACCTCAGCGCGAAACTTCGCCACCTCGTCGCTGTCGCGGAAGTCGACCATCGCGGATGCCCTCCGGGTCAGGCGGGCGGCCGGATGCCACCTGCCGTGTGCAGCGCATGCTAGCCAGTCGCGATCGCCCCTGTACTGACCACGCGACAACACGGGCGAGCGGGCCGTCGCCAGCCCGCTCGCCCATGCGAGCCGTGGTACTAGCCGAGGGGCGGTCCGGTGAGCCGCTGGCCGAGTGCGCCCGGCGCGTTGTTCGACGCCGTCGCGCCCTTCGCCCGCTGCGGGGCATTGAAGAACACGAACTCGTAGATCTTGTCCGCCGACAGCTCCTCGGCACGGAAGGCCTCGCCGATGCGGATGCCATGGTGCGTGATCAGCTCCTGGTGCACGGGGAAGAACTGCGTCGCGGTCCAGGGCTCAGGGGCCGGGAGCACCTCGAGCGCCCACGTGTCGCTCGCCACGATCGCCGGCCGGAAGTGCGCGAGCCACCGCGCCTCGCGGAGATAGATCCCGGGCTCGGTGGCCAGATAGCGCGCCTTCTTCACGGGGTCGCTCCCGTCAAAGAGGTGGGTCCAGCCGGTGCGGATCATCACGACGTCGCCCGGCTCGATCGCCTTGATCGTGCCGTGCGCCATCGCCGCCTCGAGATCCTCGAGCGTGATGCGGTAGCTGTTCGCCAGGATCGGCTTGCCGTCCACGGGATCGCCCAGCGCCGCGCTCGCGCCCTGCGCGACCTTCACGGCGAGCACGTCCAGCAGGACGCCGCGGGTGATAAACGGATTGACGTGCTCCTGCCCCAGGAAGTTCACACCGCTCGGGTTCCCGGCGGTCATCTCCTCAGTGGTGAGGCCGTTGTAGTAGTGGTGCTTGACGCCGATATGCGGCAGGCCGTCGACCTGCGTGGCGATCTGGTAGGTCGTGTCGATGGTCTCTTCCATGCCGACGATCTGGTTGTCGCCGAACGGGATCGATGCCGGATCTCCGCCCACGCGGACCTGGACGTACTGGCGTGTGCCGAACGCGGGCATCCCCTCCTCCATCAACTCGCCGAGGTTGTAGGTCCTGGGCGGCCGTTGCGGGTTGTTCTTGATCAACTGCAGTGCCGCGAGCGTCTTCCGAGGCGTGACCTCGTTCAGCGACCCCAGCTGATCCCCCGCGCCGTAGACCGAGGGGAACCAGCCTCCCGGCGCGATCACCGCATCGGGGTCGAAGGGGTCGTCGTTGAGCAGCTCGTGCTCTGCGATCACGCGACCGCCACGGGGCGCAGCAGGCAGCGTCCCGGCGGCCGCCGCCCGCCGGAGCGGACCGTAGTCTCCCGTTGCGTGGGCGATGAAGAACGCGCCGGCACCGGCCCCTGCTGCCTTGAGCAGGCTGCGTCTGCTGACCGCGTGGCGCATGCTGGGACCCGTCGGCTGGGACTCGGACCGGGGCATCGTTTCGTCCTCTCATGACTGCCGGCCCCCGCTCGGCATATCACATGCGCGATGCCCTGTCAGTATGCAACGCGACGTCCTCCCCCGGAGGATGGACCGTTCTTGGTGTGCCCGCCGGGTCCCCCCACCGCTCACGGGGCGACGGACGGCGGCTCGCGCGACCGTACGGCGCGGTCCTGCACGCACGCCGCCGTCACGCTCGCACCGGTCCGGCGCCGTAGACTCCCGACGCGATGAGCGATCACGCACCGTCGCCCGTGAACGATCCCGCGATCGTCCGCCGCGAGTACGCGACGGAGGACCGCTTCCTGGCCCGCCGCCTCACGACCTGGGCGGAGCTTCACGGTCCGCTCGTCGAGGACGCCGCGATCGACGCCGTCGTCGAGGGCGCTCCGGCGCGCGTGCTCGACGTCGGCTGCGGCACCGGCGACTACTCCGAACGCGTCGCGCGTGGGGCAGGCGTCAACCTCGTCGCGCTCGACCTGTCGGCGCGCATGACCGCCCTCGCGCACGCCCGCGGACTGCGCGCGGTGACCGGCGGGATCGAGTCGCTGCCGTTCGCGGATGCATCGTTCGACTGCGTGCTCGCGAGCCGCGTGCTGTACCACGTGCCGGATCTCGACGCGGGACTCGCCGAGATCGCGCGGACGCTCCGGCCGGGCGGCACGCTCGTGGCCGTCACCTATGGGACGAACCACCTGAACGAGCTCTGGGAGCTCGTCGGGACGTCGCCGATTGCGGCGACGTTCACCGCGGAGAACGGCGCCGCGCTGCTCCGGCGTCGCTTCGACGCCGTCGAACGGCGGGATGTGACGGGCATCGCGCGGTTCGCGAGC
>JBBDXH010000068.1:0-3806 GCA_040902395.1 Dehalococcoidia bacterium
AGGATACGCACAAATGATCTATCGATCTATCCGTTTTTCAGCAGCCTGCTAGAGGCTGAGGTAGCGGTCGAGCTCGTACTGGGTGACCTGCCGACGGTAGTCGAGCCACTCCAGTCGCTTGTTGCTGACCAGCGTCTCCCATACGTGCTCGCCGAGTGTCGTACGCATGAGCTGGGAGCCGGCGAACGCCTCGATCGCCTCGTCCAGCGATCCGGGGAGGGCGACCACGCCGCGGCGCCGGCGCTCGTCGTCGGACAGCTCGGCGACGTTGCGGTCGAGCGGTTCGGGGAGCGGGTACTGCCCCTCGATCCCGGCGAGGCCGGCGGAGAGCATCGCGGCGAACGCGAGGTAGGGGTTACACGCGGGGTCCGGCACGCGGTACTCGATGCGGGTGGCCTCGACCTCGAGGTTGGGACGCCGCTCGGGGACGCGTACGAGGTCGGCGCGGTTGCGGGTCGACCACGTTGCGTGGGTCGGAGCCTCGTAGCCCGGCACGAGCCGCTTGTACGAGTTCACCCACTGATTCGTCACCAGCATCATCTCGGGCGCGTGGCGAAGCAGCCCCGCCATATAGCCGCGCGCCGTCGCGGAGAGGCGCATCGGCTGGTCCGCGTCGAAGAAGGCGTTCTCCTCGCCGCGGAACAGCGACTGCTGGAGGTGCATCGCCGACCCGTTCTGGTCCGCGAGCGGTTTCGGCATGAACGTCGCGAACACGCCCTCGCGCATCGCGACCTCCTTGACGACCAGGCGGAAGGTCATCACCGCATCCGCGATGGTCAGCGCGTCGGCGTAGCGCAGGTCCATCTCGTGCTGGCTCGGCGCCGCCTCGTGGTGGCTCTCCGCCACCGCGATGCCCATGTCTTCGAGCGTGAGCACCGTCTCGCGCCGCAAGTCGGATGCGCCGTCGAACGGCGTGAGGTCGAAGTAGCCGCCGCGGTCGAGCGGCTCGATGCTGCCGGGTTCCTTGAAGTAGAAGTACTCGATCTCCGGCGAGATGTAGAACGTGTAGCCGGACTCGGCCGCGCGACTGAGGGTGCGCTTCAGGACGTGGCGCGGGTCACCGTCGAACGGCGTGCCGTCGGGCATCTGGATGTCGCAGAACATGCGCGCAACGGCCTGCGCCTTCGGGCGCCAGGGCAGGATCTGGAAGGTCGCTGGATCCGGCATGGCAATCATGTCGGCTTCGTCGCGGCGGGCGAAGCCCTCGATCGCGGAGCCGTCGAAGACGATCCCGTCGTCGAGCGCGTGCTCGAGCTCCTCGGCCGTGATCGCCACGGACTTGAGGCTGCCCGGGATATCGGTGAACCAGAGACGAATGAACTTGACGTCGTGGTCACGGCACGCCTGCAGGACGTGCTGGCGGGAGTCGAATTCGTTCATGTCGCGAGCGTAGCGCGGAACGTGTTTCCGGCGCGTTTCCGGTCGGCGGCGGATGGTTGGTGGGCCTCGGGGGGGTGGGCTATGCTGCCGCGCGCACGCCCGGCGCGCTCTGCCCGGGGTCCGCCAGGTGAGACGAGGAGGGGATGCATGGTCACGGAACTGACTGACCTCACGGACCAGATGAAGGCCGCGGTCGGCTCGACGGGACCCACGGTCACCTACGAGGTGACGACGCTGGGCATACGCACGTTCGCGCGCGCGGTCGGCTACCGGAACCCGATCTACTACGACGAGGCCGAGGCGAAGGAGAAGGGCCACCCGGCGCTGGTGTCGCCGCCCGGCTACTACGGCATGCCGGTATTCAACCCGCTGCACCAGCAGGCGCGCGGTCCGCGCGCGTCGTTCGACACGCCCTTCAAGCGCAACCTCAACGGTGGAACCGAAGTCGAGCCGCTCGCGCCGGTCTACGCCGGGGACGTGCTCGAGGCGGTCACCACCCTCGCGAACCTGACGCTGACCAAAGGCCGCATGGGCCAGATGCTGATCCAGACATCCGAGACGGTGTACACGCGCAAGTCGGACGGCAAAGCCGTTGCGAAGACGCGCGGCACGGGCATCTCGTACTAGCGGGACGGAGGAGCGAAGTCATGGCACAGGTCTACTGGGACGACGTCACGGAAGGTCAGGAGATCCCCGCGCTCGACGAGGAGATGTCTTCGCAGCGCCTTGTCGTATGGGCGGCCGGGTCGGGCGACTTCTACCAGATTCACTTCGATGACAACTTCGCGAAGGGGAACAACCTTCCCGACATCATCGTGCACGGCGCGCTGAAGGGGATGTTGATCGGGCGCGCGCTGGACGAGTGGGTCGGTGATGCGGGCCGCATTGTGCAGTGGGGGGTGTCGTACCGCGGCATGGATCCCGCGCGCCAGAACATCAAGGTCTGGGGCAAGGTCACCAGGAAGTACGAAGCGGGCGGCGAGGGCCGCATCGACCTCGAGGTCGGCTGCGCGCAGCCGAACGGCACGCAGACGACGCCCGGCACCGCGACCGTGATGCTCCCGAAGCGCGCATAGCCGCGCGGCGGATCCGGGACCGCAGAGAAGGCCCGACGCGCGTCGGGCCTTCTTCGTGTCGTGGCGCTCGTCAATCGCGAGCGGCGGTGAGCTGGTCGACGAGGAACGCGGTGCTCGCCGCCCGCGTGTGCTCGGGCGTCTCGTGGTGGCGACCGACATTCGCGATCAGGCGCTTGTCCGCCGCGCCGATCAGGTCGAAGAGCTCGAGGCTGCCGGCGCGCTCGAAGACGTCGTCGTCCCATTGCAGGAGGAAGAGTACGGGCGCGGTCAGCGCCCGCGCGTCGCGCGCGAGGCGCGGCGCCATCTCGAGCGGCGCGCCGTCCGCCGCGCGCAGACCGCACAGCCCGAACGCGGTCGCGCGCACGCGCGGGTCCGCTGCCGCGAACGGCAGGCCGAACATGGTGCCCATGGACACACCGCCGTAGCCGACGCGCTCGCCGTTGATCTCGGGCAACGCGGCGAGCGCATCGAGCGTCGCCCGCCAGTCCGCGACGATCGCGTCGACCGCATGCGCGGCGTATGACTCGCGCGCCGCGCCCGCGGCGGGCGCGCGCTCGCCGTGCCATGGCCCGTCGATCGCAGCCGCGGCGAGACCGCGGCGCGTGTAGCGCGCGGCGAGGTCGAGCCGGCTGTCGTCGAGCTTGTGCCCTCCGCCGCCGTGCCCGATCAGCACGAGTGGCCGCGGCGTCCCGTCGTCGCCGATCGGCGTCCAGAGCACGCCGGGTACCTTGCGGCGCTGGACGGCCACGGTGAAGAGGCGCTGGCGGAAGCCGTCGTGCTGCTCGTCCGTACGCCAGCGAGTCATGCGCGCGTGGGGCCGGGGGTGCGGTCGCGCTCGTACAGCTCGCGGATCAGGTCGGTCTCGCCGAGGTGCGCCGACAGGTGCACGAGCACGTGCAGGGTCAGGTTCTCCGCGATCGTCTCGGTGCGGTCGCCGATCCGCACCGAGTGGTCGAGGGCGGGATCGTCGAGCGAGGCGACGAACGCCTCGCCGGCGGCGAACACCGCCTCCTGGTACGCGAAGAACGCGTCGAGGTCCGCGATGCGCAGTCGCCCGGCCTCGTCTGCGGGCTGCCCGGTGCCGATGCCGGCCGGGAGGCCGGTCGCCGCGACGAGCGCAGGAGTCCAGAGTTCCGCGGCGTCGCGACAGATGCGGTTCACCATGAAGTCCTCGCTGCGCGCGGTATGCCACCAGTTCCAAGCCAGCGAGTTCGCGAGCGGCGCCGCGCGGTAGTCGCGAGCCGCCATGAGCGCCGGATCAGCACGCATGTCGCGGTAGAAGCCGTGCACGAGTTCGAGCGCATGGAGCATCCCGTCTGCGCCGCGCATGATCCTCCGCTCCCTGCGTCG
>JBBDXH010000068.1:3816-6119 GCA_040902395.1 Dehalococcoidia bacterium
ACGCGAACGGCCCGTTCTGCGTTCGTGTGAGGCCGGCGCGTGCCCGACGGCGGGTCGGGGGCGTGGCTAGAAGAGCACGCGTGAAGCGCGGTCGGCCATGGTGTAGAGCGGCGCAGCGTAGACGCCGATGACGACCACGCCGAGCGTGAGCACGCCGGTCGTGAGGTAGCCGGTGGGCGTGAGCCGCCAGCGGGAGGCGTCGCCGTCCGGCTGGTAGAGGTACATCTGCTTGATCACGTTCAGGTAGTAGTAGAGCGAGACGACGCTCATGATCACCGCGATCGTGACCAGCCAGAGATAGCCGCCCTCGGCCGCGGACTGGAAGAGGATGAACTTCGTCAGAAAGCCGGCGAGCAGCGGCATGCCGGCGAGCGAGAACAGCCCGGCGGTGATCACGAGCGCGAGATACGGGTTTGTCTGGGCCAGGCCGCGGAACCCGCTGATCTCCTCTGTGCCGGTGCGGTTGTAGAACGCGATCACCGCGGTGAAGACCGCGAGGTTCGTGATCAGGTACCCGCCCATGTGCAGCAGGAGCGCCGAGGCAGAGACCTCGGAGATGGTGGCGATCGCCATCAGCATGAAGCCGACCTGGCCGATCGACGAGTAGGCGAGCAGGCGCTTGATGTTGTGCTGCTGGAGCGCCACGAGATTGCCCAGCGACATCGTCGCGAGCGAAAGCGCCACGATCATCCACTGCCAGTCGTCGATCGCCGGGAGCAGTGGTCCCGAGAACCAGCGCAGGAAGAGCGCGAGCACGGCGGCCTTCGACGTCGCCGCGATGTACGCGGTGATCGGCAGCGGCGCGCCTTCGTACACGTCCGGCGTGTACATGTGGAACGGCACAGCGGCGGCCTTGAAGCCGAGGCCGCCGATGATCAGCACGAGCGCGAGCAGCAGCGGCAGCGTCGTGTCCTGCGCGCCGCTCGCGAGCCGCTCCGCAATCATCGCGTACTGGGTCGAGCCACCCACGCCGTAGAGCAGGCTCAGGCCGAACAGCAGCATGGCGGACGCGACGCCGCCGAGCAGCACGTACTTGAGCGCGGCCTCGCCCGAGCGCGGGTCGTTCCGCGCGAGTGAGACGGCGACGTAGAGCGAGAACGACAGGATCTCGATCGCGATGTACGCAGTCAGCAGCTCGCGCGCGGCCGCCATGTAGATGGCGCCGACCGTCGAGAGCAGGATCAGTGCGTAGAACTCGCCGATGTGGCCGATGTGCTTCTCGACGTACTCGTGCGACCCCACCACCACGAAGATCGCCGTGTCGATGAAGAGCACGCGGAAGAACGTCGTGTAGTTGTCGATCGTGAGCAGCAGCTGGAAGTCGCGCGATTGGTCGATCCAGAGCAGGCTGACACCGCCGGCCACGAGCATGCCGAGCACAGCGAGCCACGGGAGCACGCGCCGTCCGAGCCTGAGCTCGGTGCGGAACGCGTCAGCGGCGATCACGAGGGCGGCGGTGAGCGCCAGGATGATCTCCGGCAGCAGCAGCTCGTAGTGGAAGGTCAGGGGGTTGCCGAGGAAGTCGTTCACCGCGCTCCTCCCGTGTTGCTCCGCACGGCCTTGGCCCCGGGCGCTTCGGTCACAGCGTCACCCCCGGGATGGAGTTGATGATCGTGGGCGCAATCCGGTCGACCCACGGGGACGGCCAGAGGCCGAGCGCGAGGATCGCCCCGGCGAGCACCGCCGCGCCCGCACGCTCGGGCCAGGTGATCTCCGCGAGTCCGTTCCAGCGCGTGTTCAGCGGGCCGAAGAATGCTGCCGCGAACATCCTGAGCAGGTAGGTCGCGGTGATCGCCGCGGTCAGCACGGCAAGCCCGCCCACGATCGGGTAGGCGCGGAAGGAGCCGATGAAGATGTGGAGCTCGGCGACGAAGCCCGAGAGGCCGGGCAGCCCGAGCGAGGCGAGGCCGGCGATCACGAAGAAGACCGCCCAGATTGGCATCTTGCGCGCGAGGCCGGACAGGTTCGGGATCTCGCGGTCGTGCGACTGGTCGTACATGCCGCCGATCAGGAGGAAGAAGAGGGCCGTCATGATGCCATGCGCGAACATCTGGAGGATGGCGCCGTTCCAGCCGATGACGTTGAGGGTGCCGAGGCCCAGGAAGACGTAGCCCATGTGCGAGACCGAGGAGAAGCCGGTCATCAGTTTGAGGTCGGTCTGACGCAGCGCGGAGATCGCCCCGTAGAGCGCAGCCGTGATGCCGAGCACCACCAGCGCGGGCGCCCAGAACTCGCCGCCCTCCGGCATCATCTGGAAGCCGAGCCGGATGATGCCGAACGCTCCGAGCTTCATCAGCACGCCC
>JBBDXH010000069.1:0-6075 GCA_040902395.1 Dehalococcoidia bacterium
GGGATAGCGCGCGCCGAGGTAGTGCCTGTCGAGCAGGACCGCGCTCGACTTGAGCAGATCGAACGACGGATCGAGCGCCATCGCGTCCTCACACAGATCCGCGAGGGCGTGACCCCAGACCCGCTCCGCGCCCCGGGCGATCAGGTACGCGGTCACCGCCTTCTCGGCGAACTGGTGGCAGAGGAAGCACGCGAGCGCGTGCCGGTCGCCGGCCGCGGCGAAGCGCGCGTCTGCGAGATCGTGACGGGCCTGCGCGAGCCAGCGCTCGTGCTCCGGGCGCGCGCCGAGCGCGCCGCCGTCAGGCGACAAAGATCGGCTCGCCGAGCTGGAGCGTCTCGATCAGCAGCCGATCCGTCTCGCGCAGCGCCTCGAACTCGTCGGGCGTGTAGACGAGGTAGCGGGTGCCCGCCTGCGGCCGGAGGTGATCGACGAAGAAGTCGGCTCGGCGATGGAACGGCTGATCGGTCGCCTGCACGATCAGCAGCGCCAGGTCGGAGTCGAGGTCGACGGCGCCCGTCGCGAGGTCACCCGCGACGTACACGCGGTGCACGCCGAGGCGAGGCAACTCCTCGACGACGCGCACCAGCTCCGCCTCGAGCAGACGGCGACGCTCCGCAGCGAAGCCGAACATCATGGGCACGAGCGGAGCCGTCCCGCCTAGACCGTCGACAGCATGGGCGCGCGCGGCTGAGGCATGATGTCGCGCTCCGTGAGGCGCACGACGTCCTTCTTGTAGACCTGGACACGGTGGCACGCGTAGTCGGCGACGTACATGTGCCCCTCGGCGTCCAGGCGAACGGCGGAGGGACCGCGGAACCGCTTCGACGGCTCCAGGTTCGCCATGTCTCGCAGGCGCAGCACCTTCTGGTTCGCGAGGATGTAGGTGCGTCCCATCTTCGAGAGCGTCGCATCGCCGGCGAACTGCTCGACGTAGCGTCCGGTGCGGTCGAACAGCTGCACCCGGTTGTTGTCGCGATCGGCGACGTAGATATCGCCGTCCCCGTCGACGGCGACGCCCGCCGGCCGGTTGAGCTCGCCGTCCCCGCTGCCGGAGTGGCCGATCGCCATCACGAAGCGACCGTCTTGGTCGAACTTCTGCACGCGGTCGTTACGCCAGTCGCCGACGTAGATGCAGCCGTCACCGTCGACGGCGACGCCCCAGGGCATGTCGAACTCGCCCGGTCCGCTGCCGAACCCGCCGATGCTCCTGCGGTACTCGCCTTCCTTCGTGAACTGCTGGATGCGGTGGTTGAGGGTGTCCGCGATCCAGAGGTGCTCGTCGGCATCGAAGGCCATGTGCGACGGACCGTTCAGCTCGCCGGGCGCGGATCCCGGCGTGCCCCACGTCGCGAGGGTCTCGTTTTCACGATTGAGCACGCTGATCCTGTGGGTCGCCTCGTCGGACACATAGATCCGCTCTTCGGCATCGAGCGCGATCCCCGCGGGCCACGTCCACCCGCCCCCGAGCCCGCCGAGGTCGTCGTCGTCCCAGTTAATCACGCGGATCGCACCGCCCACCTCCATGCGCGCCAGCGTGTAGATGCGCCCTTCGGCCCCGAGCGCGATGTCCGTGGGGTACCACGTGACGCGCCGCATCCCCAGCGTCTTGACGTAGGGAAAGCCGGCGCGAAGGAGCGCGACCGTGCTTCCGTTCGACCCTGCCGAACCGTTCGCGTCGCTCATCGCACACCCTGCCTCTCGTCTCGCCCGCACGGTTCAGGATCAGCCGCCGACGAGCGTGCGCCGGTAGGGCCGGATCTGCTCGAAGCTGCCCCGCACGATCGCGGTGGGTTCGATCCCCATCCACTGCTCCAGCACGGTGCCGTAGATCCCGCGGAAGTCGATCGTGTGGCGCAGGTCCTCGCCGTAGAGCCAGTCCCGAGGCGCGACGGAGGGGTACTCGGCGTACAGCCCGCCCTCGACGAGGTCACCGATGATGTATGCGCCGCCGCCGGAGCCGTGATCGGTCCCGGAGCCGTTGTCCTTGATGCGTCGCCCGAACTCCGTGAAGACGAGGATCGTCACCTCCTCGGCGGCATCGTGCGCGCGCAGGTCACGCATGAAGTCGTTGATCGCCTCGGTGAGCTCGCGCAGCAGCCGCTGGTGCATCAGCGGCTGCTGCGAGTGGTAGTCGTAGCCGGCGTGCTGTGTGTAGAAGACGCGCGTCCCGACGCGCGCCGTGTGCACGCGCGCTACGTCGCGCAGGGCTCGTGCGATCGGGTTGTTCGCATACTCCACATCCGACTGGTACTTGCCCGGCACCTCGCGCAGCACGTCCGCGCCCTTGAGCACGCCCTGCCCGGTGTTCGCGAGGTAGTTGCGCACGATCGCGGTACCCACGCCCGGCGTGTACATGCGCTTGAATAGCTCGAGGTCGCGGGTCCGCTCGTCTGCCGCCTCGACGTTCGTCATCAGGCCGAACTGGTCGAGATCGCCGATCGAGGTCGCCGTCACACCGGGTGCGGCAAGCGCGCGCGGGAGGCCGCGGCCGAAGCTCACGGCCGTGAGCGGGTTCTCGCCGCGCGGATCGAGCTCGCGCGTCACGTGCGCGAGCCAGCCTTCAGTCGCAATCGCGTTCGGCTCGCACGTGTGCCAGATGTCCATCGCGCGGAAGTGCGACCGGCTGGAGTGCTCGTAGCCGATGCCCTGGACGACGGCGACGTTCCCGGCGTCGTACAGCTCCTTGAGCGCCGCGGCAGCCGGGTGCCAGCCGAGCGACTCGTTGAGCGGCAGGGTCTGATCGCCGGCAACCGCGACGGTCGGCCGGGCGTCGTAGTACTCGCCGCTCGTGAACGGGATCAGCGTGTTCATGAAGTCCAGCCCCCCGCTGAGCTGGATCACCACGAGCACGGGGTCCTTCGTCTGGGCAGTCATCATCCGCTCCTCGGCTAGCAGAACTGGTACTCGGGCGCCGCGACGATCAGCGAGAGCATGCGCGCCACGCGACGCGCGCCCGCCCCGTCCGCGCCGTTACCTGCGAGTGTCAACGGACCGGCCTCGGCGGCCAGCTCGTTCAGCGCAGCCCTCGTGTCCTCCCCCACCGCCAGCGGCCCGGCGAGATCCAGGCAACGCTGCACGAAGACCTCGGGCGCGAGCGGCTCCCCGTCTGCGGCGAGCCGCCGCACGATCGCCTGTACGCCCGGGCGCTTCGGATCCGAGACCTGGCCGACCGCGAAGTTCACGCGCTCCGTGAGCGTGCCGCCGTCGATCCACTCCTTGCCGGTATGCCAGCCCTCGACGCTCGGGGGGTCCATCAGCTTCTGGCCCATCAACTCGGTGGCTGTGGCCATGCGCACCGCGAGGGGGTTCGGGAATGTGAGCGCGCCCGAGAGCTTCACCACCCCCGCCACGAGTTCTGCAGGGCTCTTCACACGCTTGAAACGCGCGCGCTTGAAGAACTCGGCATTGAGCAGCGCACGCATCACCGAGCGGATGTCCGCGTCCGAGTCGCGGTAGGCGGCGACCAGCGTCTCGATCGCGGCCGGATCCTGCGGCGGCGTCACGCTCCACGCTGGCACCTGCGGCTCGTCGGCGACGAAGTAGTTGTAGAGATGGCGCGCGATGAAGCGGGCGCACGCGTCCTGCTGCACGATGATGTCGACGATGTCTTCACCATCGAAGTTCCCGGTCTGGCCGAGGAAGGTCTTCTCGCCTCCGTCATGGAGGTCTGCGCGATACACGAACTTCGACGGGTAGCCGCCGAACGGATAGAGCGGGATCGGCTGCTCGAACGTCCACCCCGTGAACGCACGGGCCGCCATCTTGATGTCGGTCTCGGTGTAGTGGCCGATGCCCATCGAGAACAGTTCGAGCAGCTCACGCCCGTAGTTCTCGTTGATCGCGGTCGCCTGGTTCTCGCAGTTGTCGAGCCAGTAGATCATCGCGGGGTCGCGCGAGAGGTCGAGCAGGATCTGACGGAGGTTGCTCAGTCCGTTCTCGCGAAAGGTGTCGATCTGCTCCACGATCGAGGGGCCATGCTCGCTCTTGAACCACCCCGTCGCGAACACGTGATGCCAGAAGAGCGCCATCTTGTGCCGCAGCGGCCGGCGGCTGTTCACCAGGTGATACAGCCAGCGGCCGGCCCACACCGTGGGCGTGTCGTTGCTGCGTGAGCTGGGGAAGTAGCGGTCGAGCGCGTCGAGATCTTCGTCGACGAAGCGCTCGGGGTGGATGAGATCCTCGACGACCTCCTCGTACGGGCGCGCGGCGAGCACTTCGAGTTCGTCGCGAGTCGCCCCCACGCCGACGCGTCGCATCAGGTGCGCCATCAAGTCGATCTGCTCGTCGGCCATGGGTTGCCCCCCTCACACCGGTCGGCCACTCGCTCGCCGGCCCGTTGCCCGGCAGCTATCACCGACGTTTTAGCACCGCGCGGCAACCGCCGGGCGAATCGTCGCCGGCGCGTTCGGGCGCGCCGGGGCGCAGCCGCGCAGCGGAGCGTGGCGCGTCGGCTCGGCGGAACGCAGCGCCGCTCGCCGCCGGCCAGTCGACGCGACTCGGTACCGGGCGGAACGTGGCGGCAGGGAGCCGCGAAGGATCGGCGGAGGCGCCACGCGGTCCGGCGGGCGCCGCCGTGTCGCGTCGAGCCGGCGGGCGCCGCCGTGCGACCTGGGGGCGCCCCGAGACGCCCACAGGCGGTGCGCTACGAGAAATCCGTGATCGTCGTGAAGCCGATCGTCTGGAAGGTGGTCATCGACTCGACGGCGGCCGGCGTCTCCGCGAGCGAGATGCGGTCGCCGATGATCGTCTCCGGGTGGAGCTTGCCCGCCGCGACCATCGCCAGCATCGGCGCGTAGTGGTGGTTCGGGTTGCCGAGCGATCCACGGAATTCGATCTCGCTCATCGTGATCAGGTCGATCGGCAACGCGACCTGGCCCGCCTCGGCCGCCGAGGTCACCCCGATCTGGACGTGGATCCCGCCGCGGCGAAGCGAGAGCACGGAGTTCAGCATCGTCGCCTTGATGCCGAGCGCGTCCACAGACACGTCGGCGCCGCCCTTCGTGATCTCCTTGACGCGCGCAGGCACATCGCCGCTGCGCGCGTCGATCGTCTCGACCGCGCCTTCCTTGCGGGCCATCGACAACTTCGACTCGTCGAGGTCGACGGCGATCACGTTCGCGCCGAGCGCGGCCGCGACCTGCACGGCGGAGAGCCCGATGCCGCCGCAACCGTTGACGACCACCCAGTCGCCGCCCTTGACCTCGCCGCGGTCGGCGACGCCGTGGTACGAGGTCATGAAGCGGCAGCCCATCGCGGCGCCGGACTCGAACGAGACCTCATCCGGGATGGGGATCGCGTTGAAGTCGGCGTTGCCGATCGCCGCGTACTGGGCGAAGCCGCCGGTACGGCGGCCGCCACGCTCGCAGATATTCGAGCGGCCGGCCTGGCACATGCGGCAGCTGCCGCACCCGTTGTGAAACGGCGTGAGCACGCGCATCCCGGGCTTGATGTTCTCGACCTGGGATCCGACCTGCTCGATCACGCCCGACTGCTCATGCCCGAGCACCTGGGGTCCGCGAAAGGTCAGCCCGGCCCACGACAGATCACCCTGCCAGATGTGCCAGTCGCTCCGGCACACGCCGCAGGCTTCCACCTTCATCAGCGCGTCCTTCGGGCCGATCTCGGGGTCCGGGAAGTCCCGTACCACCATCGGCACCTTCACGCCTTCCATCACGACGGCCTTCATCGCGGCACCCTTTCGCTCGCCTCTCGCTACGGCGGCGGCAGTGTATCGCGCACCCGGAACGCGCCTTGCCGGGCATACGCTCTCGGCCGGAAGCGGAGGGAGCCGAACGTGGCGCTGGATGCGGGGGCAGCGATGACGTCGGACTCGGAATCGAGCCGCCACGCCGCCGCGCCCGCGCTGGGAGCCGAGGACATCGCCCGCGGCGTGGCGGCGCTCGCAGCCGCCGCCGAGTCGGCCGCCGCGCGCGACGAGCGCGGCACGCGGCCGGCGCTCGGGCGGTTCGCGCTGGTCGCCTCGTTCGTCGGCCGCTTCGACGACGCCGCGCGGTGCGCGCGGCTGCTCGCGGAGCGCGCGCGCACGGACGGCGACGCCGTCCACCTCGCGCACGC
>JBBDXH010000070.1:0-6009 GCA_040902395.1 Dehalococcoidia bacterium
GGGTGGAGAGACGAACGGGTGGAGGGTGGAGGGGCGGGGCCCCTCGGCCGCGCCTCTAGCCGCCGAGGCGCCCCGCGATCGCGACCAGGCTGTCCTCGACCAGATCGAACTCGGTGCCGGCGTCCTTTCCGGTGGTGCCCGCAGGGCCCCACTCGAGCGGCCGTCGCAGATACGCCGTGTGAAAGCCCACGGCGGCCGCCGCGCGCAGGTCGCTCGGATGCGCTGCAACCATCAGCACCTGCGCCGGCGCGAGGCTCAGCAGCTCCGCCGCGCGCTCATAGCAGCGGGGCTCCGGCTTGAAGGCGCCGGTGATCTCGGCCGAGAGCACGCAGTCCCACGTCAAGCCGCCGTGTCGCGCGAGGTCGATCAGCAGCGAGACGTTGCCGTTCGAGAGCGTCGAGACGACCGAGCGGGTGCGCAGCCGCGCCAGGCCCGCGGGCACGTCGGGCCACGGGTCGAGCCGGTGCCAGACGCGGTTGAACGCCGCGGTCGCGTCCTCGTCGAGCCCCGTCAGTCCGCGCTCATCGAGCAGGCTGTCGAGCTTGCGGCGATGCAGCGCGTCGACCGTCATCCACGGCAACTCGCCGTCGCGCACGCGGCGCATGCCGCCGATGTAGCCGTCGCGCCGCCAGTCGTCGGCGAACGACGCCCAGTCCGTGTCCCACCCGCGTGCCCGACCGAGCGCCTCGCCCTCGCGGATCACCGAGCCGCGCCAGTCGACCACGGTGCCGAACACGTCGAAGGTGAGCGCGCGAACCTGCTCGAGCATGGTCGAACCTCCTCATGCGTGTGCGGTCACGGGTCCGATCGAACGCCGTTGTCGCGGTCTATACCACGCGCTGCGGCGGCACCTCAGCGCTCGACGGCGCGCGGTCGCGATCCGCGCACGCCCGATCGTTCGTCTTGCGTGCCCGGGCACGAGCTACCTCTCGCGCGGCCCAAACGCAGCCTCGGTTCTTGTCCCCTGAGTTGGCCCGATCGGGCCCCCGGGCGCGGCCCGGCGCGGGCTACGTTGGCATGACGGTGCCCGGAGCCGCGCGCAGCGCACACGCGGACGGCCTGCTTGCATCGCACTCCTCTGCGGTCGTCGATGAGCTCGGCGGGCAGGGGCATCCACGGAGCAGCCGCATGGCAGCGCGCCAGCATGCACACGCGCCGGACGGTCCGGACGCCGCCGCTTCCGCCACGCCCGTCGCCGGGCGCGCGAAGCGCGTGGCCGTGGCGCCGCCGACCGTCGATGCAGTGCGCGCGCTCCAACGGCAGATCGGCAACCGCGCGACCGCACGCCTCCTCGCCGCGGATCTCCCGGAGCCGGGCACCGGATCGCGGGCAGCGATCCCGACGCGGCGAGCGACGATGGACGGCGACCCACGCGAGCCGAGCGATGGGCCGGTGCTCCGCCGGATCCTGCAGCGAAAGAAGCTCACGCGAGGCAAGTTGAACGTCGCCGGAGAGAGTCACCCCGAGTCCGGTCCGCGGCGAGCGAACGAGCGAACGTACGCCGCCGAGGAGACGGGAGGCGATTACTGGACGGAGGGCGAGTTCACCGCCAAGCCGAGCGTCCTGGCCACGGCGCGCCTCGGTGATCCGCTGCTGCTGCGGGCGGAGATGCTGCTCGCGATCCTGAAGGAGAAGTCCGTCCCCCTCTTCCTGGCCCCGTTCGGGCGGGGAGAGATCCCGGCAGCGTTCCCGCAGGACGGGGATGCGGCAACGCTGTGGGGCATCTACAAGGCGCGGCTCCACCAGGACGTGATGGAGATCGTGCTCGCGATTGCGCGGGCGTCCAGCGACCCCTCCGAATCAACCGAGGCCCAGAAGGCGGAAGGCACGCACGGCGCGATGACCGCGCTGGCAGCCCTGATCCAGCGGACCGATGTGGG
The DNA here is from genome assembly GCA_040902395.1 of Dehalococcoidia bacterium. Classification (GTDB taxonomy): domain Bacteria; phylum Chloroflexota; class Dehalococcoidia; order UBA2979; family UBA2979; genus VGNK01. The sequence goes on from JBBDXH010000070.1 coordinate 1,881, forward strand.
CGGCGCGGCCGGAGTCGCCACCGCCGCGACTGACGCCATCGCACTGTTCGCACGGGACGTGCTGAACGCGGCCGACATCCGTTCGGAGGCGGTCGTCAGCGACCTGCGATCGCAGGCCATGCACGGCGCGGCCAGGGACGAGGGGGCGCGGTGGGTGGGTGGCAAGACCGGTCTGTGGAAGGTCGGCAACCAGCACGTCGCCGAAATGCAGGCGGTCAAGGGCACGGCGGCCTACGAGATCATGACCAAGGACGAGTTCAACGCCGACTTCGACCTCTGGCTGGCGGCGCGACCCGCCCCGTAACCCCCGCCCCGGTCGAGCGCTCAGGGCGACTCGCATCGCTCGAAGAGCTTGTCCCCTGAGTTGGCCCGATCGGTCCCCCGAGCGCCTTCATGCGCGCCCTACGTTCAGCGGTGCGTGGCGCGAACGTGCCCGCGTACGGCAACTGCAAGGCATTCGGCCGACGGCGGTCACGAGAGGCGTCGATGGCACCGCGCAAGCATCCACACGTGCCGGACCTGCGGGCGGTCGCTCCATCGGAGGCGCGCCGCTCCGCGCCGGCGCACACCCACGCGCCGGCGCCCGCCGGCGCAGACGCGATGCGCGCGCTCCAGAGACGGATCGGCAACCGCGCGACCGCGCAGCTGCTGGCGGTCACGGCCGAGGCGGAGCCAGCGACGGAGGCACAGCAGAGCGGCCGGCTGGAGGTGCAGCCCGCGACGGAGGCGCCCTCAGACGGCGAACCGGTCGCCCGGCTCGAGCGCGACGCGCCGTCGAGCGCGACCGCGACCGACGGTCCAGACGCCGTCGCGGTCCGGAAGCCGGCGTCGAAGCCGGGCAACGGCGTGGTCGCGCGCAAGCCGAGCCCGTCGCGGCGCGAGACCGTCGCGCGCCAGGCGAGCGCGCGTCCGGGCAACGCTGTCGTTCGGCGAAAGATCGAGCTCGACGGCACTGAAGCGGATCTCGCCGGCCTGCTGAAGCAGGCGAGTGACATGAAGGAGCGAGTCATTCTCGCCAACTGGGGCTGGTCCCAGGTCATGCACGACTTCGAGTCGTCCGACAAAGTCACCGCCGCGGAGAAGCTCGACGAAGCCGTCGCGTCCGCGAAGTCGCAGGCGCAGGACGTGCCGGCGCTCTACAGCGCAGCGAACCTCGCGTTCCTGACGAAGGGCGAAGGCCGGCTGCCGACGCTGTACTTCATCTCGGGAGCCACGAGCGGACGGATCCGGCAGCAACACGGCAGCGGACCCGCGGTGATTTCGCAGAGCGACAAGACCGATTACTTCTTCAACGACCAGAAGAAGATGCGCTCCTTCCAGCGGGCGGCGCGGGACGCGCGCTCCCACCGCGCGGCCTTCAACCCCAACCTCGGCGACTACGGGGCAACCACGGTTCCGACGGCGGGGTACTTCCACTTCGAGGTCACGTACTCAGGGAGCGTGCCGACGAAGCTGCACCCGTCCGGCGGGACAGTCGACACCGCCATCGGCGGGTACGACGACACGAAGATCCAGGTGATCTACAACCAGGCCATCGGTCTCTCCACCTGACGCTGTCGCCCGCCCCCGGGGGCGGCGGGCGACGTCCGGCAGGTCGCGCCGCACGGCCCCCTCGCGCACCGCGAGCTGCCCGCTGACCACGACGTGCTCGACGCCGGTCGGATGCCGGCCGCGGCGATGCCCGGACCGTGGCGAAGCGGGCGGGCGGTGGCTCGTCTTCGCTCGCCACGAACGGAGGAAGGGCGCCACGAACGGAGGAAGGGCGCTCGCCACGAACGGAGAGGAGAGCCACGGAGAGGAGACCCGCGGTACGGGTCGCCGTGACGGCAAGCACGCGCCAGTCGCGCCCTCGACTTGCCGCTGAGTTGGCCCGATCGGGCGACTGCGACCTGAAGATCAAGGGGATCCGGAAGAGGCGAGCAGCTTCAGGACCCGACCCCTCCCCGCCCTACACCACCCGCCCCGCCATCACCCCCGTGCACTGCCCGTCGCGCACTGCGATCCGCCCGTTGACCACGACCTGCTCGATGCCCACCAGGTGCTGGCGCGGGTCGTGGTAGGTCGACGAGGCCGGGTGCGCCCCCGGCCCGATCGCGACGCACCCGCACCGCTCGCAGGGCGCCATCACAGCCGGATGCGGTCCCCGCGCGAGGGGTCGGAGGTCCCTATCCCATCCCCACCGGCGGCAGGACCCTCTGATCATGGACCGCACGCCGAGCACCCTGGGCCGTCGCGCCGACCGCTACCTGGCGGTCCTCGTGGCAATCGCCCTGCTCGCACCCACGATCGGGCCGGGGTTCGGCTACGAGCTCACGGGTTGGCTCCCCGATCACAGCCACGCTTCCCTGGGCGCCGTCGCCCAAGACCACGCTCACCCCTGGGACGCCTCACGCCCCTCCGACGCGGTTGAGCGGTCGGACGGTCTCGGCTTCACGGCGGGCAGCATGCTCGGCGCGTCCGTGTTGCCGGTGCTCATGCTCGCCGGGGTAAGCATCCCGGTGCTCACGGGCCAGGTAGTGACGCTGCGCCTCTCGAAGCCGCCGCCGGCTCCGCTTTTCCGTCCGGACCCGCCTCCTCCGCGCTGACCCCTGCCGAGTGACGGGGATCGACATGCGTGAAGGAGGGCCTCGTGCGGCCTGGACTCCGCAGGCTCGGCGGTGCCGCCATCCTGCTTTTCGCCGCGGTGATAGTCACGGTGATGGGCTGCACCGACGCGACGTCGCCGGCGTACCGCTCGGAGGTCGTGGAGCCCCCCGGGCAGATGACGGATTTCGACCTCGTCGCGGACGACGGGCAGCCGTTCCGCATCGCCGACCTGCACGGCGAAGTCGCCGTGGTCTACGTCGGCTACACGCACTGCCCGGACATCTGCCCGATGACGCTGGCGAACCTGGCGGCCGCCCGCCAGCTGCTCCCGGCGGAGGTCCGCGAGCACGTCCGCGTGGTGATGATCACCGCCGACCCGGCGCGCGACACTCCGGAGCTGCTGTCGCGCTACGTCGGTTACTTCGACCCCACGTTCATCGGTGTCTCGGGAGACGTGGACGAGGTGCTGGACGCGCTGCACGAGTGGGGCATTCACCCGGTCTGCGACCCGCCGGCCCAGGACGGCTCATACGCCGTCTCGCACCCCGCGATCAGCTTCATCTTCAACCGCAGCGGACTGCTGCGCCTCAAGGCGCCGCACGAGCTCACCCCAGAACAACTGGCCAGCGACCTGCAACTCGTCTGGCGCGAAGGGAACAATTGACCATGACCGCTCTGCTGAAGGCAGCTCGGCGTCCCCTGCTGATCTCCGTGCTCGTCGCGGCGGCCGTGATCGGCGCCGCGTGCAGCTCGGAGGACGAGACGGCCGACGCGGACGCGACGCCGGCCACCCTCGCCGAGGAGATCGCCGTCGAGAACGTCCGCGCCCGCGCCACGCCCGGCCTCGAGGACGAGAACAGCGCCGCCTACGCGGTGATCACCAATCGCGGCGCGGTCGCCGATCGGCTGATCGGCGCCTCGGTCGACGCTGCCGTGGCCGGCCGCGCCGAGCTCCACACCACCATCCGCGAAGGCGACATGATGCGCATGCAGCAGGTGGAGGGCTGGGACATCGAACCCGGCGCCTCGCTGGAGCTGATGCCGGGCGGCAACCACGTCATGCTCATCGGCATCGCGCGCCAGTTCGTCGTCGGCGACGTCTTCACCCTGACGCTCGTCTTCGAGCACGCCGGCGAGGTGCAGGTCGAAGTGCCCGTGATGGAGATCGCGACCACCCCGATGAGCGGCGCCGCGACCGCCACTCCCACCGTGATGCCGTAGCGATCGCAGCGCGACGCGAAGAGGGCGGCCCCCCCGGGCGCCCCTTTCCGATCGCGGCCGGCCCTCCCCCCAACACCACCCGCCCCGCCACCACTCCCGCGCACTGCCCGTCGCGCACGCCGATCTGCCGGTTGACCACTACGTGCTCGATGCCAACGGGGGCGCCAGCGCGCGATGCCCGGACCGTGCTCTCCTCTCCGTTCGTGGCGAGCGAAGACGAGCCACCGCCCGCCCGCTTCGCCGCGGAGAGGAGACCCGCGCAGAGGAGCCCGCGCGGTACGGGTCGCCGTGACGGCAAGCACGCGCCGGTCGCGGTGGCTCG
>JBBDXH010000071.1:0-5973 GCA_040902395.1 Dehalococcoidia bacterium
CCGGGCGGGGACGGCGGCGGCAGAGCCGCCGCTCGAGCCGCCGCCGGTGCGATCGAGCGCCCACGGGTTGCGCGTGGGACCGAAGGCCTCCGGCTCCGTGGTCACGCCCGACGAGAGCTCGGGCAGGTTGGTCTTGCCGAGGATCACGAAGCCGGCACGCCGGAGCCGCCGCGTGAACTCGGTGGTGCTCTTCGAGCGATGGCCGAGATCGCGCAAGAGCGGCGTCGCCAGCGTGTACGGCGTGCCGGCGAGCTCCTGCACCCCGTCCTTGAGCAGCATCGGCACGCCGGCGAACGGCGCGTCGCGCGTGCGCGGGTCCCGGGCCTGGCGGCGCGCCACGTCCGGGAAGAGCGCGATCACGGCGTTGATCCGCGGGTTGAGGCGCTCGATGCGCGCAAGCGCGGCGTCGATCAGCTCGTCCGGCGAGACCTCGCGGCGGCGCACGAGCGCGGCCTGCGCAGTCGCGTCCAGCCGCCAGAGCTCCCCGCCGGCTAGTGCCATGCGCCGAGGATCGCGCCCATGATCACGACGGCCACGGTCGAGTAGCCGGCGTTGATCAGATACAGCTGGAACGGTCGATTCTCGAAGAACACCAGCTTGAGGCCGTCGGCCGCAACCAGTCCGGCGCCGGCGATCACCCCCACCCAGGCTCCCTCGAGCACGCTCCCCGCACCCGACCACGAAACGATCGCGGCCACCGCGAGGGTCGTGACGATCGTCTGTACGGCCTGCGCACCCATCGCCATCGCCGGCGACATGCCGGCCTGCATCTCCTCCTGGGTCTTCCCGAGCAACCGCATCCACGGCTTGACGAACCCGATCGGCGAATACCACGCCGCGCCGAGCGCGAACGCCGCGATCGCAGCCACCACGACCGCCGGCCAGTTGAATTCGACGCCGTTCATCCGGTCACCTCCCGAGAAACCCGCTTCGATCGGCTGGAGTTGTAGCAGAGTCACCCACGGAGCGACGGCCCTGGCTGGCGATCGCCGCCGCGCGCGCGCATGCTGCGCGCACGATGACGAGCGACGCCGGCCCCTCGCGCTTCTTCGAGCGCGGCACGCCCCGCCTCCGGCCGCAGGCGGCGCTCGACGCGCTCGCGCGACGCCATGCCCTCCCGGTGGACACGATCACGCTGCCGCCGGTCGCCATCGCCAGCTTCTTCTCCACCGTCACCGATCAACTCGTGACGGCGACGGGGGCGCAGGAGACGGTCTTCGCGCGGCGCCGCGCCTCCGCGGGCCGCGTCTACGCGACCGAGGCGATCGCCGTCGGCACCATGGGCATGGGCGCGCCGGCGGCGGTGATGCACCTCGAGGAATGGGCCGCCGCGGGCGTGCGCACGCTGCTGGTGATCGGCGCCGCGGGCACCCTGCAGCCGGCCGCACCGATCGGCGCGGTCGTCCTGGCGGAACGCGCCATCCGTAAGGAGGGCACGTCATACCACTACCTCGCCGCCGATCGCCCGGCTCGCGCGACGCCCGGGCTCGTCGACGCGTGGCAGCGCGCGCTCGCAGCGGCCGGCGCCATGGCGCATCGCGGCGAGCACTGGACGACGGACGCTCCGTATCGCGAGCACGTCGAGAAGATCCGCCGCTACCGGGCGCACGGCGTGCTGAGCGTCGACATGGAGGTGTCCGCGCTCTACGCGGCGGCGGAGGCGCTCGGGTTGCGCTGCGCCGCCGGGCTCGCGATCTCCGATGTGCTCTTCGACGACGACGGCTGGGTCGGCGGCTTCGACGGGGACGCGTACGCGGGCGCGCTCCGCGCGCTCAGCGAGAGCGCGCTCGCGGTCGCTCGTTCACTCGACCGCGAGTAGCCGACGCCTTCCGTTCGCGGCGGCGACTGGGTTCGTGGTTCGGCCTGGCTGACCGGAGTGCGCGGTCCGCGCCGTTCGGGCGGCAGCGGCGTCTCTGCCGTTCGTCCCGAGTGACAACGAGGGACCGGAGTGGCATCGCCGGGAGCGTGGCTGTCCGTGGCGTGCGCGGCCCGGCCGTGCGTCTCGCCGGCGCATCGCCACGCCACGATGCCGGCCGTGCCACCCCGGGCGCACGGCGCACGCGCGGGTCCCTCGTTTTCACTCGGGATGAACGGAAGGCCGGCCTCGGTGAGCGCAGGACGCGAGCGCGGCGCCCCGTGGGGGGCGCCGCGCTCGTGTGCGACGGTGTGCCGTTCGCCTATGACGTGTGCCAGGCGTACTGCTGCGGCTTGCGCCTCGCCTGGGTCGCGATCGCCACGTTGACGATCGACGGCCCCTCGCCGCTATTGGCCTCGGCGAGTACGCCCGGTAGCTCGTCCGGCTCTGTGACGTAGTAGCCGCGTCCGCCGAACGCCTGCGCAACCATCTCGTAGTGCGCACCGGGGAGCATGACGCCCGGTGGCGGCTGGCGGTTCTTCGGCAGCTCCGTGAGCCCGCCGCCGATGCCGTTGTTGTTGATGATCACCGTGGTGATCGGCAGGTTGTAGCGGGCCATGGTCTCCAGCTCCATGCCGCTGAAGCCGAAGGCCGCGTCGCCTTCAACGGCGACGATGCGCATCCCCGGGTTCACGACCGACGCGGCGATCGCGAAGCCCATGCCGACGCCCATCGTGCCGTACGAGCCGGCGTCGAGCCGGGTGCGAGCGGCGTGGTTCATCAGGATCGTGCGACCGATGTCCATCGTGCTCGCGCCTTCGCTCACGATGATCGTGTCCTCGGGCATGGCGTCCTGCACGGCCTTGAGCGCGACGTAGTAGTTCATCGGCGTCGACCGGTCGGCCATCATCGCCGCCGAGACCTGCGCGTTCTCCTCGATCTTGCTCGCGAGCGCCGTGCGCCACGTGGTCTCCCCGGGGTACTGCCACGGCTCTTTCTCGAGCGCGGCGTTGATCTGGCCGACGATCGCTTTGCCGTCACCGACGAGCGCGACCTCCGCCGGCACGTTCGTCCCGATCTCCTCGGCCGCGATGTCGAGCTGGATCACCCGCAGGTCCTTGCGGTAGCGCGGCTCGAGGCCGAAGTGGAGGATCCAGTTCAGGCGTGCACCGAGCAGGAAGATCACGTCCGCCTGCTGGAGCGCGAGCGTGCGCGCCGCCGCCACCGACAGCGGGTGCTCGTCCGGTACGACGCCCTTGCCCATTGGCGTGGCGAGGAACGGCAGCTGCGTACGTTCGATGAAGTCGCGCACCTCGTCCTCGGCGCGCGCCCACGCCATGCCCTTGCCGACGATCACCAGCGGGTTCTGGGCCGACTTCAACGTCGCGAGCGCGGCGTCCACCGACTCTGCCGGCGCGGCGGAGCGCGGCGGATCCGGCACGGTGGGCGCCCACTTGACGTCGGCCTCGTTCACCTCGGCCGTGAAGATGTCGTCGGGGAGGTCGAGGTAGGCCGGCCCCGGCCGGCCGTAGATCGTCGCGCGCACCGCCTGCTCGACGTAGAACGGAATGCGCTCCGCGCGGTCGACGGCGTGGGCGTACTTGCTCAGCGGGTAGGCCGCGAGCACCTGGTTCTCCTCCTGGAAGGCGCCCATCCCGTTCTGCGAGACGGCGGAGGCGCCGCCGATGAGAATCATCGGCCAGAGGTTGGACTTTGCGTTCGCGAGCCCGGCCAGCGCGTGGATCACGCCCGGCCCGGAGACGACGGCGCACCCCTGGGGACGCCCCGTCAGGTAGCCCGCCGCCTGCGCGGCGTACGACGCGGCCTGCTCGTTGCGCATGCCGATGTAGCGGATGCCCTCGCGCTGCGCGTCCACCGCGAAGTCCGTGATCGGGAACCCGACCACGCCGAAGATGAAGTCGACACCCTGCTGCTTGAGAGAGCGCGCGAGCAGTCTCGCGCCTGTGATCGTGGTCGCGCCCGCGCTCGCGGCGCCGGCGCTCTGTGCGGTCTCCGTGGTCATTCGTCGTCACCTCTCCTGCTGCGCGGCGCGGGAGCCCTGCTGTCCCCGTCCGCGGTCGCCTCGGAAAACACGCGCATACTACGCGCGCCGCGCGCGCGACGGAGCCGCTTCCGCCGTCGGTACAATCCGCCGCTACGAGCCACACCGCGCGCGACGCGCGCAACGGTGCGCCCGCCGGACCGGAGCGTCGATGGCCGTGGATCACGAGCTGGACTTCGCTTCCGTCGAGGAGCTCGCCGCCCTGGTGCGCGCGCGCCACCTCTCGCCGCGCGAACTCATGGCACACACGCTCGCGCGCATCGACGCCGTCAACCCGCGCATCAACGCCTTCGTCGCGCTCGACCATGAGCGCGCGCTCGCCGAGGCAGCGGTCCAGGGCGAACGCATCGCCCGCGGCGAAGCGCTCGGACCGCTGGCCGGCATCCCGTTCGGCGTCAAGGATCTCGAAGACGCCGACGGCTTCGTGACCTCACACGGCTCGGTGGCGTTCCGCGATCACCGCCCGGGCCGCGACTCGATCCAGGTCGCCCGGCTTCGCGGCGCCGGCGCGATCGCCATCGGCAAGACGAACACGCCCGAGTTCGGGCACACCGCGATCACACACAACGCGCTCTTCGGGACGACGCGCAATCCGTGGAACCTCGAGCGCACGCCCGGCGGCTCCAGCGGCGGGAGCGCGGCGGCGGTGGCGTCCGGCATGGTCGCGATCGCGACGGCATCGGACGGGGGCGGTTCGATCCGCATCCCCGCCTGCTTCACCGGCACGTTCGGGTTGAAGCCGTCGTTCGGCCGCGTACCGATCGGCCCGACCGACTTCGTCGGCTGGACGGACACCGGCGTGTACGGGCCCATCACCCGCACCGTGAGCGACGCCGCGCTTCTGCTCGACGTCACCGCCGGGTACCACCCCGCCGACGCGAAGTCCCTGCCGGCGCCGGGCTACCGCTACCGCGACCGGCTCGAGCAGCCGCTCTCGCCGCTCCGGATCGCCTACAGCCCGGATCTTGGGACCACGTACGTGCAGTCGGACGTGGCGCTGGCTGTTGAACTCGCCGTGCTCGCGTTCTCCGAGCTCGGACACCGAGTTGAGCGCTTCGAGGAGCCGGTGCCGCAGATCGCCCGGTGGTGGACCTCGGTGACGCGTTTCGAGGGGCTGGCGTCGCTCTGGGACGTGTACCACGAGCGACCGCACGAACTCACCGACGCCTACCGCGCGGGCCTCGACGCCGCGCTCGCGGTGGGTCCGCGCGAGTTCGGCGAGTTCGCGCGCCGCCGCGCCGAGGTGAACGCGTGGACCGAGCGGCTGTTCGACGCGTACGACCTGCTGCTCACACCCACGATGCCGCTCGAAGCATGCGCCGCGGCGGGTCCCCTGCCGTCCGTCGTCGAGGGCGAACCCATCAACCTGATCGCGTTCACGGCGCCGTTCAACTTCAGCGGGCATCCGGCGGCCACCGTGCGCGCGGGGTTCACGAACAGCGGACTGCCCTGCGGGCTGCAGATCGTGGGACCGCGCCATCGCGAGGATCTCGTACTCCAGGCTGCGCTTGCATTCGAACGTGCGCGACCATGGCGCAATCGCTGGCCGGCGCTCTGATCGCGCGGGCGCCGGGCGAGCACGCCCGCATGACGTCCCCTGGAACGGAGTGCCCGATGCCGCTGGCGCCGACGCTCATCGCCGAGCCCTACTGCTACCTGACGACCATCGGTCGCGTGACCGGTCGCCCGCACGAGATCGAGATCTGGTTCGGACACGCCCGGCGCGACGGCGCCGACGTGCTCTACCTGATGTCGGGTGGGCGGGATGCGTCCGACTGGGTGCGCAATCTGATGCGCGAGCCGGTGGTCTCGGTGCGGATCGCAGAACAGACGTACCGGGCCCGCGCGCGCCTGATCGCGCAGGAAAACGACGAAGACGCGCTCGCACGGCGCCTGCTGTTCGACAAGTACGCCCCGGGGTATAGCGGGGATCTCGCCGCGTGGCGCGAGAGCGCCCTCCCGGTCGCGCTCGACCTGGAGCGCTGACCGCGGCGGGCGTCGGCGCCGGCGCTCCGCTACGGTGCGGACCCGCGCAGGCGAACACCGGCCGACCGTC
>JBBDXH010000072.1:0-5891 GCA_040902395.1 Dehalococcoidia bacterium
GATCGTGCTGATCGGCGGCGTGCCGTCGATGTTCTTCGCGATCCTCGTCTTCGGGCTCGGGATCGGCGGGGTGATCACGGTCCAGGAGCTCATCTGGGCGAACTACTTCGGCCGGCTGACGCTGGGCACGGTGCGCAGTCTCGCCCAGCCGTTCACGATCGCGTCGAGCGCGTCCGGCCCGGTCCTCGCCGGCGTCGCGTATGACCTCGGCGGCTCGTACCGGCCGGCGTTCTGGTTCTTCGCGGCCACCTATCTCGCCGCTGCTGTGCTGATCCTCTTCACCCCAACGCCGAAGCCACCGTCCGGCGGAGAGTGAAGTCGGCGACGACGGTCGGTCCGTCGACCGCCCGCCCTGGTGAGCAAACGCGGCGGTCGGCCGGCCGCCGCGACCGACGCGCGTCTCAGTGCGAGTGCTTGCCGGCCTCGGCGTGCTCGTGCTCAGCCGCCGGGCGGTAGCCCTCGTCGAGCGGATGCACGAGCACCGGGGGCGTTCGCGCGAGCTGCTCGAGCCGCGTCCGGCTGAACGCGAGCGCCTCGTCCGGAGTCATCGCGCTCGGGGCGTGTTCGACCAGCCAGGCGCGGCCGAAGATCGGCGACCGCATGTTGATCACTTCGACCGCGTGCGGCAGCGCGACCGCGATGAGGCCGTCTTCACAACGGATCACCACCCCGCCGGTCTGTACGTGTTCAGTGCCTTCGTAGTAGACGAAAAAGACCAGGTCGCCAGGGATGAACATCGTGGGCTCCTCGGTTGGGAAGGGGGGGATCTGGTCGCGGGGGCGGGTTCCGCGGCCAGATCCCTTCAGCTCAGGCGGCCGCGTCGTGGGAGTGGCTGTACCCCTCGTACGGGTGCGCCAGGTACGGGAAGCTCGTGAGGTACGGCACGTCGTTGGTCGTGCCGTCGGTGAGCAGGGACGCTGCGGCATCCGCCGAGAACGTCGGATCGATCAGCGAGTAGACGACACCGGCGATCGCGCGCAGCTCGATGGCCACGACGTCGTCGAAGACGCGGCGGCCGTTGGGGAACCCGGCGGGGTCTCCGCCGATCAGGCCGAGCGCGCTCGGCGCGCTCGTCGTGGGCGGAATCGCCATGTTCAGTCGCAGCATGTCGGCCTGCGTGTTGCCGGTGAGGTTCTGGAAGCCCGCGATCAGACCGCTCGGAATGCCGGTCAGCAAGATCGCGACCAGGTCGGCTCGCGCAGCGCCGCTCGCGTTGAGCGCGTCCAGCTTCGGGAACACGCCGGGGTAGAGCACCGGAATCAGCTGGGCGAGTTCGGGCTTGCTGTAGTACTGGGCGAAGTCAGAGTCGTTGGCCGGGCTCTGCCGGTTCCAACCGTCCTTCGCTCCCACAGGGATCACGACCTCGTTGATCAGCGGGTTGCCGAGCCGTGAGACCTGGGTCCAGTTTCCGACCCCCACAGGCGCGTCGCTGAAACCGCGGATCGTCACGCGCTGGCGGCTCGCCGCCGCCCACACGCCGACCACCGACTGCGACGCGGTCGCGTCGGTGGGCGCGCTGCCGTCGTGCGTCAGCGCCGTCTTCGGCACCTGCAACGCGATCGAGTGCACGTTGAAGCCCTTCACGCCGTTGCGGCCGGCGGCGGCTGCCGCGGACGGGATGAGGTGGAGGTTCTCGAACGGGCGCAGTGTGCCGAGGTCGAAGATCGAGCCGAGGTCGACGAAGAAGCCGTCTGCGCGTTGCCCGGCGAACACCTTCTCGCCGGTCGGGAGCGTGTAGATGGCGGCGTTCGCGAGCGCTTCGTAACCCGGGGTCGAGCGTGGCCCGATGCGCACCGGCGGGCTCATCAGGCCCTCCGCCAGCACCGTCCGGCCCCGCTCGCGATCGTCGTCGTTGCGACGCCTGCCGGGGTTCACCATGACCTTCGTGACCGAGTACGTCTGACGGACGTTCCAGTTCGCGTCGGTGAGCGACCCAATCGGCCCGACGTTGTACAGGAACGTCTTCGGGTTGTTCACGTGCGTGCTGAAGCGGAACTCGTAGACGACGTTGGCGAAGCCGTCGCCGTCGTTGTCGATGTTGATCTCGTAGAGCACATCGGGTCCGAACTGGAAGAAGTTCGGCCCGCCGGCCGGGTCCTGGAGCGGGATGTAGTTGGCGATGATGGTGACGCTGTCGGGCTGATCCGGGCTGACGAATGCGTAGACATCCGTGCTGTCCGCGACCGGATCGGTCGCGATCTGCGGCGCCTCGCGATGCGATGACATGGTGCTTCTCTCCTCGAGTGAATGTGTGGGCTGCGCGCGTGTGTGTGCTGAGCTGCGTTAGAGCGCGGCGGAGTGGGCCGCCACCGCGAGGCGAGCGGCGAGTGCCGGGTCGCGGACCACGATCTCGTGTTCCCCGGTCATGACCACGACTTCGCCGGTAGCCGCATCGCGAACGAATGCGATCGTGGGCCCCGAACGCCTGGCCGCGAGATCCGCGAGGCGGGCTGCCAGCTGGCGGCTCTGGAGCACGAGTTCCTGGCTGCCCACCATCACGATCACCTCACCGGCCTTTGCGCGGCCGGCGTAGGCAATGATCGGCGCGGAACGCATCCCGGACTTCACCCCGGGACGTGCGCCCGAGGCGGATCCCCGCAGCGCCTCGGCGCCGCGCGCCGAGATCCCCGCCAGTTCCCTGGCGTCTGGCTCGGCCGCGAACCCCCGGGCAGGGAGTGTTGCCGCGAGCCCCAGTGCGGCACCGCCCAGCGCCGCGCGCTTCAGGAACAGCCGTCTCCCGATCGATCGATTCATACTCGGCAAGTGGTCCACCTCCCTGTCGCCGCCCCGGCGGGTCGCCGGGATCCCGCGTTCTCGCAGGTCGTTCGGTGGGGACGCGCGCTTGGATCACGGATCGCGACGCCCGGCGTGACCCGACGTCGGCACAGGGACCTGGCGAGCGGCAGCCGAAAAGCCGCCGACAGCGTGGGGCGATTGCGGCGCGGATCGACCGCCGGCGCGTATCGGCGGCCTGTCAGCCGCCGCTCGCCGGGAGAGTCGGGTAGCCGCAGCGCACCTCGACCACGCGGCGGGAGCCGCGCAGGTCGCGATGGATCGTTGTGATGCAGTCATTCCGGGCGAGGCCATCACGGATCAGGTCTTCGACGAAGAGCGCCTGGCCGGCGCCGATCTCCGTGAGCACAGCGACCGCGCCCTCAGCCACGTGCTCGGCGAGCTGATCGGCGAAGCGTCTGAACGCATCGAGACCGTCCTCGCCGCCGTCGACGGCGAGGCGTGGCTCCGACTCGCGGATCTCCGCGGGCAACGCCTCGAACTCCTCGGTCGGGATGTACGGGAGGTTCGCGAGCACGACGTCGAGCGGCTCGGCAATCGGCTCGAGCAGATCGCCGGCGAGCAGCACGACGCGCTCGATCACGCCGAGCGCGCGGCGGTTCTTGCCGGCCCACGCCAGCGCCTCGGTCGAGAGATCGGTGGCGAAGACCTGCGCGTTCGGCGCGTGGCGCGCAACCGAGATCGCGACCGCGCCCGAGCCGGTGCCAACGTCCGCGACGCGGACGGCGCGGCGGGCGTGCGGGTGCTCGCGGATCGCCGCGAGTGCCGCTTCGACGAGCGTCTCGGTCTCCGGCCGTGGTACGAGGCAGCCCGGCCCGACGGCGAAGCGCAGGCCGTAGAACTCGCGGAAGCCGAGCATGTAGGCGAGCGGCTCGTGGCCCAGCCGGCGCGACAGCAGCGCGTCGAAGCGCTCGAGCGCGGCGCGTTCCGGAGGCTGGCCGCCGGCGGCGATCACGTGCGCGCGGTCGAGGGTGGCGGCTTCGCCGTAGAGCAGTTCGGCCTCGAGCCGCGCTTCGTCCAGGTCATCCGCGCAGTGCTCGACGAGCAGGCGCTCGGCGGCGGAGTGGATGACGGCCCTGAGGGGCCGACCGCCCGGCATGGTCATGAGGAGGGCGGGCCCTCGCGTCGCCGGAGTACCTCGTACAGCAGCAGGCCGGTCGCCACGGCGACGTTCAGCGAGCTCGAGCGCCCGAGCATGGGGATGCGCACGAGCGCGTCGCACGCCGCGCGATCCTCGGGTGACAGTCCGTCGCGCTCGTTGCCCATGAGCAGCACGGTCGGGTCGCCGTAGTCCGCCACGCGGTAGTCCGTCGTGCCCGCCGCGGACGAGCCGATCAGCGCTGCGCGGTGCCGGGTTGCCCACGCACGGAGGTGCTTGAACGTCGTGCGCGCGAGCACCGACGAGAAGATCGCACCCATACCGGAGCGCACCGCGGCCGGGTCGTACGGGTCCGTGGAGGCGCCCAACAGAAGCACCCCGGCGGCGCCGCTCGCGTCGCACGTGCGCAGGATCGTGCCGAGGTTGCCGGGATCGCCAATCGCGTCGAGCGCGACCCAGCGGTCGCCGCGAGCCGGCCTGATGTCGTCGATCTCGCTCCATCGCTGGTGGACGACCGCCGCGAGGCCCTGCGGGCCGTCGCGGTCGGAGAGCGTGCGGAAGACGTCCGTGGTCACTTCGAGCACGGGGACCTCGCGATCGACGGCCTCGGCGACGAGGCCGAGCGCGAACTCGCTCGTCAGCCGCCGCGGCGCGACGACGAGCGTCTCCACCGCGACGCCCGCCCGGATCGCCTCGCCCACGGCGCGGATGCCCTCGACATAGCAGAGTCCGGTCTGCTCGCGCGTCTTGCGCATGCGCAGCGCCTTGATCTCGCGGATGCGTGGGTTCGAAGCGCTGGAGATGGAGACGGGCATGCGCGAATCGTACGGGCGTTCGGCGGCAGGGTCGCACGCGTGGCGCGGGACGGCGGCGCCGATCCCTGCGGGCGACGCCCGCCGGTGAGCCGCCGCCATCCACCCGGGTCCCTCGTTTTCACCCAATGGGTGGAACGAGGGACAGGGTGCGACCGGCCTTCGCGCCACCGGCCGGAGCTGCCGCGCCGGGTGACACGCTTCTCCCTCGGGAGGCACCCGACCGTCAGGCGGTGGCTGCGGCGAGACCCCGGCGGAGCTGGTCGATGTGCACCACGTCGTGGCCGCCGAGCAGGGTGACGATCTCACGCACGGTCTGTTCGCCACGCTCGGGATGTATGCCGCTGCGCTTCCACTCTGCCTCGTCGAGCGAGCGCCAGACCGCGAGGTTCGCCTCGCGGAGCGCGACCCAGCGGGTGAGCGTCGCGGTGGGGCTGGCGTCGAGGCTCCCGAAGCGGTCGGTCCACCTGTCCTGGTCGTACGGCACCATGAGCGGCCGGTCGGCGGTCACGATCGTGCGGATGCGCGATCCCCACACCATGTCGTTGTCCGAGAGGTGCGAGAGCACCTGGGCGGGCGACCACTCACCCGCCGCGGGCGCGCGCCCGAGCACGCCGGCGGCGGCGCCCGCGGTCAGTGCGCGGATCTCGTCGAGCGTCGCGGTGAGCACGGTCAGCGGGTCGCGGCCGCCGAGCGCGGCGAGGATCTCCGCGCGGTAGAGGTCGAACTCGGAGCGGGGGTCGGCCATGCGCGTGTGCCTCTGGCGCGGGTGCTCAGACCGCGGCCGTGGCGAGGGCGCGGGCCTGTTCGTCTTGGCTGACCGCGTCGATCAACGCGTCAATCTCGCCGTCCATGACGCGCGGGATGCTGTGAATGGTGAGATTCACGCGGTGGTCCGTGATGCGGTCCTGCGGGTAGTTGTACGTGCGGATCTTCTCCGCGCGCTCGCCCGTGCCCACCTGCGAGCGCCGCGTCGCCGCCTCGGCGTCCGCCGCTCGCTGACGCTCGATCTCGTACAGCCGTGCGCGCAGCACGGACTCGGCCTTCGCGCGGTTCTTCGCCTGCGAGCGCTCGTCCTGGCACTGCACGACGATGCCGGTCGGCTCATGCGTCATGCGCACGGCGGTGGCCACCTTGTTCACGTTCTGCCCGCCGGCGCCGCCCGAGTGGAAGATGTCGATGCGCAC
>JBBDXH010000073.1:0-5748 GCA_040902395.1 Dehalococcoidia bacterium
GAACGCCACGCGCTGCCAGGTGGCGACGCGCCCTTTGCCGATGTCGTGCAGCAGCGCGGACACGAGCAGCGGATGCGACGGCGGGCGCCTGCGTGCGACGCCCATCCTCGCGACCTCGTCCCTGACGCGCAGGCAATGCGCCTGGTCGCGTCCGAGCATGGCGACGAAGAGCGCCAGCTCGGCGGGACTGAGCAACGCGCGGATCTCCGTAATCGCTTCCGGCGTGAGCCGGGCGCGCCAGCCCGCGAAGACCTGCCAGACGCGGTAGCGCACGCTAACCAACGTGGAGCGCGCCGCCGTTGCCCACGAAGAGGTTGAGCAGGAGACCGATCAACGGGTCCATTGCGGTGAAGAGGGGATTGAACTGACCACCGCTCAGAAACGGCGCAAAGATCAGCAGCATGAGGATGCCCGGCCCCCACGGCTCGAGCCGGGCAAGCGACTGGGACAGCCCGTCCGGCAGCAGCCCGACGGCCGCACGGAAGCCATCGAGCGGGGCGATCGGGATCAGGTTGAACACCGCGAGCAGCACGTTCAGCAACACGATCGTGCCGAGAAAGAGGCCGGCCAGGTCACCCGGCGAGCGTGACCACTGATCGGCCAGCAGCTGCACGAAGCGCGGGTCGACGAAGGGGTGCAGGAACGGCACGAGGCCGAGTTTGATCGGGATGGCGGCGAGACCGGCCATCACGAGATTGGAGAGCGGCCCGGCGAACGCGATCATCGCCATGCTGCGCTTCGGGTTGGCGGTGTTGTACGGGTTGACCGGGACGGGCTTCGCCCAGCCGAAGCCGATGAAGAAGATCAGCAGCGAGCCGACCGGATCGAGGTGGCGGATCGGGTTCAGCGAGAGTCGACCCATGCGCCGGGCCGTGCGGTCCCCCAGCCTGTCCGCGACCAGCGCGTGCGAGAACTCGTGGAACACGAGGCCGGTGAGGATCGCGACGAGGAATGCCGAGAACAGAACCAGGAAGACGTTGGGTGCTTCCGTCAGCACGCTGAGATAGCGAAAGATCATTCCGCCACGATAGCGCCCGAGCCACAGCGGGCCAGCCGTGCGCCCCGCCCGATTTCGTTGACACGGATTCCGAGCCGTCCGTATCGTGATTGGTGCGCGGCCCGGGTGTCGGGTCCCTCCCCTCAAACTCATCTTTGGCACCCGAGAGGAAGCAGGGCACAGACGGCGGCGCCGGACCTTGGCGGGGTGTCGGGCGGCCACGAGTCAAACGCGGTGCCCGCACCATGCGCCGACTATCGCGCCCGCCTCGCCGGCTGCTCGCCATCGGCGTCCTCGCGCTCGTCGTGCTCTTTGCCTCGGGCGGGCTCGTGCTGCGCGTCACGCGCGGCGGCGAGTCAGACGAGCGACCCGCGGGCGCATCGAGCATGCTGCTCGCCTTCGCCGAGTACGGCCCGACCAGCGACCGCATCTACACGAGCCCGGCGGGCGACCCCGCCCGACGCACGTTGATCGACACGGTGCCGCACGCCGACGGCTGGGGCATCAACCCGTCCCCCGAGCCGGCCGGCACGCTGTTCGCCTACACCGTGCTCCCTCCCGCCTCGGCCGGCCGACGGGACGCCCCGGCCGAGCTCTGGTCTTTCGACCTCGCCACCGGGAACAAGACCCGCCTCGCCCGTGACGCCGACCTCCTGATCGCGCCCGTGCTCAGTCGCGACGGCAGCAAGCTCGTCTACCGCGCGAGCGAGGGCGACGGGCAGGCACTGGTCGTCGTCGATCTCGGCACGCGCTTGCGCACGGTGCTGCATCGGGCGCGCATGGACTTCGGCATGTACCCGATCGGATTCGACGCGGACGAGGCGATCATCTACGCGAGCCTCTCGCTCACGGGCACCGACGTGTACCGGCTCGTGCCGGGCGACGAGCCGGCGCTGCTCTTCCACGCGTCCGACGACATCGGGCGAGACTGGCGTCTTTCGCCGGACGGCCGCAGCCTGTCGTTCCTCGCGCCGCGAGTGGAGTCCGAGCGAGTGGTCTACCGCGCGCGCGTCGTCTTGCTGGCCGGCGCGACCGAGCGCTCGCTGACGACGCCCAACCCGATCGCCACGGAACAGTACGCGCCGGTGTGGGCGCCCGGTGGCGCCGGGGTCACGGTCGGCCAGGAGGCGTCCACGCAGGGCGGCCAGCCGGCCGCGGTGATCGCGCTGGACGGCGCCGTGCACACCTTGCCCGCGCCGACGCGCGGCTTCGACGTGCCCCTGGCGTGGAGCGAGGACGGCGCGTATCTGGCGGTGCGCGCCTTCGACGGGACGAACTCCGCAGCCCCGGGCAACGCCACGATCGTGCTGATCGTGGTCGCGGACGGGGAGCGCGTTCCGATCACGACGGGCACCGAGCTGATCTTCATCGGCTGGATCGGGCGTGCCTGAGCGCTCCCGAGCCTGGGTCGCGCTCGCGCTGGTCGGCCTGATCGCGGCGACCGCCGCGCTGATGTCGCTCGCGCGCGCGGACGCCTGCGCGCTCGACCCGCGCCGCCCGCACACCTACGAGGGCGACCAGGTGCGGCAGGCCTACCTGTCCGCGATCGACGCGGCGTCCGTCAATGCGCTCTTTCCGGGCGACCCGTACTTCGGCCTCCCGGGCGCAGAGACGGGCGCACGGACGGCCCGGACCGACGGGCCCGCGGTCATCCCGTCGGTCCTGCTCAAGGCCATCGCGTGGGTCGAGTCCGACATGACGATGGCGTCGCGATCGGTGAGCTTCAACTCGATCGGTGACGCGCTGATCTCGTTCGACTGCGGACACGGGATCATGCAGATCACGACCGGGATGACGCTCCCGCTCGGCGACGGCGGGCGGGCGACCGACCGTCAGGTGCTCGTGGCGACGCACTACGTGTACAACGTCGCGCGCGGCGCCTACATGCTGGTCGACAAGTGGAACCAGGCGCCGGAGTTCCGCCCGATCGCAGGGACCGACACCGGGGCGAATCCGCTCCTCGTCGAGAACTGGTACTACGCGGTCTGGTCGTACAACGGCTTCACCGGGCCCGGGTCGACGCGCAGCAACCATCCGGCAGATGCCACGTTTACCTGGCCGCGTCCTGCGTACCGCTGTGACGGCACGCAGTCGCGCGGCCGCTATCCGTACCAGGAGCTCGTCTGGGGTTGCATGGCGAACCCACCGGCGCGCAACGGCCAGCAACTCTGGCAGCCCGTTGTCGCGACACTCCCCGATCTCACGCGGCCGGAATTCAACACGCCCCTGAACGTGAACCGCTTCCAGTACCCCTACGTTCAGATGGACATGCCGACGCCCGCGCCCGCTCACCTCGCGACGCCGGCCAGTCTGCCGGCGGGCTACCGGGAGCGCGCGCTCGCGTCGCCCGCCCTCTCCATCACGGGCAGTTCTTCGATCACGCTCCAGACCAACGGACCGCCGGCCCAGCAGACCGCGCGCGTTTCGATCCGCAACGCAGGGACCGGGGTGCTGACGTGGTACGCGACCACCTCAGACAACTTCCTCATCCTCACGCCCCCGGCCGGCGCGGCCGTGGGCGGGGACGTGCCGTGCACGACGAGCGGGTGCCCGAACGGCACGCTGACGATCAGCGTGAACCCAACACTGCTCCCACGCGCACGCGCGACCGGACAGATCACGATCGCGTCGCCCAACTCCTCGGCGGCGCCGGTGGTGATCTCGGTGCAGGTGGTGGCCGACTTCGAGGTCGGGACGCCGGGGACCAGCCGGGCGCGCTGACGCACCTATACTCGTGGCACCCTCAACCGCTCGTGGTGAGATGGCGCGCGCCGCGCGCACGGGAGTTCCATGCTTCGACGCTGGCTGAACGCCGTACAGCGCAACCACGGCCTTGAACACGCCACGGTGGCGGTCTTCCTCGCACGCCACGGGCCGACGCGGCTGGCCGGGCGTGCCAGCGGCGATGGCTTCTTCATCCTCGGCGACGTCTCTGACGATGCGTTGCGTGCGTCGGCGGACGAAGCGCTCCGCCGCCTCCAGGCCGGCGAAGCCGGCCTCGCCGTCTCGCCGATGTGCGGCACGAACATTGCGGTGACCGCGCTGCTCGCCGCGACCGCGGCGACCGCCGTGCTGTCGTCGGGTCCCCGCCGCTCACGCTTCGGGAACGCCGTCACCGCCTCGATGATCGCGGTGATCGTGGCGCAGCCGCTCGGACGGCTGGTGCAGCGCTACGTCACGACGCGCGCGGACCTCGAGCACGTGGCGCTCGTCGACATCCGCACGGTGGTGCCGGGGATCAGAAAGGTGCGCACGCGAAGCACGCGCTGAGCCGGCCGCGGAGCGCTACCGGCGGCGGAACTGCTGGCCGGGGGCGTGCTGCCGGAGCAGCCGCACGAACGCTTCCTGGAGACCCGGGTCGAACGCGCCCACGAGCTGGGCGAACTCGGAGAGCTGTGCGATCACGCTGATGTTGCGGAGCTGCAGGCGGCGCGCGGACGCGAGCGAGTAGTAGTCGGCAAGCGCGACGCAGCGCGCGCTGAACGGCAACTCCTCGCCGGCCACGGAGTCCGGGTAACCCGCGCCGTCCCAGCGCTCGTGGTGCCAGAGCACGGCCTCTTGCGCGGCCTGCGGGCTCAGCCCCATCCGCCGCATGATCTCGAGCGAGCGCCGCGGGTGAGTGGACAGCTCGCCCACCTCCCCTTCCGCGCCACCCTTCAGCAGGTGCGCGAACTCGCTCTGCTCGAGTCCGACATCCGCGAACACCGCGCCCTGTGCCAGCGCAGTCAGCTGGTCGGAGCGGCGCACGCCGGTGGCGTGCGAGAGCAGCAGGGTCAGGAACGCGGTGTGTACCGAATGGGTCGCGGCTCCGGCCTCGCCTTCCTCCATGACCTGGAGGAGCACTCCCGGCGCGCGCCCTGCCTTCAGGACGAACTGCGTCAGGGCCTCGAGCGCTGCCGGCAAGCCGAGCGGCATTGCGCCCCCCGCCACACGGGAGTGCAGGAGGGCGATCTCGTGACGAAGAACGAAGTGGAGCGTCCATGCCCGGTGGGACTCAGGGATCGACTCGGCCGTCATCAGCTGACTGAGGTTCGCGCGGAGCGCGTCCAGGAGCTCGGCGTGATCGTCGGCGAGGATGTAGACCATGCGCGTGTCGCGGGCGGTGGCATCGCCCGGACTCGTGCTCTTGCCCCGTGCGTCGAACACCGGGAAGCCGAGCAACCGCACGTGTGAGACCACGGCGATCGGCACGTCCACCAGTTCGGTGGAGGGGAGTCCGGCGACGTGTCTCGTTTTCATGCTCGTGTGAGTTTCGCGCGAACGGCGCGGAATCCAAATAGGGAATCCCCCGATCCGGACTCCGCAATCACGGCAACGCCGTCCGGCGACCGCCGCAGCTCACAGCAGCGTGGGCTGGCTCACTGCCTCCACCGCTGCGAGGCAGCCGGGGTCGTCGTTCGCGGGCGTGTTCACGCGTGGCGAGACCGCGCGGGAGACGAGCGTGCCCGCGCTCGCCGGACGCAGCAGCGAGCGCAGGCGGTCGGCCGGCTCGCGCGCGTGCAGCCAGCTGTCTACCGCCGTGTCGTCCGCGAGCAGCACCGGCATCCGATCGTGGATCGGCGCCACGTCGCCGCCCGCCGTAGTCGTCAGGATCGTGAAGCTCGCCGGGCGCGCCGGGCGCGCTGCGGCGACCGGCTCGGCGAACAGCCCGGCGAGTCGCAACGCGCCGTGATCCGGGCGATGGAACCAGTACGGACGCGGCACCCGTGCGGCGCCCGGCTGCCACTCGAGGAAGCCGTCCGCGGGAACCA
>JBBDXH010000074.1:0-5733 GCA_040902395.1 Dehalococcoidia bacterium
AAGTCGAGCCATCCGGCCGATGGAGCACGGCGCGCACGGATGGCTCGACTTCGCTCGCCACGAACGGATTTGGGGGGTGGGCAAGAGGGTCGCCCGCAGGCAGGATCCCCGATTGCACGCGCACCTCCTCCCGATCTCCGCGGCGCGGCTGCTGCTCGCGCAGGTGCGCCGGCGCGTGCCGGTCGATCTCGACTCCCCGGCCGCGGTGCGCGCCGCGCTCGCCGACGCGACGGTCGCGCTGCGCCGCTGCGACGCCGGGCTCCATGGCTCGCTCGTGGTCCGCGGCTTCGAAGCAGGCGGCGCCGCCGAGCTGCTCGTGTGCATCGCGCCCCACGACGGCGCGCGGTAGCCTCTGGCGCACCGTCTACACCTGCATCCCGGAGGCGCCGGTGCGCGTGCTCTCGCTCAGTCATCGCATGCAGCACCGGCTGGTGGACAACCACTCGATCTTCAACGCGCCGTCGATCTTCGACTACGACGCGATCGTGATCGACGTCGGCGGCGTGTCGGACACGATCCGCGCCGCCGCACGCGCCGAGCAGGAGTTCAAGACGTTCGCGGATCTCGTGGTCGTGAACGGCGAGCCACTCGCTGAGGGCGCCGGGCTCGCCGACGTGCTGCGCCGCCGCCGCCACGAGTTCGCGCGCGCCCTCGATCGCGGCGCAGTGGTCGCCGTGTTCGCACGGCCGCCGGCGCTGATCACGGAGGTGCTCGGGTTCCACGGACTCGACCGCTACTTCATGCTCCCTGCGCCCGCGGGCATGGCCTGGGACGCGACCACCATCCGCGGCGGCGAGGGCACGACCGTTTCGGTGACGGACCCCGACCATCCCTTCGCGCGCGTGATCGACCTGCTGCGCCAGGACCTGCTCTACCGCGCATACCTGGACGAGCGGGCGCCCGGCTTCGCGAGCTCCGCGCGCGTCTTCGCGCGCTCGGCCGGCGGCGGCGTCCTGGGCGTCGAGTTCCCGGTGTTGAACGGTCGCCTGGTCTTCCTCCCCACGCCGCGCGCGGTCGGCGCCAGCTGGCTCGCGCCCGCCGAGGGCGCCGCGATGGTCGAGATCATGCGCGAGATGCACCGCGTGCCGGACGACGACCCGCCGCGATGGCTGCGCGACACCGCCGTCCCCGGTCTCGACGCGCTCACTGCGCTGGAGGAACGCGCCCGGCTTGCACGCGAGCGCGCGGAGGCCGACGAGCGCGCGGCGGCCGACGCGGCGGCCGTGCGCGCTCGCCTGCGCGACCTGCTCTGGGAGGGCGCCGAGTACCGGCTGCTCCCGGCGATCGTCGCCTGTGCCGAGCTGCTCGGCTTCGAGTCCAGGCAGGCAGCCGACGGTGAGGTCGTGCTCTCGTCCGCGGAGGGCGAGCTGCACGTCGCCGCGGCTGCCGCCACCGAGGCCGTCGACATGTCGCCGCACTATCGCCTGCGGCGGCGGCTGGACGCGCTGATCGAGCGGCGGGCGCTGGCCCCGCGCGGCATCGTGATCGCGAACGGCCAGCGGCTGCTGAAGCCCGAGGAGCGCGACCGCGAGTACATCGACGCATTGCGCGTCGCCGCCGAGTCGACCGGGTACGCGCTGCTCACGTCGCGCTGGCTCTTCGTCGCCGCCGTCGCTGCGCTCGATGGCATGCCGCCTGAGACGCTCGTGGCCATCCGCCGGCGGCTGATGACCACCAACGGCCTCGTCGAGCTGCACGACCTGCTCATTCCGCCGGTGGACGACGACGCGCAGGCCGCGGAAGCCGCTCCGCCGGCGCCCACGCATGGGACGATCGCCTAGCGCCCGCCGGGCGCGCGTCTCTCCGGCGCCCGCGGATCAGTCGAGCGAGCGGCTCACCTCCGTCGGGCGCTCGTAATCCACGCCGGGGACGCCGAAGCCAAACAGCCGCTCGAAGTCGCGCTGGTAGCCCGCGAAGTCGGTCGTTTCGTCGAGGTTGTCGCCGCGCACGCGGCCCCACAGCTCTTCGATCTTCGCCTGCACCTCGTCGCGCATCTCCCGGTCATCGAGCCGGATGCGCTGCTCGTCGTCGATCGTGGGCGTCGCCCCCGGCCCGACGTGATCGCGGAACAGCCGCACGACCTGGTCGACCGCAGTCTCGTAGAAGCCGCGCTCCTTCATCACGCGGAAGAGGATGCTCATGTAGAGCGGCACCGCCGGGATGGCGGCCGACGCCTGCGTGACGACGCCCGTGTTGATGCTCACCCACGCGTGCCCGCCGCACGCCGCCTGCATCATGCGATCGAGCTCGTGCGCCGTGGCCTCCAGGTGCTCCTTCGCGCGCCCGATCGTGCCGCGCCGGTAGATGGCCGCCGTGAGCTCGGGGCCGATGTACGAATACGCGACGGTGCGGCAGCCGGGCGCGAGCAGCCCGGCATCGCGGAGCGTGGTCATCCAGTCGCTCCAGTCCTCGCCGCCCATCACTTTCACCGTGGCGGCGATCTCGTCCTCATCCGCCGCTTCGATGTGTGCTTCGACCACGTCGCGGTTACGCAGGTCGAACCCGACGCCCGTGTACGGCTCGCCGATCGGCTTGAGCACGCTGTTCCAGATCGTGCCGTCGGCGCCCCGCCGCCGCGGCGCGGCGAGCGAGTAGATCACCATGTGCAGTGGCCCGAACTCCGCGCGCAGGCGCGCGACGGTCTCGGCTTTCACTTCGGGCGAGAAGGCATCGCCGTTGATCGTCCGGAGCGTGAGTCCCTCGGCGCGCGCGAGGCGCTGCGCCTCCGCGAGGTTGTACCAGCCGGCGGTCGCGGTCTTGTCGTCCTCGGGCGGGCGTTCGAAGCAGACCCCGAGCGTGGGCGCGCCGTAGCCGAACACGCAGGTGAGCGCGCTCGCGAGGCCGTAGCCCGTCGAAGAGCCGAGCACGAGCGTGGTGCCGAGGGCGCCCTCGAGCGCCGCCGCACGGACCCGGGCGACCTGTTCGCGCACGTTCGCGGCGCAGCCATCCGGATGGGCGGTGAGCGAGATGAAGCCACGCATACGTGGCTTCACGACCTGTTCGGCCAT
This sequence comes from Dehalococcoidia bacterium, assembly GCA_040902395.1. Classification (GTDB taxonomy): domain Bacteria; phylum Chloroflexota; class Dehalococcoidia; order UBA2979; family UBA2979; genus VGNK01. The sequence goes on from JBBDXH010000074.1 coordinate 3,009, forward strand.
GCGTCTCCCCTCAGTCGCGCGCGGGTCGGGAAGTCCGGTCGCCGGCACGCGCACCTTAGCGCACCCCCTCGGCGGCCGCAGCGCGCGGCGCGCGGCCGTAGAATCGGCGCCGAACGCGCCTCGCGCGAAGGGAGCCACGTGATGCCGATGGTGCAGGCCGGTCCGGTGAGCCTCGAGTACTTCGAGCGCGGCGCCCACGCGGCAGGCGAGCCCTTCGTGCTCGTGCACGGCTACCGCTCGTCCGCCCGCATCTGGGACGCTGTGCAGCGCGCGCTCGCCGAAGCCGGCATCCGCAGCCTCGCGATCAGCATGCGCGGCGCCGGCGCGTCGTCCGTCACGCCAGACGACGAGCACTACTCGGCGTTCGCGTTCAGCCACGATCTCGCAGCGGCGGTGGACGCGCTCGGGCTCGAGCGCTTCGTGCTGGTCGGTCACTCGATGGGTGCGAGCACCGTCACGAACTACGTCCGCGATCACGCGGAGCGCGTCTCCGCGCTCGTGCTGCTCGCCGGCGGCGCGCTCGCGCCTCCTGCGACGATGACGCCCGAGCAGGAAGCGGCATGGCAGGCTCGCATCGACGGCTACCCGGGAAACATCGACCGGGCGTACTGGGAGGCGGAGCACGCCGCGCTAGACGCGGACGTCCGGGCGCCGCTGTGGGAGGACTGGCAGCGCGTCCCGAAGCAGCGCCTGCGCGGGATGCGTACCTCGCCGCAGGACCTGCAGTCGGTGATCCGGACGATGGCCGTGCCGACGCTCGTGGTGTTCGGCGACGCCGATCACACGGTGCCGCCCGAGTCCTCTGTGCGCTGCTACCTCGAGCTGCCGCCGGACGTCCGGCACCTGCACGTGTTCCACGGCGTGGACCACTCGCCGAACGCCGTGGTCCCCGACCGGCTCGTGGGCGTCCTGCGTCGCTTCGTGGCGTCGCGCGTGAAGGCGGTTGCACCGGTGTAGGGCGGGCCCGCCGGCTCCGCGCATCCTCCACCGGCCGGAGGGGCCCCGCCCTGCGTCGACTGACTCGTCAGCTGTCGCGCAGCCTGAGCACTGCCATGAACGCCTCCTGCGGCACTTCGACCGCGCCCAGCATCTTCATGCGCTTCTTGCCGGCCTTCTGCTTCTCGAGCAGCTTGCGCTTGCGCGTGATGTCGCCGCCGTAGCACTTCGCCAGCACGTTCTTGCGCATCGCCCGTACCGTCTCGCGCGCCACGATCTTCCCGCCGATCGCCGCCTGGATTGGCACGTCGAACATCTGGCGCGGGATCAGCGCCCTGAGCGCCGACACGAGGCGCCGGCCCTGCACCGCCGCCTCCTCGGTGGGCACCAGCGCAGAGAGCGCGTCGACCGGTTCGCCGTTGACGAGGATCTCGAGCTTTGACACACGCGCCGGCCGGTAGCCCTCGAGGTGATAGTCCATCGTGGCGTAGCCGGACGTGCGCGACTTCAGGTGGTCGTAGAACTCGACCAGGATCTCGGCGAGCGGCAGGTGATAACGCGCGATCACACGCGAGTCACCCTCGTCCGGCGCGTGATCGAGGTAGTCGACGTTGTCGTACTCGCCGCGCCGGTCGTTGACGAGCCCCATGACGACGCCCATGTAGCGCGCGGGCGTCGTGATGGCGACCGCGACCCACGGCTCGCGGACCTCGCGCAGCTCGTTCGGCGACGGGAGCTCCGCCGGCGAGTCGACCACGATCTGCGTGCCGTCGATCAGCGTCGCTTCGTACTCGACCGAGGGCGCCGTCGCCACGAGGTCGAGCTCGAACTCGCGCTCCAGCCGCTCCTGCACGATCTCCATGTGCAGCAGGCCGAGGAAACCGCAGCGAAAGCCGAAGCCGAGCGCGAGCGAACTCTCGGGCTGCCACTGGAGCGCCGAGTCGTTGAGCGTGAGGCGCTCCAGCGCGTCACGCAGCGAGACGTACGCATCCGGGTCGGTGGGGTAGATGCCGGCGAAGACCATCGGCTTCGCCGGCCGATAGCCGGGGAGCGGCGCGATCGCCCCGCCCCGGTCGACCGTGACCGTGTCACCGACGCGCGTGTGCTGCACGCCCTTCAGCCCGGTCGCGATATACCCGACGTCGCCGGCTTCGAGCGCGCCGGCCACCTCCGGGAGCGGCCGGAAGAAGCCAACCTCAATCGGGTCGAAGCGCTGCTGCTGCTGCATCAACCGCAGAGGCATATCGGCGGTCACCCGGCCGTCGAACACGCGCACGTAGGCGAGCACACCCTTGAACGCGTCGTACTTCGCGTCGAAGACCAATGCGCGCAGGGGTGCATCGGGGTTGCCCATTGGCGCGGGCACGCGTGCCACGATCGCGCGCAGGATCTCGTCCACGCCTTCGCCGGTCTTCGCGGACGCGAAGATCACCTCGTCCGCGGAGAAGCCGACGACGTCGATCAACTCCTGCGCGACCCGCTCCGGCTCCGCCGACGGCAGGTCAATCTTGTTCACGACGGGGATGAGCTGGAGATCCATCTCGAGCGCGGTGTAGACGTTCGCGAGCGTCTGCGCCTGGATGCCCTGCGTCGCATCGACCACGAGGATCGCGCCGTCGCACGCGGCGAGCGCACGTGACACCTCGTACGCGAAGTCGACGTGTCCGGGGGTGTCGATCAGGTTGAGCGCGTATTCCTCCCCGTCTTCGGCCAACCACTGCATGCGCACGACGTGCGCCTTGATCGTGATGCCTTTCTCGCGCTCGAGGTCCATCGAGTCGAGCACCTG
>JBBDXH010000075.1:0-5728 GCA_040902395.1 Dehalococcoidia bacterium
CGGCGCGACCTGAGCGCCGCGCTGGAACCGCTGCTCGCGCTCCCGCGCGGGCCGCTCGAGCGCGGGATCGTGGAGCCCGCGCCGCTCGCGCGCGTGCCGCGCGCGCGGGCCCGCCATGCGGTGGCGGCGCGGGACACGTTCCGCATCGCCGTGCCGGACGGGCACGCGCAACGCCACACGGTCGCGGCGCTGACCGCGGCCGGTCTCGCCTTCGACGGCTACGGCGAAACGAAAGCCCTCCGCCGCCCGACCTCGACGATCGCGGGCGTCGAGGTGAAGACGGTGCGCCCGCAGGACATGCCGCGCGCGGTCGCGCTTGGTCGCTTCGACCTCGCGCTGACCGGGCGCGACTGGCTCGCCGCGCAACTCGCGACGTTCCCGTCGGCGCCCGTGGTGGAGCTGTGCGATCTGGGCCGCTCGAAGTACCGGCTCGGCGCCGTGGTGTCGGAGGACCTGCCGGCGGAGACGATCGACGAAGCGGTGGCGTACTGGCGTCGCGATCGGCCGGAACGGCCGATTCGGCTCGCCTCCGAGTACGCGGCGCTCGCCGATCACTACGCGCGCGACCGGCATCTCGGCCGCTATCGCGTGATCCCGATCTCGGGCGCATCGGAGGGCTTCGTCCCGGACGACGCCGAGATTCTGATCGAAGGGACGGAGACGGGAACGACGCTGCGCGCGAATCGGCTGCGTATGATCGACGTGATCATGGAGTCGACGAACTGCGCGATTGGCGCTCCGGAACGTCCGCCGGGGCGGCGTGGCACACTGCGCGACGAGTTTGTCGAGCGCCTCCGCGCCACCGTGAGCCGCGAGGCGTAGGCGGACGGTGGGCGCGGGCGACGCGAGGAGACGGGACGCGAGATGCCTTCGCTCGGTTCGCACCTGGCGCGTGCGCACATGGTCGCGGAGCGCCTGCGCATCCCGGAGATCGATGACGACCGCGGGTCGTACTACTTCGGCGCCACGGCGCCGGACATCCGCGTGATCACCCGCCTCGATCGCCGCGTCACGCACTTCTTCGAACTGGACGACTACGAGCGGCAGGACTCCGTGCAACGCATGTTCGAAGAACACCCCGGCCTCGCTCGGCCCGCCGGCCTCGAGACCGCGACGAGCGCATTCGTCGCCGGTTACATCACGCACCTCGTGCTGGATGAGGCATACATCGAGGACGTCTACCGCCCCGAGTTCGGGCACCTGTCCGTGATCGCCGACGACCCGCGGCGCAACGCGCTCGACCGGGCGCTGCAGTACGAGCTCGACCGGCGCGACCGGGAGAATCGCGAAGCGATGGCGGAGGTCTGCGCCGCGCTCACCGGGTGCGATCCGCTCGGCGAGCAGATTCCGTTCATCGCCGACGAGCACCTGGTGCAGTGGCGCGTCGTCGCCGCGGACGTGGCGGCGCAGGCGCCGGACTACAGCCGCTTCCGGCGCATGATGGCCCGCCATCTCGCCGATGCCGGTCTGAGCGACGACGAGATCGACGAGTTCTGCGCCTCGCCGGAAGCGGCGGTCGGCCAGGCGTTCGCGCACGTCACCAGCGAGCGGATCGACGGCTTCTGGGTGGACGCGGGCGAGCGCATGCACGACCGCGTGCGGCAGTACTTCCGATGACGCCGTCGTCCGCGCGCGCCGGCAGCGAGCTCACATTGCGCATCGTCGAGGGCGCCGAGGCCGCCCGCGCCGAGGTGCTCCGGCGGGACCCGCTCGCGGAGCCGGCGTTGCCCGAGGCGCTGGCGCGGTCGATCGCCGAGCTGTGGGGGGAGCCGCTGAGCGCGCACGAGCACGTCGCGCGAATCATCGCGGACGTCGCACGCGAGGGCGACGCGGCGGTCGCGCGTTACTCGCAGCGCTTCGACGGCTCGACCTATACGCGGGTCGAGGTCACGCAGGACGAATTCGCCGAGGCGTTCGAGATCGTCCCGCCCGACCAGCGCGACGCGCTCGAGTTCGCGGCCGAACGGGTGCGCCGCTACCACCGCACACAGCTGCGGCACGGGCCGCAGTCGTTCACCGAGCGCGGGACCGGCATGATCGTGCGGCCGATTCAGCGCGCCGGCATCTACATGACGGGCAGTGTGGCGGCGCTGCCGTCTTCGGTGATCCACACGGCCGTGCCGGGCTCGGTCGCCGGTGTCGAGGAGCTGGTGGGCGTCACGGCGGCCCGCCCGGACGGGTCGGTGAACCCGCTCAAGCTGGTGGCGGCGCGGCTTGCCGGCATCCGCCGCGTCTACCGCGCCTCCGGCGCGCAGGCGATCGCCGCGCTCGCCTTCGGCACGGAGACGATCCCGCGCGTGGACAAGATCTTCGGGCCGGGCGGCATCTTCGTCACGCTGGCGAAGCAACAGCTGTACGGCCGCGTGGGCATCGACTCGATCTACGGACCGACCGAGACGCTCGTGCTCGCCGACGAGTCCGCCGCGCCCGACCTGTGCGCGGCCGACCTGGTGGCGCAGGCCGAGCATGACGTGCTTGCGACACCGGTGCTGATCACCACCAGCCGCGCCCACGCCGAGGCCGTCGCCGAGGCGGTCGAACGCCAGCTCGAGACGCTCGAGCGCGCGGAGATCGCGCGCGCGGCGATCGCGCGCGGCGGCGCCGTCGTCGCCGCGGATATCGACGAGGCGCTCATGCTCGCGAACGAGTTCGCGCCCGAGCACCTGTGCCTCTTCACGCGCGATCCGGAGACGCTCCTGCACCGCGTGCGGAACGCCGGCGGCATCTTCGTGGGCCAGGCCTCGCCCGAGGTGCTCGGCGACTACACCGCCGGACCGAGTCACGTCATGCCCACGGGTGGCTCCGCGCGCTTCGCTTCGCCACTGTCCGTGCTCGACTTCCTCAAGATCACGTCGACGGTCGCCCTGAGCGAGGCGGATCTCTGGCGGCTCGGGCCGTACGCCGCGACCATTGCGCGCGCGGAGGGACTGACCGGGCACGCGCGCAGCATCGAGCGCAGGCTGGAGGGACGCTGATGGCCGCTTCGCCCCGACCACGCTTCGATCCGGAGCTGGCACTGCGCCCGGCGATCCGTGCGCTGCCCGGCTACCAGGGCGTCGAGGATCTCGCGACGGTGGCGGCCGAGTACGGCGTCGACCCGGCATCGGTGATCAAGCTCGATGGCAACGAGAACCCGTACGGCCCCGCGCCGAAGGTGCTCGAACGGCTGCGCCACGGCTTCCCGGTGCACCAGTATCCGGACGCCGAGCAGCGCAAGCTGCGGCGTGCGCTTGGAGTGCACCTCGGCGTCGACCCCGCGAGCGTGGTGGTGGGGGCCGGCTCGGATGAGCTGATCGAGCTGCTCTTCCGGCTGTTCGTCGACGCCGGCGACCGCATCGTCACGGCCTCGCCCACCTTCGGCATGTACGGCTTCGACGGGCACCTGCACGGCGCCGAGGTGGTGGACGTGCCGCTCAACGACGACTGGAGCTTCGATACGGAGGCGCTGCTGGACGCCGCGTCGTCGTCGCGCGCGGTCTTCATTCCTTCGCCGAACAACCCGACCGGCCGCCTGATGCCGGAGTCGCTGGTCGACCAGGTGCTCGCCACGGGCGCGCTGCTCGTGGTCGACGAGGCGTACATCGAGTTCGCGCACCGTGAGTCGCTCGCCCGGCGTGCGGCGAACGACCCGGCGCTGGTCGTGCTGCGAACGTTCAGCAAGTGGGGCGGCCTCGCCGGGCTGCGCATCGGCTACGGGGTGATGGCGCCCGCGCTCGTCGACCTGATCCTGCGCGCGAAGCAGCCCTACAACGTCGGCATCGCCGCCGAGGTCGCTGCGCTCGCGACGCTCGAGGACGTGGCCGTGCTCGATGAGCGCGCCTGCGTGATCGCGGGCGAGCGCGACCGCGTGGCGAAGGCGTTGCACGCGCTCGGCTGGGTGGAGCCATGGCCGTCCGAGGCGAACTTCCTGCTCTGCCGCCTGACGCGCTTCAGCGGCCGCGACGTCCGCGACGCGCTGCGGCGGCGCGGCATCTTCGTTCGCTATTTCGACACGCCGCGGCTGCGCGACCACATCCGCTTCTCGATGGGCACGCCCGAACAGAACGAGCGCGTGCTCGCCGCCTTCGAGGCGGTCGCGCGCGAGCTGGAGGCGGCGGGATGACGGCGGCGCACCCCCGGCGCGCGGCGGTCACGCGCGAGACCGCGGAGACGCACGTACGCGTCGAGCTCACCGTCGACGGCACGGGGCGCGCGGAGGTGAGCACGGGCATCGGCTTCTACGACCACATGCTGTCTGCGCTCGCCCGCCACGGTCGCTTCGACCTGCTCGTGCAGGCGACCGGCGACCTCCACGTCGACGCGCACCACACGATGGAGGATGTGGCGCTCGTGGTCGGCCAGGCGTTCGACGAGGCGCTGGGCGATCGCGCGGGGATCGTGCGCATGGGCGACGCGCTCGTCCCGCTGGACGAGGCGCTGGTGCAGGCGGTGGTCGACATCTCGGGCCGCCCGTTCGCCGCGACGCAGTTCGCCTTCGTGGGCGAGCGCATTGGCGACGCGCCGACTGAGATGGTGCCGCACGTCATCCGCTCGCTCGCGACGACCGCGAAGCTCACGCTCCACGTCCGCCAGCTCGCCGGCGCGAACGATCACCACATCGCGGAGGCCGCGATGAAGGCGCTCGGCCGTGCCCTCGACGCCGCGACGGCCTACGACCCGCGCATCGCCGGCGCCGTGCCGTCGACCAAGGGAACGCTCACGTAACCTCCTGCCCGGCGCGTAACTCCTCCCCCCCGTTCGTCTTCGCTCACGGCAGGCTTCGCGTACGCAACGACCCCTCCTCGCCCGTACCTCTGCGCCGCCGCTGCGCGGTGAGAGAGAGAACTTCCGAGATACTCGCTACCGCTACGCTCGGATCGCGCGCCCGCCCCGAGGGGGGAACGGGACCTTTGATGCGAAGAAGGGGGAGGGTCGACGCCATGCACCTCTTGCTCACCGGCTTCGAGCCGTTCGGCGGCGAGCCGATCAACCCGTCCGCGGAGATCGTGCGGCTGGTCGCCGCCGACCCGCCGCACGGCGTCGAGGTGACGGCACTGATCCTGCCGGTGCGCGGGCGCGTCACGTTCGAGCAGCTCGTCCCGGCGCTTGACGCGCCCGGGGTCGACGCGTGGATCGGCGTGGGCCAGGCCGGCGGTCGTGCACAACTCGCGGTCGAGCGCGTGGGCATCAACCTGCTGGTCCTTCGACGCGCGCAGGATGACCGGCACGAGCTGCAGGACGACGTCACCGGGATGATCGAGGAACCATTGGTCGAGGGTGGTCCGGCGGCGTACTTCGCGCGTGTGCCCGTGACTGCACTCGCAGCGCACATGTCGGCGGCGGGCGCGCCGACGGCGGTCTCGCACAGCGCGGGCGCCTATATCTGCAACGAGGCGCTCTACGTCGCGCAGCACCATCTCGCGACTTCCGGTCGCGACCTGCCGAGTGGGTTCATCCACGTCCCGTATCTCCCCGAGCAGGCGGCGCCGAAGCGCACGCCTGTGCCGTCGATGGCGCTCGAGACGCAGGTGCTCGGCGTGCGCGCGGCCGTGGAGTTCGTGCGCGATCTCGTGGCCGAGCGGGCAGTGGCTGCCGGGGCGAGATAACCCGTTGGCGGTCCTTGTCCAGCGGTCCGCCGTGCTGCTCCCCGCTCCGTGGTGCGGCTCTCGTCCGTTCGTGGTGAGCCGCTTCCCTTCCGTTCGTGGTGAGCCGCTTCCCTTCCGTTCGTGGTGAGCCGCTTCCCTTCCGT
>JBBDXH010000076.1:0-5540 GCA_040902395.1 Dehalococcoidia bacterium
CTGGGCGCGGGGTCTCCGCTGGGATGGTTGTGGGCGACGGCAATCGCCGTCGCGTTCATGCGCAGGGCCTCGCGTAACACCTCCGCGACGCGGCCGGGCGCGGCGTTCACCGAGCCGCGGTAGAGCATGGCAGCGCTGAGCACGCGGTGCCGCGTGTCCATGACGAGCAGGTGCAGCTCTTCGTGCGGCAGGGCGCCGAGCGCGGACTCCAGGAGGCGCGCAATGTCGGCCGGCCCCCGCACCACGGGATGGAGCGCCGGCTGCTCGCGCGCTGCGCGACGCCCGAGCTCGAACGCGGCGGCGACGGTGGTGGCCCGCGCCGGGCCGATGCCGGACGCGTGCGCGAGCGTGGCGACGTCCGTCGCCGCGAGGCCGTGCAGCCCGCCGTGTTCGCGGAGCAGGCGGCCTGCGAGCTGCAAGGCATCCTCGCGCGCCGAGCCGGTGCGCAGCAGGATTGCCACGAGCTCCGCGGTCGTCAGCGCCGACGGTCCAAGGCGCAGCAGCCGTTCGCGTGGACGTTCGTGCTCCGGCAGCTCGCCGATGCGCAGCGCGTAATCGGGCAGCACGGGACCTCCCCGTCCGGCAGAGCGGACATCGGGCGGGAGGCTATCAGCCGAGGCTCGCGGTGGGGCGGTCCCCCGTAGGAATGCGGTGAATGGAGATCACGCTGTTGGTCCGCGGCCAGTGGGCGATGCGCAGTCGGTCGCCGTCCCGCAGCTCGGCCGCGGCCACCGGCCCGACCTCGAAGACGCTCCGCCCGATCAGGACGTAGTGCACGCGCCCAAAGAAGGCGATGCGCCCCTTGGACCACTTCCGCAGCACGGGGCCCTCTGTGACCGTGGGTTGCGCGCGCAGATCGCGAAGCGCCGACACCGCCTCGTAATCGACGGCGAAGGCGATCAGTCCGACGATCACGACGGCGAAGATCGCCCCGACGTTGCCGGACAGCAGGCTGGACGCCGCGACCAGGAACAGCGCGGTCGCGAGCACGCCGCCCGGACCGTAAAGGAGGACGGTGCGCATCAGGCGCCCGCGGTGATCGTGACGCTCTTCGATCAGCAGTTCTGACATCGGTTGCGCTCCGGCCGAGACGATGGGGGTCACGCTGCTGCTCGCGCGCGGCTACTGCCGCGGGATCTGGATCACACTGCCGATGCCCAGGGATCCGGGATCCGTGATCTGGTTCAGCGTCTGGATCTCCTTCGTGAACTGGTCGAGATCGCGACCGGCCGGCAGGAAGCGCGCCGCGATGCCGTACAGGGTATCGCCCGGCTGCACGGTATACGCGACGGGTTCCGTCGGCGACACCGTTGGGGTCGGAGTGGGCGTCGGGGCGGGCGTCGCCGTCGCCGTCGCGGTGGCTGTGGGCGGTTCGGTTGCCGGGACGGGGGTGCCCGCCGGGGTCGCGGTTGCGGTCGCGGGGGCGGTGGTGGCCGTGGGTGAGGGAGTGGTGGTCGATCCGGGCGTGGCCGCTCCGGCGGCGCGGGTCGGGAGCACGCCCGCGAGCGACGATGGCGGTGAGTCGCGATCGGCCCCTGCCTGCGGAAGCACCAGCAACCAGATCGCGAACACCGATCCGATCAGCAGGGCGGCGAGCGATCCGCGGTAGACGCGGTACGAGGGCAGGGCCAGGCCGGGGTCCATGCAGCGCGCGCAAAGCGCGTCGCCGTGCGCGTCACAGTAGAGCGCTCCGCACCGGGGGCACTCTTGCTGTGCCTCCTGATCACACTGGAAGCATTCCACGCATCGAGCCTACAAAGGCGTTCCGGCGGCGGCAACCCATGCCGTGCGGCGGGTGCCCGGCGCAGGCGCGTGGGGCCTGCCGCAGGACTGTCACGCCGTACCGCGTGACAGTCCTGCGCCTGCATGGTCTGCCGAGCGACTCGCGGGTTAGACGAGCTCGACCACCGCGCCGGCTGCCTCGAGTTTCGCCTTGGCAGCCTCGGCGTCGGCCTTGTTGACGCCCTCGCGGACCGGCTTCGGCGCGGCTTCGACGAGGTCCTTGGCGTCCTTCAGGCCAAGCGCGGTGAGTTCGCGGACGGCCTTGATGACGTTGATCTTGTTCGCGCCGAAGTCCTTGAGGACGACGTCGAACTCGTCCTTCTCCTCGACCGGCGGAGCGGCGTCTGCCGACGGTGCAGCCGCCATCATCATCGGGGCCGCGGCGGTCACCCCGAACTCCTCCTCCATCGCCTTGTTGAGGTCCCGGAGTTCGAGAATCGTCATGCCCTTGATGATCTCGAGCGCGTCTTCGACCTTGCTCATCGTCTGCTCCTCCACGCCGGCGCCGGGCCGGTCCGCTGTACTCGCTTGCGTCGCGCGCGCCCGGCGCGCGGGGACTCCCTGTGCCGATTACTCGGCGGCGGCACCTTCGAGCTGCGCCGCGCGCGCTTCGACCAGCCCCGCGAACTCGCGGCTGGTGGCCTGGATCAGGCCGAGGAACTGCGTGATCTGGCCGATCACGTTGCCCGCCAGGCGGCCGAGCAGCGCTTCGCGCGACGGCACCGTCGCGAGGTCCTCGACGTAGGCGGCGTCGACGAGCTGACCGCTCACGACCGCGCTGCGGATCTTCACCGGCGAGTTCGGGTGAGCACGGAGATAGCCGAACAGCGCTTTCGCAGCGCTGATCGGTTCGTCACGGCCGACCACGAGCGCCGTGGGTCCGTCCGCGAGCGCGGCGAATTGATCGAGGCCGGCATCGCGCGCGGCGATGCGCAGCAACGTGTTCTTGACCACACGCATCTGCGCTCCGGCGTCGCTCAGCGTCGCCCGCAACGCCACCTGATCGGCCACCGAGATCCCCTGGTACGCGGTCGAGATCGCGATCTCTGCATCGCGGATCAGCGCGGTAATCTCGCCGACCTGCGTCACCTTGCGTTCCGTCGGCAAGCGCTCCTCCTTCGCCGGGCGCGGTCTCGAGGACCCAACAAAACGCCCTCCACGCCGGTGCGGGGAGGGCGGAACGGCATCCGCCGCGCGGTGCCGATGTTCGTCCTGTCCCACCTGTACGGGCGGCCTCGCGGCCATTCTCCTTCGACGAAGGACCCATAGTCTCCGGCGGATGTCTCTCGTGCTCAGTCTGCGACGGCAGGCTCCTAACGTCTACGCCCGTCGGAGGGGCTACGCCGTCGCCGTTGCCATGGCCTGGATCTCGTTCACGTCCACCGGCACGCCGGGCCCCATGGTCGACGTCAGCGTCGCGCCCCGGAGCAGCTGTCCCTTCGTGCCCGTCGGACGGTTCTTGATGATCTCGCTGACGACCGCCTGGAGGTTCTCGAACAGCTGCACGTCGCTGAAGGATGCCTTGCCGATCGCGCAGTGGATCAGGTTCGTGCGGTCCAGGCGGTAGTCCACGCGGCCGGCCTTCGCCTCACGCACGGCACGCCCGATGTCCTCGCCCGCGACCACGGTGTTGTTGCGCGGGTTCGGCATGAGACCGCGCGGGCCCAGGATGCGGCCGAGGCCGCCGACCTTGCCCATCAGTTCGCGCTGCGCGAGCGCGACATCGAAGGCCACGAAGCCGCCCTGCACGCGCTCGATCAGGTCATCGCTGCCGACGATGTCCGCGCCTTCCTGCAGGGCGATGCGAGCGGGCTCGCCTTCGGCGAACACGGCGACGGTCACCGCGCGGCCGAGGCCGTGCGGGAGCACCACCGAGCCGCGCAGCTGCTGATCCGCGTGGCGGCCGTCCAGGCCTGTGCGCAGGTGCAGCTCAACGGTCTCGTCGAACTTGGCAGTGGCGCACTCACGCACCAGCGTGAGTGCCTCGTGCGGCTCGTACAGCCGGTCTCCGTCCACCTTCGCGCGGGTGGCCTGCATGCGCTTCGCGACTTTCGGCACTACCTGACCTCGATCCCCATCGAGCGCGCCGTGCCCTCGATGCTCTTCATGGCCTGCTCGATGTCGTTGGTGTTCAGATCGGGGAGTTTCGTCAGCGCAATCTCGCGCACCTGCGCGCGCGTCACGGCGCCCACCTTCTCGCGCTGGCTCGCCGAGCCCTTGTCGACGCTCGCTGCCTTGCGCAGCAGGTCGGACGCCGGCGGCGTCTTGAGCACGAAGTTGAAGGAGCGGTCCTCGAAGATCGTGATGCGCGCGGGGATGATCGACCCGGCGCGATCGCGGGTTTGCTCGTTGTAGGTCTTGCAGAAGTCCATGATATTGATGCCGTGCGGCCCGAGGGCCGTGCCGACCGGCGGCGCGGGGTTCGCGCCGCCCGCGGGGATCTGCAGCGTCACGATCGCGCGTACTTTCTTCGCCATCTCGCCTCACCCCGTTCGCGCGATCATGCGCCGGCTGCGGCCGGGCGCACGATGCGATCGTCGTTTCGCTATCGGGCTACTGCTTCTCGACCTGCAGGAAGTCGAGCTCGACCGGCGTCTCACGCCCGAACATCGAGACCATCACGCGTACACGGCCGCGATCCAGGTCGATCGAGTCGACGACGCCGATCATGTCGCTGAACGGTCCGTCGGTCACGAGCACCGACTCGCCCACCTGGAAGCCGATGTTGATGCGCGGCTGGCCGGCGTCCATCTGCTTCAGGATCTTGTCGACCTCGGCGTCCGCCAGCGCGGTCGGCTTGGAGCGGTCCTCCATGGTGGCGCCGGCGAAGCCGGTCACGCCCGGCGTGTTGCGCACGACGTACCAGGAATCGTCATCCATCACCATCTGCACGAAGACGTAGCCGGGGAAGAGCTTGCGCTGCACGGTCCGGCGCTGCCCGTCACGGATCTCGATTTCGTCCTCGGTGGGGATGATCACCTGGAAGATCTTGTCGCCCATGTCCATGGACTTGATGCGCTGATCGAGGTTCGTCTTGACCTTGTTCTCGTAGCCCGAGTAGGTCTGGACGATGTACCAGGCGCGTCCGTCGTCGGGCGGCTGATCACTATCCGCGGGCGCGTCCGCGACCTCGTCGATAATGGGTTGATTCGTCACAAACGCTTCCTTACGGGAGGATGACTTTTTCGACGATCCAGCCGAACGCGAGGTCGGCGACGCCGAGAACAAGTCCGATCAGGAGCGAGACCACGATCACCACGACCGTCAGGTGGAACACCTCGTGGCGTGTGGGCCACGTGACCTTCCGCAGCTCGCTGATGATGTCCATCGCCCAGCGAGGCTTGAGCAGTGAGCTGCCGCCACGACGGGCCTGCTCCGTGGCGGCCGGGGCGGAGACCGACGGCGGACGTCGCCGCGCCTGCGCCTGCTGCTGCCGTTGCCTGCGTTCCTGACGAGCCTGCGCCCGCCGGGCCTCACGGCCCATGCTGTGCTCCTGACGTTGCGCGGATCGCTCCGCTGCGCGAGTCGCTAGCGGGTCTCGCGATGCGGTTGGTGTACGCGGCAGCGCGGACAGTACTTCTTGAGTTCGATGCGCTCGGTGTCGTTCCGCCGGTTCTTCTTCGTATGGTATGAGCGCGAACGGCACTCCGTACACGCGAGCGTGATGTCGACGCGGTCCCCCTTGGCCATCTCGGGCCTCCCCTATTCGATGATGCTGGTGACGACGCCTGCGCCGACGGTGCGACCGCCCTCGCGGA
>JBBDXH010000077.1:0-5481 GCA_040902395.1 Dehalococcoidia bacterium
CGCCGCCGCCACGTCCACCGCGACCGCGCCGCCGAGCGCGACCGTCGCGGTCGCGGCGACCGCAGCGGCGCCATCACCAACCGCGGCGGCCGCGACGGCGACGGCGCGCCCCCGCTCGGACGGCACGCCGCTCGGCATCGCGCTCGCGTTCGACGAAGCACGCGCGATGGCGGACGTGCGCGAGCTCGCCCGCCCCGAGTACATGGGCCGCCACACAGGCACGCCCGGCGAGCTGCTCGGCGCGCGTTATCTCGCCGATGCCTTCGCGGCAGCCGGGTTGTTGCCCGGCGGCGACGGCGATGGCTATCTCCAGGCGTTCCCGGTCGACGTCCAGGAGCTCGGTGCGGTGCCGGTGCTCGAGCTGACGAACGCGGCCGGCGTGCGGCGCTCGCTCAGGCTGCGCGACGACTTTCGCCCGATCGTGACCGGGCCCGCAGGCGCAGGGGACGTCACCGGCGACGTGGTCTTCGGCGGCACCGGAGCGGACCTGGATGCGCTCGCGCTCGAGCGCAAGCTGCTGCTGCTCGTCCCTCGCGGCCCGCTGCTCGACATCGTCGGGCGCGCTCGGCGCGCCGGCGCGCTCGGCGTGCTGATCACCACGGGGCGTCCCGATCTGCTGAAAGCCGAGGCGCGGACGCCGGACGCGGACGCCATCCCGATGGTCGAACTCAGCCAGGGCGGCGCGGCGACGCTGTTCGAAGGCAGTGGCCACTCACGCGAGGAGCTCAACGACCTGATCGCACGCGGCCAGCCGCTGCCGACGTTCCCGCTGGCATGGCGCGCACGTCTCGCCGTCGATCTCGCGCCGCCGGCCACCGTCGATGCGCACAACGTGATCGCCTATCTGCCGGCGGCGACGGCCACCGAGCGCGCGATCGTGATCGGCGCACACTACGAGGAGATCGGGCCCGACCCCGACGGCGTCGTCTTTCCGGCGGCGAACGACAACGCGTCGGGCACCGCCGTGATCGTGGAACTGGCGCGACGGCTCGCGGAGGAGGCGTTCGCGCCGACGGTGAACGTGGTCTTCGTCGCCTGGTCCGGGCACGAGGAAGGGCTCTTCGGCAGCGCGCACTACGTCGATCATCCTCCGTTCCCGGTGGACGAGACGGCGCTCTACGTCAACGTCGACACCATTGGGCAGGGTGGGGGCGCCAGCCTGTCCGTGAACGGCACGGCGCGCGACGCATTCGAGGCGGCACGAGCGACGCTGGCCGGGCAGTCCGAGTCGTTCCCGGTCGAGTTCGGGGACCGCTCGGGCGGCGGCAGCGACGACATCCATTTCGCGCGCGCCGGCGTGCCCACGCTCGCGCTCGCGTGGAGCGGCGTCTTCACCGGGACGCCGATGATCCACACGCCGGCCGACACCGCAGACGGCGTCGACCCTGCGAAGGTCCGGGTCGCCGGCGTGCTCGCGACACTGATCGCCGTGCTTGCCGCGAGCGGCGGGTAGCCACCGCTCCCTTCATTCGCGCGCCGGCCCAACGGCGGCGGCCGAGGACCGCCGCAGCCGGAAGGCCCCGGCGCGCGCGCCTGCGTCCGTGCTGCGGCAGACGGCCTCTTCGGCGCGCCGGCAGGCGCGGGACGTGTCCGATGGCTCACGCCGTCGGCTCGCCGGTGCCGCAACTGCGACGCCTGTCGGCGCGCCGGCAGGCGCCCTCGCGCCCGGCGATCGTCGGGCGACGATCCGCGGAGCTTGCTCGTGCGGGCGACCTTCGAACGGCGTGGGCCGCGGATCGCGCCGGTCGACGATGCGTGGCCGTGGGCCGGTGGTCACGCGCGGGTCCCGTGGCCGGCGGCCCGAGCGGCGTAGGCTGAGTGGTGCGGTAGAGATCTCCTGAAGCTGCATGTTGCATGAACGAACACCACGGCAGTGCCGACCCCATCCCCGAAAGTCGCGCACGCCGAGCGTTTGCCCAGGTGCGGCGTGCGCGCGGAGGGTGGATGCGCTCCGTCCGGAGACTCGGGGTACAGCGCGTCGCACTGATTGCGCTGATCGCGCTGCCGGCGATCGTGCTGACCCTCCGCTCCGGTCTCGAGCGGCGCGACGAGAGTGCTGAGCATGTGCGAGATCAGGGTCTCCAGCTCGCGCGGGGCGTCTCGCATCAGGGTGAACTGACCGCCGACGCGGCCCGTGATCTGTTGAGGCCGATCGCTGCGCTGTTTGCAGCGTCCTCGGGCGTCACCGGCATCTCAACAGAGGCGTGCACGGCGTTTCTCGCGTCCTTCATCGGAACGCGGTCGGAGTACGTCAGCGTGGGCCTGGCCGACACGACCGGCCGCGTGCACTGCGCGAGCCAACCGGTCGCGGACCGGCTCACGGTCGCCGATCAGCCGTTCTTCATCGCCGCCATGGCCGCCGAGCAGATCACCCCGGGGCATTTCGCTGTCGACCGCGTTTCCGGAGAGCCCGCGCTCACGTTCGGATCGCCGGTGGTGGGGTCGAATGCTGCGCGACTCGGCGTCGTCTTCGCCGCGATCAACCTCCAGCGACTGCAGCCGAACACGCTGATCGAGGGGTTGCCGGAAGGCTCGTACGGACTGGTCACGGATAGCGAGGGCACGATCCTCGCGCGCGTCCCCGATCCCGAGCACCAAGTCGGCTCGAGGATCCGCGACGAGCGCGTGGTCGCAGCCATGTCGCGGCTGCACGAGGGAACGGTGGAAGGGATCAGCCCGGAGGGAACGCCCAGTCTGATCGCGTTCGCTCCGATCACCGGACTCGGCGCCGGCGCGTACGCCGTGATTGGGATCCCCAGCGCCGCTGCGTTCAGCGACGCGAATCGCGCACTTCGCGAGGATCTGATCGTGCTCGCGGCGTTGTCGTTCATCGGGCTGGCCGCGGCGTGGCTCCTCACCGAGCGTTTCATTCTGCGGCCGATCGCGGGCCTCGTGCGTGTGACCCGCAGCCTGGCCGAAGGTGACTTTGGCGCGCGCGTCGGCGGACCGCATGCGCCGAACGAGATCGGGGAACTGAGCCGTGCGTTCGACACGATGGCCGCCGCGCTCGGGGCCCGACAGGCCGAGCTGGACGAGTTGAACGTCACGCTGGAGCGGCGTGTCCAGGTCCGGACCGCGGATCTCGAAGATGCGAACCAGGAACTGGAGGCGTTCTCGTACTCGGTGTCGCACGACCTGCGTTCGCCGCTGCGGACGATCGACGGCTTCGCCGAGATTCTCGCGAGCGATTACGCCGGCGACCTCAACGCCGAGGCCCAGCGGTACCTCGGCCTGGTGCGCAGCGCGGCGCAGCAGATGGGGCGGCTGATCGACGACCTGCTCCAGTTCTCGCGGATCAGCCGCTCCGCCCTGGCGCGCCGGCTGCTGCCCCTCGAATCGATCGTCCGCGACGCGCTGGATGAGGTCAGGCCGGACGCGGCCGGCCGGCCGGTCGAGATCGACCTGCAGCCGCTCGGCGATGCGCTGGTGGATCCCGCGTTGATCCGGCAGGTGTTCGTCAACCTGGTGGCCAACGCCGTCAAGTTCACCCGCGGCCGCGATCCCGCCCGCATCACGATCGGCCGCGAGCAGGGCACCGCGGGCGAGACGGTCTACTTCGTCCGCGACAACGGCGTCGGGTTCGACATGAAGGACGCCGACGCGTTGTTCGGCGTCTTCCACCGTCTGCACACGCAGGCGGAATACGAAGGAACGGGCGTCGGTCTCGCGACCGTCCACCGCATCGTGACCCGCCATCGTGGCCGGGTCTGGGCACACGCCGAGGTCGATCGCGGGGCGACCTTCTGCTTCACGATCGGCGAGGAGGCGGACGCCGACGAGTGACCGTCCCACGCCGACCGCGTCGTGGAACACCGCCTGGACGAACCGCTTCCCCGCGGTCCCGGACCCGGGCGAGGGTCAGTTCCGGTCGACGCCGACCGATCAGTCGAGTTGCTCGTAGGCGGGGACCGTGAGGAATTCGGCGAGCTCGTCGCCGAGCGCGGTCTGCTCGAGCAGCACGCGCGCGGCTTCGAGGTGCGCCGCGTCGGCCGGCGACTCAGCAGCGAGCCGGGCGGCCTCGGCCCGCGCCGCGTCGCGCACGAGCGCGGCCGTGACCGTGCGACCGTCGTCCAGGCGCGCCCCGAAGCGGCTCCACTGCCAGAGCTGCGAGCGCGAGATCTCCGCGGTCGCGGCGTCCTCCATGAGGTTGTTGATCGCAACGGCGCCGGTGCCGCCGAGCCACGCCGCCATGTAGCGCAGCGCGACGCTGACGTTGTTCTCGAGCTCGGCCGCTGTGAACGCGGCGCCGGCGACGCGCATATCGAGCAGGTCCTCCGCCGAGATGGCGACGTCATCGCGCCGGCGATCCACCTGGTTCGGGCGTTCGCCGAGCATGGCGTCGAAGACCTCGAGCGCCACCGGCACCAGGTCCGGATGGGCGACCCACGTGCCGTCGAAGCCCTCGCTGGCTTCGCGCTGCTTGTCTTCCTGCACACGCGCGATGGCCGCCTCCGTGACGGCGGGATCGCGGCGGTTGGGGATGAAGGCCGACATCCCGCCCATCGCGTGGGCGCCGCGGCGGTGGCACGTCTTCACGAGCAGACGCGCGTACGACTGCATGAACGGCACGGTCATCCCCACCTGGCCGCGGTTCGGGAGCAGGAACTGCTCCGAGCCGCCGAGCTTCTTGATCACGCTGAAGATGTAGTCCCAGCGACCGGCGTTCAGCCCGGCGGAGTGTTCGCGTAGCTCGTACAGGATTTCGTCCATCTCGAAGGCGGCGAGCACCGTCTCGATCAGCACGGTGGCTCGGATCGCCCCGCGCTCGAGGCCGAGCCGGTCTTCGGTGAAGACGAAGACGTCGTTCCAGAGCCGCGCCTCGAGGTGACTCTCGAGCTTCGGGAGGTAGAAGTACGGCCCCGAGCCGCGCGCGATCAGCTCGCGCGCGTTGTGGAAGGCGAACAGTCCGAAGTCGAAGAACGCGGCAGCGATCGGCTCGCCGTCGACGAGCAGGTGGCGCTCGATCAGATGCCAGCCGCGCGGACGCACCATGAGCACGGCAGTGTGCTCGTTCAGCCGATACTCGCGACCCTCGCCGGTGGTGTAGTCGACCCGGCGGCGCACGGCGTCGAAGAGGTTGACCTGTCCGTCGATCATGTTCGACCACGTCGGCGAGTTGGCGTCCTCGAAGTCGGCCATGAACACGCGGGCGCCGCAGTTGAGCGCGTTGATCACCATGCGGCGGTCGGTCGGCCCCGTGATCTCGACGCGGCGGTCGCGCAGGTCCGCGGGCGGTGGCGACACCTGCCACTCGCTCTCGCGCACCGTGCGCGTGCCGTCGAGGAAGTCGGGGAGGGCGCCGGCGTCGAAGCCGCGCTGGCGCGCGACGCGCGCGCCCAGGAGCTGGCGCCGGCGCGGCCCGAACGACCGCTGGAGGTCCGCGACGAAGGCGAGCGCGTCGGCGCTCAGCAACTCGCCGCGCCGGCCCTCGCTGTTCGCCTGCACGTCGATCGCGTCCGCTCGCGTCATGTGATGCCCCCC
>JBBDXH010000078.1:0-5421 GCA_040902395.1 Dehalococcoidia bacterium
TTCGGCGCGGACGGCACGCACGGCTGCGAATGCGGACTAGGCGGCGAGGTCCGGCGCGTCCTGCTCCGCCGGCTCAGTCGCGCGCAAGCCGCGCTCGGCCTGGCGCGCGGCAACCTCCGCGCGGTAGCGCCGGTAACGCTCCAGCGCCGCGGCCGCCATTTCCCTGCTCGCGAACTGGATGCTGTACCAGCGATCCAGATCGATGATGTCCTCGCGGGTGAGACCGGACATTGGGGGGTACCTCCAGCGATCACCATTGAACCGGCTGGCGTGACGCACGGCGGACAGGGATCCCCCGCGTCGCCGGGGCGCGCGACCCTCAATTCGGTCTCCGGACATCGCGCGGGGCGTCAGTTCGTGGTGAGCACCACGTCCAGCGGGAGGATCACCAGGCCCGCGCCGTCGATCGAGAGCGTCAGCTCATGTGGACCATGCGTGCGGAACTCCGTGTTGAGCACGTCGATCAGCATGTTCACGCGTGCACCGGTCGCGCCGTCCGGGCTGCGTACGGTGAGCTCGCCGGCGACGGGCGCGGTCACGTCACGGCCGTCGGCGTCCACGAGGCGCAACTCGAAGGGATGCGTGCCCTGCTCCGCGGGGCCGAACACGAGGCGCGCGACGAGCGTCATGCGCCCGTGGCGCGCGGGGAGTGCGAGCACCTGCAGGCGGTCGATGCCGATGCCGAGGGCATAGAGCTTCCCGGCCGCTTCCGTGGCCGCATCGCAGAGGAACGCGAACTCGAGCTGCATCACCGGCCGCCATTCGCTCGTCGGCGCGCTCGCGCGGCCGTCGCCCCGGCGCGACAGCGTTGTGAGCGCTGCCGACGCGATCGAGCGCCCCGGCCGTTCGCGCGGGCAATCCCGCGCGGACGTACTCCCGACCGCACACCGGCGCGATCGGGCATGCCGCGATGCCGCACCGGGCTTGGGCACGGGGTACCCCGTGCTCACGGCCCCGGCTAGGATGGCCGGCGTGACCGGCACCCTCGACCCCGACGCCATCGCCGCCGCCGCCGACCTGCTCGCGCGCGCGCGGCACGCCGTCGCGCTGGCCGGAGCGGGCATGTCGAAGGAGTCGGGCATCCCCACCTTCAGGGGAGAAGGCGGCCTCTGGACCCGCCTCGGGGAGCCGCCGCTCAACCAGTACGAGACGTTCGCAAGGGACCCACGGCGCTGGTGGGAGCGCCGGCTCGAGGAGGCGCAACAGCCGAGCGAGTTCGGCGGCGCGCTCGAGGCCGCGCAGCCCAATCCCGGCCACGTGGCGCTGGCCGCGCTCGAGGCCATGGGCGTGTTGGGCCACCTCATCACACAGAACATCGACGACCTGCACCGACGCGCGGGACAGCGTTCGCTCACGGAGATCCACGGCAACCGCCACTGGATGCGGTGCACCGCATGCAGCGCCCGCTGGCCGCGCGAGCAGGTGCACATCGACGCCGCGGACCTCCCACCGCGTTGCCTCGAGGGCGGCTGCGACGGCATCGTGAAGAGCGACACAGTGATGTTCGGGGAGCCGATCCCGTTCGGCGCGCTGCTGGCGTGCGAACGCGAGACCGACCGCGCGGACTGCTTCCTGACCATCGGCACGTCGGCCGTCGTCTACCCCGCCGCCCAGTACCCGGTCGACGCGTGGCGGCGAGGCGTGGCGCTGATCGAGATCAACCCGGAGGAAACGCCGCTCTCGGAGATCGCCACCGTGGTCGTGCGCGGACCATCGGGCGCGGCCCTCCCGCGCATCGTGGAGGCGGTGCGCGCGCGCCGGTCCTCCGCTGAGGTGGCGCGCTAGGTGCTGGGCATCCTGATCGCGTCGGACGAGGGGCTGCTCCAGGTCATCCCCGGCAGCGACCCCGAGCGCGCGATCGCGGGGCGCGCCTTCGCGTCGCTGGACTTCCGGAGCGGCGTCGCGATCGCCGGGGCGCCGGGCGCCGGGGTGTGGGTGCACGCCGGCAAGCGCTGGGAGCAGCGCCTCGAGGGCGACGTGCAGGCGGTGCGCGTCGCCCCGGACGGCCGGCTGTTCGCGGGGCTCGAACCCGCCGGCGTGTCCGTCTCGGGCGATCGCGGAATCACCTGGAGCGAGCTCGAGAGCGTGCAGCACATTGCGCGCCACAATCGCTTCGTCACACCCACGGGACACGAGGCGCCGTTCGTCGCGAGCTTCGCCTTCCCGAAGGAGGGCGTGCTGATCGGCATCACCGGCGGCGGACTCTGGCACAGCCACGACGAGGGCCGCACCTGGCTGCGCCGGGGCGACGGCCTCGACCCGGGCGTGCATACCGTGCTCGAACACCCCGAGCAGCGCGACCGCCTGTTCGCGACGGCGGAGAGCGGCGTCTTCCGCAGCGAAGACGCCGGCTTCTCGTGGCTGCAGTCGCTCGGCGGTCTCGACCGCTCGTGGGGTGGGACGATCGCGATCGTGCCCGGCGCACCCGACCGGCTCGTGCTGTCCGTGTCCCGCCGCGGGCCGGGTGCAGACGGCGCGCTCTTCCGCTCCGCGAACGGCGGCGTGACGTGGACGCGCCTGATGCTCGACGAGGAGGACGAGTGGCCGCTCGCCCCCGTCGTCACGCGCGTGTGGGACAGCGCGGACACGCTGTTCGTCGCGGCCGGCGACAAGGTCTGGGGCTCGCACGACGGCGGCCGGCAGTGGATCACGCTGGCGGGCGGACTGCCCGTCGCGCGCGCGATCGCCGCCGCGCTCTAAGCCGCTGCGCGGCGGCTACACGCCGCGGCGCGCCTGTCGCGGCGCGCCGCAGCCGGTAGCCGGACGCGGTGTTAGACTGCTCGTCTCCGGGTCCGTGAGGCAGGGTCGTGCGCCGCTCAACGGGTGAGCCGGCGCGCCCGAAGGGTGCGAGTCGCATGGCGTCGTCGAACAAACCGCACGATGAGTTCATCGAAGCCAACGGCATGTCGTTCCACTACCGGGAGTCCGGCGACCCGCGCACCAAGCACGCGATCGTCATGCTTCACGGCTACGCCGAGACCAGCGAGGCATGGGCGGAGTGCACCCTCGACCTCGCGCGCGAGTTCCGCGTGATCGCGCTCGACCTGCGCGGCTACGGGCGGAGCGACCGCGCGACCGACCTCGACTACACCCGCGCCACGCAGGTCGAGGACCTCGAGGCGATCATCGACGGTCTGGGGCTGCGCTCGGTCACGCTCGTCGGGCACGCGATGGGCGGCGCGAACGCGATCTGCTACGCCGCCGAACACCCCGACGTCGTCACCGCGCTCGTGCTGATCGAGACCGCGCCCGAGGTGCTGCGCTCCGGCATCGAGACGTTGCGCCGCATGCTCGGCAGCGGAGACGCGTTCGAGACGTTGGAAGACGCGGTCGAGGCATTCCGCCCGTACTTCCCCTATGCGACGACCGATCAGATCGAGCGCCGCGCGCTGGCGGCCCTGCGCCAGAACGATGAGGGCGAATACGCCTGGGACTTCGACCCGATCTACCGCGACCCGACGGCACGCCCGCCTGAGCCCGATCCCGGTCAGCGCCGGCTCTCCGATCTCTGGGACTGCGTTGACCGTGTCCAGTGCCCCACGATGATCGTGCGCGGCGCGGAAACGGACATGCTGACCCCGGAGGCGATCCAACGGCTGCATCGCCGCATCCCGGGCTCGCGCGTCTCCCTGATCGAGGACGCCGGGCACTGGGTGCCGACCGACCAGCCGGCGGCGCTCAGCCTGAACGTGCGCGAATTCCTCCAGAGCCTGGCCAACCTCCCGATCTGAGCGGCCCGGGACGGTCCTCCCCCGGCCGCGATCGCTCGGCGCACGGGGCGATTCAGGTCGAACGCCTCGCCGTATGCCCGTCAGCGGGTGCGCGTACCCGCGTCTCGTACCCGCGTTCGTCGCGCGGCACGTCAGGCGCACTCACGCGGGGCGAGCGGTACCATAGGCATATTCCCCCGCCACGACTCCGGAGCGCTCCCGATGCCAGGCCAGATCCGCACCATCCACCGCGCACTGATCACCGGCCTCGGCGCCGTCACGCCGATCGGCAACACCACAGCCGAGTTCTGGGAGGGCCTGCGCACCGGTCGCAATGGGATTGACCGCGTTCAGCAGTTCGACCCGGAAGGGATGCTCGTTCAGATCGCGGGCGAGGTGAAAGACTTCGACGTCGAGCTGTACCTCGAGCGTAAGGTCGCTCGCCGAACGGGCCGCTTCGCTCAGCTCGCGGCGGCGGCGGGGATGCAGGCGGTCACCGACGCCGGCCTCGAGATCAACGCGGAGACGCGCGACGACATCGGCGTGGTGATGGCGACCTCGGGTGACGCCTTCAACATGGGACCCGAGTGGGTGACGTACCTCGATCGCGGATCGGCGAAGGTCGATCCGTTCATCATCACGCGTATGGGGCAGCACATGGCCGCCGCGCGCCTCGCGCGCGAGCTCGGCATCCGCGGACCAAACACCACGATCAACACGGCATGCGCCTCCGGGACGGACGCACTCGGGCACGCGCTCAGCCTGGTGCGCCTCGGCCACGCGCGGGCGGTGCTCGCGGGTGGCGCCGAAGCCATGGTGACGCACCTCGCCCTGTCGTCGATGGGGCGCATGGGCGCGCTGTCGAAGAACAACGCCGACCCGACCCATGCCTCGCGCCCGTTCGACCTCAACCGCGACGGTTTCGTGCTCGGCGAAGGCGCGGGCGTGATCCTGATCGAGTCCGAGCAGTCGGCCCTGGCTCGCGGTGCGCGCATCTACGGCGAACTCGCGGGTGTCGGCTGGTCGTTCGACGCGACGGACGACACCGCGCCCGACGCCGGCGGCCAGGCACTGGCGATGCTCCGCGCGATGCGCGACGCGCAGATTACGCCGGCCGATATCGACTACATCAACGCGCACGGGACGAGCACGCCCTACAACGACCGCACCGAGACACAGGCGATCAAGATCGCGCTGGGTGAAGACGAGGCCCACCGCATCCCCATCTCCTCCACGAAGTCGATGACCGGGCACCTCGCGGCGGGCGCCGGTGGGATCGAAGCCGTCGCTTCTGTGCTCGCGCTGGAGCACCAGTGCATCCCGCCGACCATCAACTACGTCACCCCGGACCCCGAATGCGACCTGGACGTCACGCCGAACTACGCGCGCTCGGCGACGCTCCGCGTGGTGCTGTCGAACTCGTTCGGGCTCGGCGGGCAGAACGCGGCGGCGATCTTCCGAAAGTACGAGCCGTAGCGCTCGCGCCCTGGCCCGGCTCAGGCGGGGCGGATGCGGAGCTCCCCGCGCCAGCTCTCAGCGTCGATCGTCAACTCGCACGCGACGCGATCCCCGGTCGCGGCCCAGTCGCCGCGTGCGCCGTCCACAGTGAAGACCGCACGCACGAGCGCGGACCCCGTCTCGGGGTCCGCCACGGCCGTGCCGTGCTCGAGGATGGCGAAGAGCTCGGAGTCACCGTCCTCCAGCGCGAGGT
>JBBDXH010000079.1:0-5380 GCA_040902395.1 Dehalococcoidia bacterium
GAGCGCCCGCGGCCTGCTCCCTAGCGTCCGCGCGCGCTCGTTCCGGCAGGCACGCGCTCGGGGAGGGCGTCCAGGCCCGGCAACGGGCGTCCTCCCAACAGCTCCAGCGTCGCGCCGCCACCGGTCGAGAGATGCCAGACGCGGTCTGCCAGGCCGGCCGCGCGCACCGCCGCCGTGGTTTCGCCGCCGCCGACCACGGTGCGCGTGCCCAGGCGCGCCAGCATCTCCGCGACGGCGCGAGTCCCGGCGTCGAACGGCGGACGCTCGAAGATGCCCATCGGTCCGTTCCAGATCGCCGTTCGGGCGCCGGCCAGCGCGGATGCGAACGCTTCGGCCGTCCGGGCACCGATGTCGACGATGCTCCAGCCCGCCGGGATGCGGGAGGCGGGGACCGTGCGGTACCGGTCGGCGGCCGCGGATGACCGGGCCACGACGACGTCATCGGGCAGCACGAGCCGGAAGTCGCGACGCGCTTCGACCGCGGCGAGCAGTCGCTCCGCCGCCGCCCGCGCCCCGGCGCCGTCCGCCAGCGACGCGCCGATGTCGATGCCCTGGGCCGCGAGCACGACGTTCGCCATCGCCCCGCCAAGGCACACCACGTCCGCCTGCGGCAGCAGGCGTTCCAGCATCGGCAGCTTGTCGTCGACCTTCGCCCCGCCCAGCACGAGCGCGAACGGGTGGTCCGGGTGCTCCGCCACCTCGCTGAGACGGTCGACTTCGCGCTCCACCAGCAGCCCCGCGGCTGCCGGGAGATAGCGCGGAAGACCGACGATCGAGGCGTGGGCACGGTGGATCGCGCCAAAGGCGTCGTTCACGTACAGATCGCCCAGCGCGGCGAGCTGGCGGGCGAATGCGTCGTCGTTCGCCTCCTCGCCGGGATGGAAGCGCAGGTTCTCGAGCAGCAGCACCTCGCCGGTGCGCATGGCCGCGACCGCGGCCTCGGCGGACGCGCCGATGCAGTCCGTCGTTGCCTGCACCTCGATCCCGAGCAGGCGGGAGAGGTGCGACGCCAGGGGCCGGTTGGATAGCCCGGGTTCCGGGCGACCCTTCGGCCGGCCGCGGTGTGAACAGATCACCACGCGGGCGCCCTGCGTGAGCAGCGCGCGTATCGTCGGCAGCGACGCCTGGATGCGCAGGTCATCGAGCACAAGGCCGTCGACGACGTCGACGTTGTAGTCCGTGCGCAAGAGCACACGACGTCCACGCACGTCGAGGTCCCGCAGCGTCCGCCTGTTCACTTGCGTATCCCTTCTCGTCTCGCCCGCGGGGCGGACGTCTGGCGCTGCCCATCGCGCCGTGAACACGGTCCGGTCGGCGGCATGCGCCGGGCCACCAACGCAGGTCGTCGCGGCACGCGCGTCCCGGCGCCGCACGACCGAGCCCGAAGACATGCGGATCGCTCGCGTCGTGCCCGAGGCACGCGCGCGCCCTCGCCTTGATCCCGCACAACGCCGAGGGCGTGGCTGCTCGGTCGGCCTGCCGCATGGTTCGCGACGGGCTCGCCGGGCACCGGGCCACACTAGAGACGGGGGCGAGCAGACGGCAGGGGCGGAGGTCACGCGTGGATCGTGACCTCGGTCCGGATCGCCGTGACCGGATACGGACGCTTCGCCGCAGTCCCGGCGTCAGTCGCGGGCGCGGTCGGCCGGCGTGACCGTGGGCAACCGCCTGCACCGGTCCGTCGGGTTGGCGGGCGATGCCACTTCCCGGACCGCGCGGCTCGCACGCCGGCTGAGCGGCGGAGTCATGGTGATCGCGTTGCGCCGTCCGGCGACGCCGCGCGCCACACAACCGGGTGGCGATGCGGCCCCGACCGTGCGGAGTTACTCGACGCCGGCCATGTACGGATAGTGCGGCTGGCCGCCCTCGATGACCTCAAGCACGACGTCGGGAAACTCCTCCGCGATGCGCGCCGCCACACGGGCGCCCGCCTCGGCGTCCGCGCCTTCGCCGCGGTAGAGGGTGACGAGCTCTGCCTCGTGCGTCCGCGCCTCGCGGAGGCCGATGAGCAGCGCATCGTCCAGATCGTCGGCCTTCCCAATCAAGCGTTCATTGACGAAGACGATGGCGTCGCCCTTCGCGATCTCGATCCCGTCGATCGTCGCGTCTCGCACGGACGTCGTCACCTCGATGCTCTGCACGGCGTGGATCGCCGACTCCATCGCGGCGACGATCGTCGCGGGATCGCCGTCCGGCATGTAGGCGATGGCGGCCGCGAGCCCTGCCGCCATTGAGCGCGTCGGGACCACGCTCACGAAGCCGTCCGATGCCTCGGCGGCCCGTGCGGCGGCCATGAGCACGTCGCGGTCGTTCGGCAGCAGGATGACGTGATCGCGACCGGCTCGCCGGGCCGCCTCGAGCAGCTCGCCTGCGCTCGCCTTGCCGGTGCCGTCGCCCGTAATCACCTGCCCGGCGCCCAGTTGATGGAAGGCTGCGGCGAATCCGGCGCCCCGTGCCACCGCCACCAGCCCGAGCGCGGGGAGCGAGGCGGGGTCGACGGCCTGCTCGGCGCCGGTTCGGGCGGCCGCCCACTGCTCGTACTGGGTCTGCATGTTCTCGACCTTGACCGAGGCGAGCGCGCCGTACTCCGCTCCGACCGTGATCGCCGGGCCGGGGTTCTCCATGTGGACGTGGACGTGGACGGTGCGAGCGTCGCCTACGACGAGCACGGACTCGCCGCCGATCCCGGTCAGCGAGGACTCGATCGTGGCGCGGTCGAGGTTCGCACCTTCGATGATGAACTCGGTGCAGTAGCCCTCCCCCTCGTGCGCCGCACTGGAGAGGGTCACGTGCTCCTGCCCGGTCACCACCGGCGTCTCCGGCAGGGGCTCATCACGCAGTCCACAGCGGATGCCGTGCAGCAGCACCGCGACGCCCATGCCGCCGGCGTCGACGACGCCCGCCTCGCGCAGTCGCGGCAGCAGTTCGGGAGTGCGCTCGACGCTGGCATATGCCTCCTCGACGACGCGCTCCAACAGCAGCTCGAGGGGGCCCTCCGCGCGCGCGACCGCCTCGCCGGCGTTCGCGGCCTCGCGCATCACCGTCAGCATCGTGCCCTCGACCGGGTTGCTCATCGCCTCATACGCCACCCGGGAGGCACTGAGCAGCGCGTCGGCCAGTCCGCGCGCATCGAGCGAGCTCGCGCCGGCGAGACTTTCCGCCAGGCCGCGGAGCATCTGAGAGAGGATCACACCCCCGTTGCCGCGCGCTCCGAGCAGCGCGCCATGCGACAGCTTGGCGAGGAAGGCGCCGACGTCCGTGTCGGCTTCCGTCGTCGCCTCCAGGGCGGCGCGCCACGTGAACAGCATGTTGGTGCCGGTGTCCCCGTCCGGCACCGGGTACACGTTGATGGCGTTGATGCCATCCCGGTTGAGTAACAGCCAGGCCTCAGCCAGCTTGAACGCGCGACGCAGCGCGCGCGCATCGACCTCAGCCGGCATGCCCATGTCGACCCTCCACCGCGGGCAGTCCGCTTCTCCAAGCCGCAGGCGCCCGGCTATCGCTCCCGACTCCACACAAGCCGCGTCGCGACAGTCACTGGAGTCAGTGGGGAGTCACTGTCGCTCAACGTGCGCGATCGCACAGACGTTGTGCACAGCCAGCCATCCTGTCTACGCGATCCCGGCCGCCCACGGGAGTCAATTGTCGCGGGTGAGCAACGGCGCGCGGGACTGGAGATGGGGCGCTCCGGGAGCGGCTGCATGGGGCGGGGCTGGTTCGGGCAGCGCGTCCACCGCGAACACGACGCGGACGGCGGCACGCGGCCTCGCATCGAGGAGCGTCGGATCCAGCCCCGCGGCAACGGCGTCGGCGGCCCGCTCCAGCCGCTGTGGGGTGAACGCCGCGCCGGCCCGGCACTCGAGCGTTACGCCGGCGCCGTCATCCGTGCGCGCGACGCTCAGCAACGCCACGGGCGACCCGTCGAGATCGGGGCTCGCGATGCGTGCGACGAGCCGCTCGAGGTCGGAGAAAGTCAGCGGTCGTGGCACGGAACGCCTCGCTGCGGCCGGTTGGTCGCTCCTGCCGTGCACGCGCAGCGCGAGTCCTGCGAGCATTTCCAACCCCCTCCGCCCCTGCGCTCGAGTCGAGACGAGACTAGCCCGGGCGATTGGGGCGCCACCCCGGGCGGAGGTCCCCCGGGCAGGGGCCCTTGGTCGCCACCTGCGGCCTGCGTGGAACCTCCCGCTCTCCGACCATCCCATGGAGGGTGGCTCTGAGCCGGGGCCGCATGTCCGGTTGCCCGACGAGGTACGTCTCGCCCCGGTCGTTCGAACCCGGTCGCGGTCAGCGGCGGCGTCCTGGGTAGCTTCCGCGAAGGCACCCGCAGGGCGTGCTCGCCGGCTTGCAGGCCACGCCTCGCACGCGAAGAGCGCGATGCCGCGCGCCTCGGCCGGCGCTCTGTGATCGAGGTACTCGCGGATGCGCGCCGCAGTGGCGAGAAAGGAGACGCGCGCATTCCTCTGCTGGCGCTCACTCCCCTTCCCCCTCTTCGGCTTCCGCCAGCCGCTCGATGTCCACTTCGAGCGCACGGCGACGGAGCGCGCGCGCCAGGAGCGGGTCGTAGGGCTCGTAGCGGGCGCGCTCGTCGGTCGTCATCGCAGCGGCCCGTTCGGGCTTCAGAAAGACGACCGCCCCGTCCTCGCGCCGACGCAGCGCCGTCACCTGTCCGCCGACGATGCGGTCGAGGAACGTGTCGTCGGTGGTGTCGTGCTCGCTCTCGCGGACGGTCGCGCGCATCGCGTCGGGCACGAAGCTCAGCTCGGGCGGCTCCGCGCGGGCCCAGCGGCTTGCCGCGCGCGCCACGAGCTGATCGAGCGACGCGCCGGCGCCGAGCGCCGCGCGTGCCTCCGAGAAGTAGGCGACCCACCGCCCGTGGATCTCCGCCGCGTGAGCGCGGCTGTACGCGCCGGGCGTACGCTCCGGGCTGGTCATGTGCTGTGCCCTCCTTCCGGATCACCACCCGGCCCCCGGGGCGGGGCCTCCCCCGCGGCTCCTGCTGATGCCGCGGGGCCGTCGTCCACCGGAGTGCGCCGGCGCCGATGGCCACAGCCCCTGATGATCAGCTCGTGGTCGCGGACCCGGACCTCGGCGTCGAGGAACTCGCGTGCGAGCCAGGCGGCGGTCTCGACGTGTGGGGTGACCTCGACGATGCGCACGCGAGTCTCGCCGTCCGCGAGCGCCGCATAGGGGATGAGCTGGTCGGCCGCGAAGCGGTCGAGCGTCGCGCCGGCGTCGATCGCGGCGACGAGCTGCCGCACGACGTAACGGCCGATCGACTCCGCCGTGCGTCGCGGTGCGCCCGCGCGCACCCCCCCCAGCCGCGCCCCGCCCCCCAGAACGGCGAAGAGCCCGAGCGCCGCGCCCGGTTGCAGCGACAGCG
>JBBDXH010000080.1:0-5302 GCA_040902395.1 Dehalococcoidia bacterium
CCCGGGGAGCGACGGCACGACGAGGTCGAACCCCGGGCTCGAGTCGACGCCGGCGGCGAGCAACTCGGCCGCATCGAGGAACTCGACGAATGAGCCCGGCCAGCCGTGCAGCAGGAGCAACGGCAGCCGCCGCTCAGCCCCCGGCCCGGAGTAGACGACGCAGTGCAGCTCCTCGCCGTCGATCGGTCCGCGCAGGTGCGCCAGCCCGTTCAGCCGCGCTTGCACTGCGAACCAGTCGTAGTCGCGGCGCCAGTAACGCACGAGGTCGCGGAGCACGCCGTCGTTCGTGCCCGTCGTCCAGCCGGCGTCGTAACCCAGCTCCGGCCAGCGCGTGGCATCGATCCGCCGATGCAGATCGACGATTGCGCGTTCGGAGAACTCGATGCGAAATGGGAGCATGGCCATGGCGCGGGCGAGTATGAGGCCTTCGCGTTGACATTGCGAAGCGCGCGCTCGTAGGTTCGCGCCGCCACCCGGTCCGAGCGCGAAGGAGCCCCCCGATGCCCGTGCACCCCCAGGCCAGAGCGATCCTCGACATGATGGCGACGATGATGCCGGCGCCGATGCACACGCTCTCGCCGCAGGAGGCGCGCGCAATGGCGTTCCCGCCCCCCGAGCACCCCGAGGCGGTGCACGAGGTCACGAACCGCACGATCCCCGGCCCCGCCGGCGAGATCCCCGTGCGCGTCTACCGGCCCTCGGCCGCCACGGGTCTGCCCGCGCTCGTCTGGTACCACGGCGGCGGCTGGGTGATCGGCAACCTCGACGGCTCCGACGCGACTGGCCGGTCGCTCGCGAACCAGGCGGGATGCGTCGTCCTGTCGGTCGACTACCGCCTCGCGCCGGAGGCCCGCTTCCCCGCCGCCGTAGACGACGCCTACGCGGCGGCGCTGTGGGTGGCCGAGCACGGCAGCGAGATCGGCGCGGACGGCACGCGCATCGCGGTCGGCGGTGACTCGGCGGGCGGCAACCTCGCCGCGGCGGTGGCGTTGATGGCGCGCGACCGCGGCGGACCGCGGATCGTGCAGCAGTCGCTGATCTACCCGGTGACCGATCACGCGTACGCCACGCCGTCGTACGCGCAGAACGCGGACGGCTACCTGCTAACGAAGGACATGATGGTCTGGTTCTGGGACCACTACCTCGGCCCGCAGGGCGATGGCGCGAACCCGTACGCCTCGCCGGCGCGCGCGAGCAGCCTCGCGCACCTGCCACCCGCGCTCGTGATCACCGCCGAGTTCGATCCGTTGCGCGACGAGGGCGAGGCCTTCGGGCAGGCGCTGCGCGCCGCCGGCGTGCAGACCACGTGCACACGCTACGACGGGATGATCCACGGCTTCTTCGGCATGGCCGGCGTGATCGACTGCGCGACCGACGCCCAGGCTGAGACCGTGAAGCACCTGAGGGCGGCGTTCGGGAACTGAACGTCGCGCCCTCGCGGCGAGCGGCCCGCGCCCTCGCGGCGAGCGGCGTGCGTGAGCCGGCCGAAGGCGGAGCGTCAGCGCTCACACCTGCCCGGCGAGTGACCCGCCGCACGCGAGCCGCTCGCCGCGAGGGCGGGACACTCCGCGCCGTCCGAACTCCCGCGACCCGCCGAAGGGAACCCGTGCGTGGTCGACTGCCGCCCGATCGGCAAGCCGACGCCGCGCGTAGACGGCATCGAGCAGGCGACCGGGCGCGCCCTGTACGCCACCGACCAGCGCCTCCCCGGGATGCTGACCGCCCGCCTGCTGCACAGCCATCGCCCGCACGCGCGCATCGTCCGCGCCGACACGCGTGCGGCCGCGGCGCTCGCCGGCGACCACGCCGTGATCACCCGCGCCGACGTCCGCGGCCACCTCTACGACCCGCCGTGCTTCTCGACGAAATGCCTCAGCACCAGCTTGAGTTGCGCGGCGTGATGGATGTCGCCGCGGCCGCGCGCCGCCTCGATATCCTCGAAAATCATCTCGCTGATCTGCGCCTCCCCGTGCTCGGTGTGGAGCAGGTACGCACCGAGCGCCGCCGCCGCGGACTCCGGGATGTGCTCGTGCTCAGCAAGCGCGTCGATCTCCATTTCGTCCAGTTGCGAGATCGCGATCATGTCTTCGAGCGAGATCATGAGTTCCCCCTCCGATCCCCCCGACTCTAAGGCGTCGCCCCGGTGACGGGGGCGGGCGTGTCGAACGTCCTCCGGGATCGAATCGATCCGCTCGCACCGACGCAGGGAGCCGCCGGAAGCGATGCCGGACGTCGACAAGTGGTGATTGATCAGGCACATATGTTCTATTCTGCTGCGCATGGCCCAACTGGACGACGACATCCGCAGGCGGGCAAAGGTAGACGCCGATCGCCGGCATCACACGCGCCTCGCCTCCACGTTGGCCGTCTACCTGTACGAGACCGGTGAGTACGCGATGCGACAGGACGCCCCCGGCTCCGGCGCGGGCGTGCCCGAGGGACGGCTGCGCATCTGCATCGAGGTGGATGCCGCGCGCTTCTGGCGCACGTACAGCCGGCTCGCCGAGCGCAAGCGACGGCGCGGCGGCGACCGCTGACGGGCGTTCGCTCGATGGACGGCCACGCGCCTCGCTAGAGTGCCGACGCACAGGGCACCGCTCGCGACGGGAGTTGAACGATGGGGCTACTCGACGGCCGGGTCGCGGTGATCACGGGCGGCGCCAGCGGGATCGGCGAAGGCACGGTACGCAAGTTCGTCGACGAGGGCGCACGCGTGGTGATCGCGGACGTGCACGAGCCACGCGGCCGGGCGCTCGCCGAGGAGCTCGGCGCTGCCGTGAGCCAGTTCGTGCGCACCGACGTGACCAGCGAGGCGGAGGTCACCCGCGCCGTGCGGGGCGCGGTCGACAGGTGGGGACGCCTCGACGCGATCTTCAACAACGCCGGCTTCGGCGGCGTCGGCGGGCCGATCGAGGGCACCGACGTCGACGGCTACGCACGCACGATGGACGTGCTGGTGAAGGGCCCGCTGCTCGGGATGAAGCACGCGGTGCCGGTGATGAAGGCGCAGGGCTCGGGCTCGATCATCAGCACCGCCAGCGTGGCCGGGCTCACGACGGGCATGGGCCCGCACGTCTACAGCGCGGCGAAGGCGGCGGTGATCCAGCTGACGCGCTCGGTCGCGCGTGAGGTGGCGCCGTTCGGCATCCGCGTGAACTGCGTCTGCCCGGGCGCGATCGCGACGCGCATCTTCGGCGCCGACCTCTCGGACGCACAGCGCGATGCCCTGCTCGCAGCCCTGCCCGAGGTGTTCGCGGACGCGCAGCCGCTCAAGCACGCCGGGATGCCGGCGGACATCGCGAACGCCGTCGCGTGGCTCGCGAGCGACGCCGCTGCGTTCGTGACCGGACACGCGCTCGTCGTGGACGGCGGGCTGACGCTCCACCCGGGCGTATACGCGCCCGGGCTCGGGGGCCAGCTCGCGGGGCTCCGCGAGGCAGTGCAGCGCGGCGTGACGTAGGCGGCGGCGCTTCGAACGCCCCCGCTCCGTGCCGCCCGGCTGATCAGCATGGGGCTGACCCGACACGACGTGCACAGCGTCCCGCGCGACGTCCCGCTAGTCATTCGCCCGCCGCCGGTACTGCACCGCTTCCGCGACGTGCGGGGCCTCGATGCGATCGCTGCCGGCGAGGTCGGCGACGGTGCGCGCGACCTTGAGCACACGGTGGAAGGCGCGCGCGGAGAGACCGAGGCGCTCCGTGGCCGCCGCGAGCAGCGGCTGCGCATCCGGCGCGAGGAACTGCTGGCAGTACGCCCGCACCTCGACCGGACCCATCTCGGCGTTCGTCACGTGCGGCGTGCCCGCGAGCCGCGCCTCCTGTCGCGCCCGCGCCGCGGCAACGCGCTCGCGGATGGCAGCGGACGGCTCGCCGGTGGGCGGGCCGGTGAGTTCGGCGATCTCGACCCGCGGGACGTCGACGAAGAGGTCGAGCCGATCGAGCAGCGGGCCGGAGATGCGGCGCTGGTAGCGCGAGACCGTAGGCTCCGGGCACGAGCACGCACGACGCGTGTCGCCGTAGTAGCCGCACGGGCACGGGTTCATCGCCGCGACGAGCAGGAAGCGTGCGGGGAAGGTCACCGAGCCGCGCGCCCGCGAGATCGTGATCACGCCCGACTCCAGCGGTTCGCGCAGCGCCTCGAGTGCGGCGGCGCTGAACTCCGGGAACTCGTCGAGGAAGAGCACGCCGCGGTGACACAGCGTAAAGTCAGAACACTTGATTCCTCGGGGGTGTCACTTGCCGCGAATCGGGATCTACCTCCGCCTGTCTGACGATCGTGACGGCAACCAGACGGCCACCGACCGCCAACTCCAGGACTGCCGGAGGTATGCGCATTCGAAGGGCTGGGAGGTCGCCGATGTCTTCGAGGACATCGACCTGAGCGCCTACAGGCGCGGCGTCCACCGGGCTGAATTCGAACGCATGCTCGAAGCGGTCCGCGCGAAGGCAATTGACGGAGTGCTTGCCTGGAAGATCGACCGGATCACTCGTCGCCAACGCGATCTCGTGCGTCTCGACGAGGCGGCCGAGGAGGTTCGCGCCTTCATCGCCACGGTCGTGGAGGGCATCGACACGCGGCAGCCCACGGGCCGATTCGTGGCAGAGTTGCTCGTAGCCCAGGCCCGCATGGAGAGCGAGAACGCGTCCATCCGCATCAAACGCAAGCACGAGGAGCTCGCGATCCTTGGGCGGCCCCAGACCGGCGGCACACGAATGTTCGGCTACTCGCAAGACCGGCAGGCCGTCGTCGCCGAGGAGGCAGCGCTTGTCCGTGAGGCGACCACGCATCTGCTCGCGGGACGATCACTCGTCGGCCTCTGTCGGGAATGGGAACGCCGCGGCGTGCGCACGCCCGCCGGCGGCGCGTGGAAGCCGAGTCCGCTCCGGCGGCTGCTCAAGAGCGCCGCGTTGTCCGGGCAGCGTGAGCACCTCGGGCGCATCACGGCGGGAAGTTGGCCACCAATCCTGACACCGGTTGAGACCATGCGGTTGCGAGCCTTGCTCGACGACCCGGCCCGGAACAAGGTGATCAACCCACGTCGCTACCTGTTAGCTGGATGCCTGCGCTGCGGACATTGCGGCCACTCCCTCAGTTCGCGCCCGCGCATCGATGGCGTGCGGCGGTACGTCTGCGCCAAGCGACCGGGCGACCCAAACTGCGGCAAGCTGGCGCGGCTCGCCCGTCCGGTCGAGGACGTCGTGCGCGATGCGGTCGTCGTCGCACTCGACGGCGTGGACTTGCGAGAACACGTTTCGCAGCCAGAGGCGGGCCTCGAAAGCGATCTGCGCCAGGGGGTACGCGA
>JBBDXH010000081.1:0-5295 GCA_040902395.1 Dehalococcoidia bacterium
CGCCACGCCTCACGGCATGTGGGACTGCCCACTACTACTCCGGCAGGCTCCTAGGTGCTCTGGCGAACCTTCACGCGTCGTGCGCGGTCGCTCTGGTTGAGCGAGACCTTCCGCAGGCGCACCGGACCCGGTGTCACCTCGAGGCACTCGTCCTCGCGGAGAAACTCCAGCGACTGCTCGAGCGACAGGGGCGTGTGCGGGTACAGCCGTTCCGTGCGATCCGAGTTCGAGCTGCGCATGTTCGTCAGGTTCTTCTCGCGCGTCGCATTGACGTCCATGTCCTCGGCGCGCGCGTTCTCGCCGACGATCATCCCCTCGTAGACCTCTGTGCCGGGCGGGATGAAGAGCACGCCGCGCTCCTGCAGACTGAGCAGCGCATACGTCGTCGCGGAGCCGTGGCGGTCGGCGACCAGGCTTCCGGTCGGGCGCGTGCGCAGCTCGCCGTGCCACGGCTCGTAGCCGTGGAAGAGGTGGTTGAGCAGCCCGGAGCCGCGCGTCTCCGTGAGGAACTCGGTGTGGAAGCCGATCAGGGCGCGCGCCGGGACGACGAACTCCAGGCGCACGCGACCGGATCCGTGGTTCACCATCTGCTGCATGCGCCCCTTGCGCAGGGCGAGCAGTTGCGTGACGACGCCCAGGTAGTCCTCGGGGATGTCGAGGAAGAGCTGCTCCATCGGCTCGCTCAGCCGGCCGTTGATCTCGCGCGTGACGACCTCGGGCTTGCCGACCGTCAGCTCGAAGCCCTCGCGTCGCATCGTCTCCACGAGCACCGCCAGCTGGAGCTCGCCGCGCCCCTGCACCGTCCAGGTGTCGGGGCGGTCCGCCGGCGAGACGCGGATCGAGACGTTGCCGAGGATCTCGGCCTCGAGCCGGTTCTTGAGCAGGCGTGATGTGAGCTTGTCGCCCTCGCGGCCGGCGAGCGGCGAGGTGTTGATCCCGATCGTCATCGAGAGGCTCGGTTCGTCGACGCGGATCACCGGCAGCGGCCGCGGGTCGTCGGCGTCGGAGAGCGTCTCGCCGATCGTGACGTCCGACATGCCGGCGACGGCGATGATTTCGCCCGGGCCGGCGGAGCCCGCGTCCACGCGGTCGAGCGCCTCCGTGACGTAGAGCTCGGCGACGCGTACGCGGTCGATCGTGCCGTCCTCGCGGCAATGGGCGATCGTCTGGCCGCGACGGATCGTGCCCTCGATCACCCGGCAGATGGCGAGCCGCCCGAGGTACGGCGACGCGTCGAGGTTCGTCACCAGCGCCTGCAGCGGATGGCCCTCGCGATAGACCGGCGCGGGGATGCGCGAGAGCATGAGGTCGAACAGCGGCGCGAGATCGGTGCCGGGCACGTCCGGATCGAGCGACGCGGACCCGGCGCGCGCGTTGCAGTACACGATCGGGAACTCGATCTGGTGCGCGTCGGCATCCAGGTCGAGGAAGAGCTCGTAGACCTCGTCCACGACTTCCTTGATCCGCGCGTCCGCACGGTCGACCTTGTTGACCACGAGGATGATCGACAGGCGGCGCTCGAGCGCCTTGCGCAGCACGAAGCGCGTCTGCGGGAGCGGACCCTCGCTCGCATCGACCAGCAGCAGTGCGCCGTCGGCCATCGTCAGCCCGCGTTCGACCTCACCGCCGAAGTCGGCGTGGCCCGGCGTGTCGATGATGTTGATCTTCACGTCGCGGTACCGGATCGCCGTGTTCTTCGCGAGGATCGTGATCCCCTTCTCGCGCTCGAGGTCGCCGGAGTCCATGACGCGGTCGGTGAGCGCCTCGTGGGCGGTGAACGAGCCGGACTGCCGGAGCAGTCCGTCGACGAGCGTGGTCTTGCCATGGTCGACGTGCGCGATGATCGCGACGTTGCGGATGTCGTCTCGGACGGGCATGCGGTCTCCGATGGGCCGGCCCCGCGCGGGTGGGCGCGAGGCCGGACAGTCGTGATGCGGGTGCTGGGCGGGTGATGTTCGAGTGCCCAGTGTCGCACCCATGCGAGCTAACTGCTGCCCCGCGTGGGTGATGCGCGCCCCGCCCCTCCGTTCAGGGCGAGGCCAACGCGCGCGGCGGCCGGTCAGTGCCAACTCCCCTCGCCGCGAAGGCGAAGGGGGTGGCGGCGAAGGGACCGGGGCGAGGCACGCCGCGTGCCCGCGGAGCGGTCGTTGTCCGGCGTTCGCCGCCGTCCGCTAGGATGAGCGCGATCGCGGGACCCGCGCGGTCCCGCCGATACGGTCATGGCACAGACAGGTGGCCGCCCCGCGGGCGTGCGCCACCGGTGAGTTCGAGAGGCAGGGAGCGACCAGATCATGAGCGAAGACATCGTGCTCGTCAGTGGAGTGCGGACGGCGATCGGTCGCTTCGGCGGATCCTTCGTCGAGACGCCGGCGTCCGATCTCGGCTCGGCGGTGATCCGTGAGGCCGTGCAGCGCGCCGGCATCGAGCCCGGGCAGGTGGACCAGGTGGTGATGGGCTGCGTCGGCCAGGTGGCCGAGGACGCCTATATCGCCCGCCACGCGGCGATCGACGCCGGCCTCTCGATCGAGACGCCCGCCTACACCGTCAACCGGCTGTGCGGCTCGGGCCTCGAAGCGATCACGACCGCCGCGCGCTGGATCATCACCGGCGAGGCGGAGATCGTCGTCGCCGGCGGCACCGAGAACATGACCATGCTGCCGTACTACGACCGCAGCGCGCGCTTCGGCCTGCGCATGGGCAACGGCGTGCTCGAGGACGGCATTCCCATCCTCCTGTCGGACCCGTTCCTCCGCTACCACATGGGCGTCACGGCCGAGAACCTCGCGAAGCAGTACGACCTCAAGCGCGAGGAACTCGACGTCTACTCCGTCGAGAGCCACCGCCGCGCGATCGCGGCGATGAGTGCCGGCAAGTTCAAGGATGAGATCGTGCCGATCGAGGTGAAGGTCGGGCGCGAGACGAAGATCGCCGACACCGACGAGCACCCGCGCGCAGACTCGAGCATTGAGCGCATGGGCAACCTCAAGCCCGCCTTCCAGGAGGGCGGCATGGTGACCCCGGGCAACTCGTCGGGGGTCAACGACGGCGCGGCCGCCGTCGTGATGATGACGGCCAAGAAGGCCGCCGAGCTCGGCCTCAAGCCGCGGCTCCGCCTGGTCGGGAGCGCGGTCGCCGGCGTCGACCCCGCGATCATGGGCAGCGGTCCGATTCCGGCGACGCGCAAGGTCTTCGAGCGCACCGGCGTCAAGCGCGACGAGCTCGACGTGATCGAGCTGAACGAGGCGTTCGCCTCGGTCGCGCTCGCGTGCTCGCGTGAGCTCGAGCTCGACCCCGAGCGCACGAACCCGAACGGCGGCGCGGTGGCCCTCGGCCACCCGGTGGGCGCGACCGGGGCGATCCTGACGGTCAAGCTCATGCACGAGCTGGCGCGCACGGGCGGGCACTACGGCCTCGTCTCGCTGTGCATCGGCGGCGGCCAGGGCATCTCGGCGATCTTCGAGAACGTCAACTAGCGCGATCGCCCGCGTCTGCGAGCGCACAGGCGGCCACCCCCGGGGGCGGCCGTCTGTGCATGTGCGCGTGCACGTTCGCGCTCGACGCGCTCGCGCTACCGTCGCCGCGGACGCCGGAGGGGGGGACGACATGGCGGGACGGCTCGCGGGCAAGGTCGCGATCATCACGGGCGCGAGCCGCGGGCTCGGCGCGTACTGCGCGGTCGGCTACGGGCGCGAGGGCGCCACGGTCGTGATCGCCGCGCGCAGCGAGCAGGTCACGAATCCGATCCTGGAAGGCACCATCTATTCGACGGCCGGGCAGGTCGACGAGGCCGGCGGCGAGGGCTTCCCGATCGTCTGCAACGTCGCCGATCGGGCGTCCGTCCAGGCGATGGTCGACGCGGTGCTCGCGAAGTACGGGCGCATCGACATCCTGATGAACAACGCCGGCATCCTCGTGCCCGGCGCGCTCTCGGCGCTCGAACCGCGGCACTGGGAGCTCCAGTTCCGCGTGAACGTCAACGGCCCGTTCTTCGTCTCGCGCGCGGTGCTGCGGTCCATGATCGAGCGCGGCAGCGGCAGCATCATCAACATCTCGTCGGTCGCGGCCGACCGCGAGCACTCCGGCTCCTACGGCATCACGAAGCGCGCGGTAGAGGACCTGACGCGCCAGCTCGCACACGAGCTGCGCGAGCACGGCATCGCCGTGAACGCGCTCAAGCCGGTCGCTGCGATCGAGACGCCCGGCATGCGCCTCGGGCACGGCGGGGACCTCCCCGCGGACGTGCGCGCCGGGCTGCCCACGGCGGACGGCTACGTGGAGGCCGCCATCCTGCTCGCGCTGCAGACGCCGGACACGTGCACGGGCGAGGCCTTCAACGACGTCGAGGCGATCGCACGCCTGGCCGATGCCGAGACGAAGGCGCGCCTGCTCGCCTGACGTAGACTCGCGATCAGCACGCGCTCCGGCCGCGACGGCCCGGAGGTCGGAAGGAGCCCCGATGTCGATGTTCGACGAGCGCGCTCTCGAGCGCGCACGCGAGTCGCGGCAGCAGTACGAGGCCGAGGTCGCGGCCGAGGGCCGTGAGCAGGCGGGCCCCTTCATCACGACCTCGAGCATGCCCATCGACCGCCTGTACGACGCCACCAACGTCGCGGACCTCGACTACGAGCGCGATCTCGCCGAGCCCGGTCACTACCCGTACACGCGCGGCGTTCACCGCACCGGCTACCGCGCGAAGCCGTGGACGATCCGCATGTTCGCCGGCTTCGGCTCGGCGGAGGAGACGAACGCGCGCTACCGCTACCTGATCGATCACGGCGACGACGGGCTCTCCGTCGCCTTCGACATGCCCACGCTCATGGGCTACGACCACGACGAGCCGGAGGCGTTCGGTGAGTTCGGACGCTGCGGCGTCGCCATCGACTCGCTCGCCGACATGGAGATCCTCTTCGACCAGATCCCACTCGGCGGGATCTCGACGTCGATGACGATCAACTCTCCGGCGGCGGTGATCTGGGCGATGTTCATCGCCGCGGCCGAGAAGCAGGGCGTTGACCGGCGCACGCTGCGCGGCACGCTCCAGAACGACATTCTCAAGGAGTACATCGCCCAGAACGAGTACATCTATCCGCCCGCGGAGAGCATGCGCCTCGTGGTGGACACGATTGAGTACGCCTCGCGCGAGCTGCCGCAGTGGAACAGCATCTCGATCTCCGGCTACCACATCCGCGAGGCCGGCTCGACCGCGGCACAGGAGCTCGCGTTCACGCTCGCCGACGGCATCGAGTACGTGAAGTGGGCGCTCGACCGCGGCATGGATATCGACGAGTTCGCGCC
>JBBDXH010000082.1:0-5292 GCA_040902395.1 Dehalococcoidia bacterium
GCGTGACCGCGATCATCGCGCCCTCGTTCGGCGACATCTTCCGCACGAACTGCTCCAAGGTCGGCCTCGTCACCGTCGAGCTGCCGCAGGAGGACATCGACTTCCTGATGTCGCGCGCGGAGGAGCTACCGGGCGGGCAGATCGTCGTCGACGTCGCGCAGCAGACCGTGAGCGTGCCCGGCACCGGCTGGCAGCGCAGCTTCCAGGTCGACCCGTTCGTGAAGTACCGGCTGCTCAACGGCCTGGACGACGTCGGGCTCACGCTCCGCCACGTCGACGTCATTGCGGCGTTCGAGGCGACGCGCGACGAGCTCAAGCCCACGACCGAGGCCGCGTTCGCGAGCCCGGCGAAGTACCCCGGGTAGTACCCATTCACGGAAGTGACGGGAAGGGACCAGGCGCCGACCTTGCTGGAGACCGGTCCCCTCCATCGCCTGCGGAACGGACAACTCGGTCGAGCGGCTCCCGGCACTGTCCCAGCGCGCTTGCCATACAGCGCTCACTTTCCCGACGAGGCACTAGCGGTAGTCGACGGGCAGGTGCTTGATGCCGTTGATGAAGGACGAGCGCAGGCGGTCCGGCGAGCCGGTCAGCGTGATCTTCGGGTAGCGGTCGAATAGCTCCTCGAACATCACCCGGATCTCCTTGCGCGCGAAGCCGGCGCCCAGGCAGAAGTGCTCGCCGATGCCGAAGGCGATGTGATCGTTGGGGGCCCGGCCGAGGTCGAAGCGGTACGGGTCCGCGAACACGTCCTCGTCTCGATTCGCGGAGGGGTACCACATCATCACCTTCTCGCCGGCGGCGATGTGCTGCCCGCGGATCTCCACGTCGGCCGTCGCCTCGCGGGTCATGTGATGGAGCGGCGACGTCCAGCGGAGCATCTCCTCGACCGCGGAGTCGATCAAAGACATGTCGGACTGCAGCTTCGCGCGCTCGTCGGGGTGCTCCTGCAGGGCGACGAGGCCTCCGGAGATCGCGTTCCTGGTCGTCTCGTTGCCGGCGATGACGAGCAGGTTGCAGAAGTCGAGGATCTCGCGCTCCGTCAGCTGCTCACCGTCGAGTTCGGCTTCGAGCAGGATGCTGATCAGGTCGTCTTGCGGTTCCGCACGACGCTGCCTGAGGACCTCCTGGAAGTACATGTACATCTTCGCGTTGCCGGCGCGAGCGGTCTCGCGCGCGGCGTTCGTGCTGCCGGACTCGCCGACCTGCGCCTGTTGATACTCGGGGTCTCCTGCGCCCAGGGCGGCGTTGGTCAGCTCGAACATCAGCGGCCAGGCCTCGCGCGGGAGCCCCATCAGGCCGCAGATCACGGCGAGCGGGAGCTGGCTCGAGACCTCGAGCACGAAGTCACCCGACTTGCGGTCCCCCAGCTGGTCGAGCACCTCACGCGTCTGCGTGCGGATCTTCGGCTCCATCGCGTTCACGGCCCGCGGGGTGAAGCCCTTGTTCACCAGCCGCCGCATCTTCACGTGCCGTGGGGGGTCCATCGTGATGATGCTCGAGTCCCCGGAGCCCGGCGGGCGCGACGCGGCGCGTGCCACGTCCTCCGGAGCGGGATGCCGCTCGCCCGGTCCGGCGATGCCCTTCGACGAGATGAACGTCTCCGGGTTCCGCGAGACGAAGAGGATGTCCTCGTACTTCGTCAGCGACCAGAACCCGTTGGCGCGCGCCGTACCGGGGTTCCAGTGCACGGGCGCCTCGCGCCGCAGGATGCGGAACGCGTCGTGGAACTCGTCGTTCAGGAACAGGTTGACGTCGTGGAGGTTGATGTCGTGGGTCTGTCGCTCGGCGACCATGGGATCCTCCGCTTCGCTACCGGCCGATATCAGGCGAATGATAGACACGCGTCCAACCGCCGCGCTCGCGCCTGCGTGTCCGATTCCCGGACCGCGCGTGGGTGCATCCTGGCCGCGACGACGACGAGCGCGCTTCGAAATGGCGCGCTGTGGACGGTGCGTGGAGCCCCCGCTCGTACGCTGATCGTGCCGGCGGGAGCATCGTCGCGTCCGCGTGCCGGCGCGTAGCGCCGACGCTCGTCGGGTGCGTGGTGCACGCCGCGCGGCGGCCGACGGCGTTCGCGGCCGCGCGCACGAGCCCGCCACTCGCGAGCGGCGACGGCAGCGGAGGGATCGCGGTCATGCTGAACTTCGGCGGGAACGTCTCGTTCACGCCCCGGCACGTCTACACCCCGGCCGGCGAGGACGAGGTGCTCGCCATCCTCGACCGGCACGCGCATGGCACCGTCCGCGTCGCCGGCGCGCTCCATGCGTGGAGCGACGCGGTGGCGACAGACGACGTCGTGATCGATCTGCGTCAGCTGGCTCGTGTCCACGTGGAGACGGACGCGAGCGGGCAGCTCCGGGCGACCGTGGGGGGTGGCTGCACGCTCGCGCGCGTCGTGGACGAGCTGCGCGAGCAGGCGGGCGCCGCGCTCCCGACCATCGGCGCGGTGATGCAGCAGACGATCGCCGGTGCGATCTCCACGGGCACGCATGGTTCCGGCGGGCCGAGCCTCTCGCACTGGATCGAGGCGGTGCGCGTGGCGGCGTACGACCCGGCGACCGGCCGAGCGCGGATCTTCGAGTTCGTCGGCGGCGATGAGCTGCGCGCAGCCCGCTGCGCGCTCGGCTGCATGGGCGTCGTGCTCTCCGTCCGGCTGCGCTGCCGGCGCGAGTACTGGGTGAGCGAGATGATCTCGCACGACCGCACGCTCGAAGCGGTGCTCGCGCGCCGAGCGGAGTACCCGCTCCAGCAGTTCATGCTCATCCCGTACGCATGGCAGTACGTCGCGTTCAACCGCAGGGAAGCTGATGCGCCGGGCGCACGCACGCGCCTCTGGTCGCGGGCGTACCGCCTGTACGACGTCGCTGCCCTCGAGATCGCGCCGCATCAGCTCCTGTCCAGGGTGCTGCTTCGCGCCTCGAAAGACGGTCGGCCGTCGGCGCTCATACGCCGCTTCCTCCAGCACGTCCTCCCGCGGTTCTTCCGCGCACCGCGGACGACGCTGCCGAGCATGGCCGCGCTCACGCTGCACACGAAGCACCACGCGAGCGTGCGCCACGTGGAGATGGAGCTGTTCATCCCCGAGCCGCGCCTCGACTACGCGGTGCGCCTGCTCCGGGCGGTGCTCGAGTGGAGCGCGGGCACGACCGACGCCGTGCCCGACGCGCTGCGGTCCGACGTCGAGGGTGTGGGGCTGGGCGAGGAACTGGCCGCGGCGCGCGGCCGCTACATGCAGCACTACCCGCTGTTCTTTCGGCGGGTGCGGGCGGACGACACGCTGATCTCGATGACGAGCGGCGGGACCGACTACTACACGATCAGCCTCTTCACCTACCTGCCGGAGGAGCAGCGCCGCGCGTTCTACGCCCTGTGTGCGCTGGTCGCGCGAGCGCTCGTCCGCCTCACAGATGCGCGGCTGCACTGGGGGAAGTACTTCCCACTCGCGCTCGACGACGTCGCGGCCCGCTATCCGGATCTCGCGGCGTTCCGCCGCCACTGCGTGGCGGTGGACCCGCGCAGCGTCTTCGTCAACGACTACGCGCAGCGCG
The DNA here is from genome assembly GCA_040902395.1 of Dehalococcoidia bacterium. Classification (GTDB taxonomy): domain Bacteria; phylum Chloroflexota; class Dehalococcoidia; order UBA2979; family UBA2979; genus VGNK01. The sequence continues at coordinate 3,552 of JBBDXH010000082.1, forward strand.
TGCTCGGCCTGTCGCGCGCCGCGGGCGACGGGGGTGGCGGCGCCTGACGGCCGCCGGCCGGGCCGTCCGTGGGCGTGATCGCGTCCGCGCGATCCGACGGCCGTCCGCGCGATCGCACGGCGATGGCGCCCTCGTGCGCGACGCCGCTACCCGCGCGCGCTATCTTCCGGGCCCGCACGACTCGTCTGGGAGGAGCACCGCCGGCATGCCACTCCGCACGCCCGATGAATACATGGAGTCGCTCCGCGACGGCCGCGAGGTCTGGTTCCGCGGCGAACGGGTGGACGACGTCACGACGCACCCGGTGATCGGCAAGGCGGCGCGCCATGCGCAGATCGACTTCCACATGGCCGAGGACCCGGCGTACCGCGCGCTCGCCGTCGTGGAGGAGGACGGGAAGAGCTTCAGCCGCTTCTTCAAGATCCCGCGCACCGCGGAGGATCTGATGCTGCGTTCGCGCCTGATCGAGGCTGCGACCGCGCTCGGCGACACGCTCGTGGTGCTGATCAAGGAGATCGGCACCGATGCGCTCTTCGCGCTGCACGCCGTCACCGCCGAGCTCGAGGGGCCGTACTTCGAGCGTGTGCAGGCGTTCTACGAGCACTGCCGCGACAACGACCTGGCGCTCTCGGTCGCGCAGACGGACGCGAAGGGCGACCGCACCAGGCGGCCGTCCGAGCAGGAAGACCCTGACCTCTACCTGCGCGTCGTCGAGCGCCGTCCCGACGGCGTGGTGGTGCGCGGGATGAAGCTGCACACGTCGTGCACGACGAACGTCAACGAGGTGATCGTGCTTCCCACGCGTGCGATGGGGGAACACGAGGGCGACTGGGCGATTGCCTTCGCCGTGCCGGCGAATACGCCCGGCCTGAAGATGCTCGCCAGTCCGTACGGCGACCGGGAGACGCGGCCGGACGAGAACCCGATCACCCACAACCACAAGATGATGGAGACGCTGACGATCTTCGACGACGTCTTCGTCCCGAACGACCGCATCTTCCTCGACGGCGATACGCAGGCGGCCGGCAGGCTGGCGCTGACCTTCGTGGAGTACCACCGCTTCACCGCGGTGTCGTACAAGATGCCGTTGATCGACGCGATCAACGGCGCAGCCGCGGTCATCTCCGACTACAACGGCATCCTCGGCGCCGGCCATGTGCGCGACAAGTTCGTCTGGCTGATCACCTACACAGAGACGGTGCGCGCGCTGCTCGAGAAGGCCGCCGAACGCTGCATCCCGAAGCCGAACGGCCAGGTTGCGCCGGATCCGATGACCGTCAACATCGCGAAGAGCACGTTCGCGCACGGCTATCACACGGCCGTGCAGCACCTCCAGGAACTCGCGGGAGGCATCCTCGTCACTGGCCCCGGCGACGAGGACTGGGCGAGTGAAGAGCTCCGGCCGTTCCTGTCGAAGTACCTCGTGGGCCGCAAGGGCGTGGACGCCGACAGGCGCATGCGCGCGATGCGCTTCATCGCCGACCTGACGGCCGGCGAGTACGGCCCGTACCAGGAGGTGCTCGCGATCCACGCCGAGGGCTCCTTCGAAGCCGAGAAGCTCCAGATCTTCCGCGCGTACAACGAGAACGGCCGCGCCCGCGACGTGATGAAGCTGTTCGCGGGGATGGCCGGCATCTAGCCGGCGCAAACCTCCAGCCGGGGTGCGGCTCCGGCTGCGCCCCGGCCGCGCCGTCGTTCGTCGTCGACGACGGCTCCGTCCGCCGGCGCGCTCGCGCTCACG
>JBBDXH010000083.1:0-5288 GCA_040902395.1 Dehalococcoidia bacterium
GGGATGGTAGTGCGACTGCCGCGTGGCTACATCGCCCGCAACGCTCGCTGCGTGAGCGCCGCCCAAACCGAGCACGCCCCGATCACCACGCCGGACAGCACGAGGTAGCCGTCCGCGCCGATCGCCTCCGCGCCGGCGCCGGCGAGCAGCGAACCGAGCGGGATGATGCCCGCGATCGAGAGCCCGTAGATGCTCATCACGCGGCCCATCAACGCGTTCGGCGTGTTCGTCTGGATCAGCGTCTGGTTGAGGTTGACGAAGATCCCGCCGGCGAGGCCCCAGCCGAACATGAAGAGCGCCGTGAGCGGATACCACCCCGACAGCCCCATGCCGACCATCAGCGGTCCGGAGACCAGCAGGTTCCCGATGAACCACAAGCCCTTGCGCGACAGCTCCCCGTGCGCGGCCAGCCAGAGCGACATCGCGAACATCCCGATCGACGTGAACGCGAGCAGCAGCGAGTTCGGCCCTGCGCCGACCTCGAGCCTGGTGCGTGCGATCTCCGGCATGAGCACGAACACCGGTCCGAGCATGAACAGCCCGGAGAGCACCGACACGATCACGAGGCTCCGGAGCGCGGCGTTCCCGAAGACGAAGCGCGCGCCGTCGCGTGCGGCGTCGCCCATGCTCGGCCGCGCGGCGCTCGATGCGACGGTCGCGGGGAGCCGCACGAGCACGATGCAGACGGCGACGATCACGAACAACCCGGACTGGAGCGCGAACGCCCCACCGAAGTCGAGTAGCGCGATCCCGACGCCGCCGAGCGCGGCCCCGACGAATTGCGCGAGATTCTGCCCCATCGTGCGCAGCACGATGGCGTTCATCAGCCGCTCCGGCGGGACGATCATCGGCACGATCGAAGTGAGGGGAGGCATCACCGACGCGGACACGAAGCCGGCCGCGAGCGCCATCACGAGGGCGACCACGGGCGTGAGCACGCCCAGCCACGAGAGCGCAGCCACCGCCGCGAGCACGGCCGCCCCGCCCAGGTTGGACACGAACACCATCCGCCGCCGGTCGAGACGGTCGGCCCACACGCCGGCGGGCACGGTCACGAAGAACGCAGGGACACCCAGCGCGAACCCGACCACGCCACCGAGCCCGGCGCGATCGGTCAGCTCGAGCACGAGCAGGACGAACGCGAAGCGCTGCGCCCCGAACACGAGGAAGTAGAAGAAGTTCGCGAGCCAGTAGAAGCGGAAGTCGCGGCTCGCGAAGAGCGCGAACATCTCCAGCCGGCGCCGCCCGCCGGCGACGTCGGCACGAATCGCGCGTTCGGTCACGTACTGGTCGCGCCCTACGCCTTCGCCGGCGCCTTGACGTCGATCGTGCTCTTCGCGAGTTGTGTGCGAATCAGTCGCATCGCCGACTCCGATGCGGGGAGCAGCGGCAGCCGCGGCGGACCGACGCGGAAGCCGAGCTCGTTGAGCGCAAACTTGAGCGGGATCGGGTTGCTCTCGCAGAACAGCGCGTCCACCAGCGGCGACAGCTCGCGGTCGATGGCATCGGCGCGGTCCGGGTGACCGGCGAGCTCTTCGGCGATCAATCGCTCGATCTGGCGGCCGACCAGGTGCGAGGCGACGGAGACCACCCCGTACCCGCCGGCGCGAAGCACGGCCAGCGTGTCGCTGTCGTTCCCCGACCAGACCGTGAAGCCCGCCGGCGCCCGTTCGATGATGGAGCTGATCTGCGCGAGGTCCGCGCTCGCTTCCTTCACACCGACGACGTTCGGCAGCTGCGCGAGCGTGAGCGTCGTCTCGGGCAACATGTTGAGCGCGGACCGGCCGGGGATGTTGTAGAGCATGCACGGCAGCCGGGTGGCCTCGGCGATCGCCGTGAAGTGCGCGACCAGCCCCGCCTGCGGCGGCTTGCTGTACGCGGGCACCGTCAGGAGCAGTCCGTCGAGCCCGAGGCGCGACGCCTCCTTCGCCAGCTCAATGGACTTGCGCGTGTTGTTGTCCGTCGCACCGGCGATCACGGGCACGCCAGATCCGACGGCTTCCTTCACGGTCGCCCAGACCTGGAGCTTCTCCTGGTCGGAGAGCGCCGGCGCCTCGCCGGTGCTCCCGGTGGCAACGATCGCCTCCGTCCCGGAGGCGACGAGTGCGCGGGCCAGTTCGGCAGCGGACTCGAGGTCCAGCTCGCCGTCGGCCTTCATGGGCGTGATCATGGCAGTCACCAGGCGCCCGAACGGAACGGTCATCGCACACCTCCGCCGCGGTTCGAGAGGGCCCCGAAGTCCCTACAGTTTGCCCCTGCGGATCAACTCCTCCGCGATCTGGATCGCGTTGGTCGCGGCGCCCTTGCGCAGGTTGTCCGAAACGCACCAGAACACGACCCCGTGGTCGACCGATGGGTCGACCCGCAGCCGCCCCACGAACGCGCGATCGTCGCCCTGCGTGTTGAGCGGTGTGGGGTAGATGTTCCTTGCCGGGTCGTCCATCAGCTCGAGACCAGCCTGCTCACGGATCGCCGCGCGGAGATCTTCGAGCCGTGCCTCGGATGCGAACTCGGCATGCACCGCCTCGGCGTGGCCGACCATGGTCGGCACGCGCACGCACGTGGCGGCGAAGCGCAGATCGGGCGCGTGCAGGATCTTCCGCGTCTCGTTTCGCATCTTCGCCTCTTCCTTCGTGAAGCCATCCTCCTCGAAGGCATCAACGTGCGGGAGCACGTTGAGCGCGATCTGATGCGGGTAGACGGACGGCGGCGGGATCGGCTCCCCGCGCCCGTACGCGGCGAGCTGCGCGCGCAGCTCCTCGACGGCTGCGGCGCCCGTACCCGAGACCGCCTGGTACGTGGCCGCGGTCACGCGCGTGAGCGTCGCCACCCTGCGCATCGCGGCCAGCGCCATCGCCAGTGGCGTGGTGGTGCAGTTCGGGATCGAGACGATGCCCTCGTGCCACTCGAGGTCGTCGCCGTTCACCTCCGGGATCACGAGCGGGACGTTCGGCTCCATCCGGTACGCGGAGCCATCGTCGATCATGACGTGGCCGGCTTCGCGGACCACGGGACCCCACATGCGGGAGGCCTCGCTCGTCGCGGAGCAGAACACCAGGTCGGCGCCCGCAACCGCCTCCGCCGTCGTCTCCTCGACCGTGATCTGCTTGCCGCGGAACGTGAGCTGCTTCCCGGCCGAACGCTTCGTCGCGAGCAGTCTCAGCTCGGAGAGAGGGAAGTTTCGCTCTTCGGCGACGCGGAGGAAGACATCCCCCACGGCGCCCGTCGCGCCGATTACGGCGACCCTGGGATCCACGGCAACGCTCCCTTGATGCGAACGGATGACCCGACACTCGCGGCGTACCACCCGGAGGTGCTTGGAGGTGCCGATCATATGGGCGCGTTTCTCGGCACGCGAACCCGCCGGCCGACCGCGCTCCGTCGGTGCGACGCGTCCTCCGGTCGCCGCGCTACGCGAGCCCGATCAGCGAATCGAGCCCGATCACGAGCCCGTCGCGCTTCATCACCTCGTGCAGCGCGAGCATGACGCCGGGCATGTACGACTCGCGGCCAATCGTGTCACTGCGCAGTACGAGCGTCTGCCCGGTGCCGCCGAAGATCACCTCCTGGTGCCCGACAAGCCCCGGGAGGCGCACGGAATGGATGGCGACCCCGCCGACGGCGCCGCCGCGCGTGTGGTCGATCGTCGTCGATTCGGGGTCGTTGTGAAGGAAGTCGCGACCCCGCGCCTCGCGCATCATGCGCGCGGTCGCGAGCGCGGTGCCGCTGGGCGCGTCGACCTTGCGATCGTGGTGCAGTTCGATGATCTCCGCGGCATCGAAGAAGCGCGAGGCGATCTTCGAGAAGTGCATGAGGATCACCGCCCCGAGCGCGAAGTTCGGCGCGATCACGCCGCCGAGCTTTCGCTCCGCGAGCCCCGCGCGCAACCGCGCGACCGTCGCATCGTCGATGCCGGACGTGCCGATCACGGGGCGCACCCCGTGCGCGAGCGCAGCATCCACCAGCGTCGGCGTGTAGGCGGCGTTCGTGAAGTCGACCACGACGTCCGGGCGCGTCTGCGCGAAGAGCGCGCCCGCCTCCGGAAGCATCGGATAGCGCGCGCCGGCGGCGCCGGCCGCCTCACCGGCGGCCGCCTGCGCCTCGATCACGCCTACCGGCTCCAGGCCGTCCTCGGCTTCGATCGCGCGCAACACCATCTGCCCCATCTGCCCGGATCCGCTCACGGCGACCCGCACCATCGTCAGCCTCCCCGTTCCACGCGGTCGATCGCCGCGCGTATCTGCCAGCAGTCCTGGATCATCTCGCCGATCCGCCCGGCCGGCGTGCGTGCATCGAAACGAACGCCGCGGGTGTGATCGAGGAACGCCACCCACGCGGCGTCGAACTCGGCGCGGCCGGTCAGCCCGCGGAGGTAGTGCCGCGCGTGCCCGAGGAAGTACACGAACCGGCCGTGGCGCTCCCACTCGTCCGCGCGGATCGCGTGCGGGGAACGCACCGCGGCCGGCTCGGGCGGCGGAAGCCCGGGGCGTCGGTCGCGCCACGCCTCGCACGCGCGGATCGGATGCCCGGACCGCACGCCCTCCGCCACGACACGCTCGTACTCGACCGGCGCGTGGAAGCTCACGTCGAGCTGGTGGAAGGGCGACTCGCCGTCGAACCAGTAGCGGCCGGACGGCTGCTCGACGCCAGTGAACGGCCGGTAATAGCGCACCGGTTTCGCCTCGTCGATCGCGGCCACGCACGCCGAGGCGACGCCGGGACCGCCATCGTGCGCAACGAGCATGTCGATGTCCGAGAAGCCGTCGTGGGTGCGCGTCGCGAGCGACCCGAAGAGCGCGATCGCGCGCACGCCCGCGACGAGCGACAGCGCACCGACGATCTCGTCGGCGATGCGTGCGGGAGTGGTCGCGTAGGGACCGAGCAGCATCTGATCGTCGTTGGTGAGCACGCGGGCACGTTAACGCGTTCGCGGCCCCGGTGGATTCGCCGCGCAGCGGTCGGGGCGCCCCCCCGGGCAGCAAACAGCCCGGCTCTCCGCCGGGCTGTCGCGCATCTGTCAGTGCTCGCGCCGCAGCGCGAGAGGCTCCCTACCAGCGACGTCCCGTGCCGCGGGAGCCGCCCTCGCCGCCGGCCGGCCGATCACGCCCGCGGTCACCGCCATCGGGGCCGGCATCGGCAGACGGCGCGCGATCGCCGCGCTCCGGCGCCGCGTCAGGCGAGGGGGCGCGGTCACCGCGCTCGCCACCCTCGCGGCCGGTCGGGCGGTCGGGCGCGGCTTCGGCGCGCGGCGGGCCGGCGTCGGCAGCCGGGGCGCGGTCGCCGCCGTA
>JBBDXH010000084.1:0-33970 GCA_040902395.1 Dehalococcoidia bacterium
CTCAGGATGAGCGGAGGGCGGCACGATTGCCGGCCGGGCGATTGACCGGCGGTTGGAGCGCCTGCGGCCCTTCCACAGGCTCGGGATGAGCGCAGCGCGGCACGATTGCCGACCGGGCGATTGACCGGCGGTTGGAGAGATCGCGGCCTTTCGACAGGCTCAGGATGAGCGGAGGGCGGCACGATTGCCGACCGAGCGGTTGACCGGCGGTCGGAGCGCCCGCGGCCCTTCCACAAGCTCGGGATGAGCGGAGCGCGGTCGGTCTGACATGCGATCTCCAACCCCCAATTGCCCACCGATCCGCGCCCGCCATACACTCCCGCGCACAGGCTGTGACGGAGACGAGTAGCCCGGCGGTTCTTCCGTTCGCGGAAGGAACCGCACAGCGAGTCCGGGACGGTGCGAGCCGGACGCGAGCCACGCCGGGTGAAGATCCCTCCCGAGCCGCCGACCGAACGTCCTCCCGCGCGGCGGCAGGACAAGTAGGCTCGGCCGGAACGCCCACCGTGACCAGGGGCAGCGTCATCGGTCCTTCCGCCCAACGGACGGACCCGCGACGCGAGAGCGGTCCTTCCCGGTGACGGGAAGGGCAACGCGGGTGGTACCGCGGGTCCCCGGCGCGCATGCGTCGTGAGCCCGTCCCGCAGCGAAGCGGGGCGGGCATTTCTGTGCCACCGTCGGGCCACGACGTGTCACGACCTGCCTGCCGCACAGCCGGGCGTTCGGCCCGGCGCAGTGTGGAGCGGCGTATGTCGACCTTCGATGCGGTGCCCTCGCGCGTCTCGTTCCCGCGGCAGGAAGAGGGCATCCTCGACCTCTGGCGAGCACGCGACGTCTTCCATCGCTCCGTGACGGAGCGGCCGGCCGATCGCATCTTCACCTTCTACGAAGGCCCGCCGACGGCGAACGGCAATCCCGGCATCCACCACGTGCTCGCGCGCGTCTTCAAGGACCTGATCCCGCGCTACCGCACCATGCGCGGCGACCGCGTGCCGCGAAAGGGCGGCTGGGACACGCACGGCCTGCCGGTGGAGCTCGAGGTCGAGAAGCAGCTCGGGTTCAGCTCGAAGCGCGAGATCGAGGCGTATGGCGTGGAGGAGTTCAACCGCCGCTGCCGCGAGTCGGTCTTCCGCTACGTCGCCGAGTGGGAGCGCATGACCGAGCGCATCGGCTTCTGGATCGACACCGAGGACGCGTACGTCACGTACCACCCCGACTACATCGAGAGCGCGTGGTGGATCTTCAAGCGGCTCTGGGACAACGGTCTCATGTTCCGCGAGTTCCGCGTCACGCCGCACTGTCCGCGCTGCGAGACCAGCCTCTCGAGCCACGAGATCGCGCAGGGCTACGAAGACGACACGCCCGACCCCGGCGTCACGCTGCGCTTCCGCCTGCCCGCGGGCGGCGTGATCCGCGACTCGGCGCGCGCGGCGCTGCGGCTCGCCGACGGCGTGCCAACGTCGCTGCTCGCCTGGACGACCACGCCGTGGACGCTCTCGGGCAACACCGCGCTCGCGGTGTCGCCGGAGGCGACCTACGCGCTCGTCGAGCGCGAGGACGATCACCTCGGGCGCGAGCGCGTGGTCGTCGCCCAGGCGCTCGTCGGCGCATCAGTCGGCGACGGCGGGAACGTCGTCGCGACGTTCCCTGGCACGACGCTGCTCGGCATCGAGTACGAGCCGCTCTACGAAGCGTCCGCCTGGGAGGGCGTGGAAACGCTCGCCTTCGTGGACGGGCGCACGCAGCGCCTGAAGGCGCTGGACGCGCTCCCCGGCCGCCGGGTGGTCGCCTCGGCCGAGGTCACCACCGACGAGGGCACCGGCATCCTCCACGTCGCCCCCGCCTTCGGCGAGGTCGACTACGAACTGGGCAAGCGCGAAGGGCTGCGCTTCCTCCAGCCGGTGCGCCTCGACGGCACGATGATCGGCGGGCCGGGCGACGGCATCTTCGCCAAGGACGCCGACGCGCTGATCTCGCGCGACCTGCGCGAGCGCGGGCTGCTCTTCAAGTCGGAGACGATCCGCCACACCTACCCGTTCTGCTGGCGCTGCCACGCGCCCGTCCTCTACTACGCGAAGCCCTCGTGGTACATCCGCACGACCGCCGTCGCGCAGCAGCTGATCGAGCACAACCAGCAGATCCACTGGGTGCCGGATCACGTCCGCAACGGCCGCTTCGGCGAGTGGCTCGCCGGCAACGTGGACTGGGCGGTCTCGCGCGAACGCTACTGGGGGACGCCGCTGCCGCTGTGGGTGTGCGAGCACTGCGGCAACGTCACCTGCGTCGGCTCGTTCGACGAGCTGCGCGCGCTCGCGCTGCCGGGGACGGCGCAGGCACTGGAAACCCCGGACGGCTTCGATCCGCATCGCCCGTTCGTCGATGCCGTGCGCATCAGCTGCGAGCGGTGCAGCGGGCTGATGCAGCGCACGCCTGAGGTCGCCGACGCCTGGTTCGACTCGGGCGCGATGCCGTACGCGCAGTGGCATATCCCGTTTGAGCACAACGAGATGCTCACGGAGCGCTTCCCCGCGGACTTCATCTGCGAGGCCGTGGACCAGACGCGCGGGTGGTTCTACACGCTGCACGCGCTCGCCACGCTGCTCCACCGCACCGAGGACGTGCCGGAGGGCATCGCCTATCGCAACGTGATCTGCCTGGGCCACATCCTCGACGCCGAGGGCCGCAAGATGTCGAAGTCGATCGGCAACGTGATCGATCCGTGGACCGTGCTGGACGAGCACGGCGCCGATGCCGTGCGCTGGTACATGTACTCGGCGTCGCCGCCCGGCAACTCGCGGCGCTTCTCGAGCGAGCTGGTGGGCGAAACCGCGCGGCGCTTCATCGCCACGCTCTGGAACACGTACTCGTTCTTCGTCACCTACGCGAACATCGCGGACTTCAACCCGTCCGCGCCGGCGCCGCCCGGCCCACGCACGGAGCTCGACCGCTGGATCCGCTCCGAGCTGCATCACACGGTGCAGCGCGTGACGGCGGCGCTCGACGCCTACGAGGTCGCCGACGCCGCGCGCCCGATCGAGCAGCTCGTGGAGCAGCTGTCGAACTGGTACGTGCGGCGCAACCGCCGGCGCTTCTGGAAGTCGGAGGACGACGCCGACAGCGCCGCCGCGCTCGCCACGCTCTACGAGTGCCTGGCCACGATCGCGCGGCTGCTCGCGCCGTTCACGCCGTTCCTGGCGGAGTCGCTCTACCAGAACCTCGTGGTCGGGAAGATCTCGGGCGCGCCGGACTCGGTGCATCTCGACGCCTGGCCCGCGGCGGACGGCTCGGCGATCGACGAGCAGCTCTCGAGCGAGATGGCGCTCGTGCAGCGCGTCGTCTCGCTCGGGCGCGGCGCGCGCTCGAAGGCGCAGACGAAGGTGCGCCAGCCGCTCGCGGTGGCGGTCGTCGTGCCGCGCACGGCCGCCGAGCGCGCCGCGCTCGAACGGCTGCACGAGCCGATCGCGGACGAGCTGAACGTGAAGCGCGTCGAGGTGGTCGAGGACGCCGGCGACCGGCTGGCCTACGCGTTGCGTCCGAACCTCCCGGTGCTCGGGCCGAAGCTCGGGCAGGACGTGGGCAAGATCCGCGCCGCGCTCAACGCCGCTCACCCGGCGGACGTCGTGGCGAAGATGCGCGCCGGCGAGCCCGTGACGCTCGCGGGTTTCGAGCTGTCCGGCGCGGACATCCTCGTCGGCGTCGAGGCCGCCGACGGCTGGGCGGCAGCCGAGGAGTCGGGCTACGCCGTGCTGATCGACACGCGCCTCACGCCGGAGCTGGTCGCGGAAGGCACGGCGCGCGAGCTCGTGCGCCGCCTCCAGGATCTCCGCCGCGAAGCCGGCCTCGAGGTGACCGATCGCATCCACGTCCGCTACCAGGCGGAGGCGGCGGTGGCCGACGTGATCGCAGGGCACGGCGACTACATCGCGCAGGAGACGCTCGCGCTCTCGATCGAGCCGGGCGCGCCCGAGACGGGCGCAACCATCGCCGAGGCGACCGTAGACGGACACGCGATCACGCTCGCGGTGCGGAAGGCGCCCTCACCCCCCAACCCCCGCTCCCGATAATGGGAGCGGGGCGCCGGAACCGCACGGGACAGGACGCCGCTCGCATCCTCACTACGGCCGGTCGAGCATCTCCTCGGCAGTGAGGGTCATACTGGCCGCGTGATCACCAGCGAGCGGATCGAGCTGCGGAGGATGAGCGTCGAACTGCTCGACGCGCTGGCGGCGGGCGATCACGCCCACGCGCAGGCGCTCGCCGGATTCGCGATCGCGGACGCGTGGAGCCTGTGGGACCGCGCACATGCGCGGACGCGCGCGGCCGAGCTGCGCGCCGTGCCGGAACGCGCGCCGTGGATCTCGCGCGCGATCGTCGAACGCGCGTCGGCTGTCATGGTCGGACGCATGGGCTTCCACGACCGTCCCGGCGCGGACGACCTCGAGCCCTGGTCTCCGCGCGGCGACGGCCCCGGCGCGGTCGAGATCGGCTACGCGGTGTTCGCGCCGTATCGCGGCCGCGGCTACGCGAGCGAGGCCGCGGCCGCGTTGATCGACTGGGCGACCCGCCGCGGGATCGCGCAGGTGGTCGCGTCGGTGAGCCCGACGAACGCGGCCTCGCTGCGGGTGATCGCGCGGCTGGGGTTCGTGCGCGTGGGTGAGCGGATGGACGAGCGCGACGGGCTCGAGCACGTCTTCGTGCGGGACGCCCGCGTCGCGGCATGCGCGCCTGTGGCACCGCGACCATGACGGCGCAGTCCGACGCCACGATCACGACGGCGCGGCTCGAGCTGCGCACCATGACCGCGGACTTCCTCGAGGCCACGCTCTTCGGCGATCTCACGCGCGCGGAGGAGCTGGGCGGCTTCACGCTCTCCGAAGATTGGCCAGGTGAGTCGCCGCGGCTGCTGCGTCACTGGATCGACGCGCTGCGTGCGGACCCGGCCCGCGAGCCGTGGACGGCCCGCGCGATCGTGCAGCGCAGCGACGGGCTGATGGCCGGCCACATCGGCTTCCACGACCGTCCGGGCGCCGCCTACCTCGAGCAGTGGGCGCCGGGCGCGAACGCGGTCGAGATCGGCTACACGGTCTTCGCCCGGCACCGCATGCTCGGCTATGCCACGGAGGCGGCGGCCGGGCTGATGGACTGGGCGTGGCTTCGTCACGGCGTCGACCGCTTCATCGCCTCGGTCAGTCCGGACAACGCGCCGTCGCTGCGCGTGGTCGCGAAACTCGGCTTCGTCCGCATCGGCTCGCACATGGACGAAGTCGACGGGCCGGAGGACGTGTTCGAACGGCGCGTCCCGTCGTAGCCGCGTGGCGGCGACCGGCCGCTCAGCCGGTCCGACGCCGCAGCGTGGCCGCGCCCAGTGCCAGCGCGATGAGCGTGGTCGCCAGCACCACGCCCGCGTCGAACGCCAGCCGGGCCGTGAGCGCCTGCGAGCCCGCGATCCGGGAGAGCGCCTCGAAGGCGTAGGTCATCGGCAGGTAGTCCGACGCGATCTCGAGCGGGCGCACCATCCCGCTGCGCGGCCCGAGCAACCCGCTCAGCAGGATCTGTGGGAGCAGGAACGCCGGCATGAACTGCACGGCCTGGAACTCGCTCTGCGCGAAGGCGCTGAGGAAGAGGCCGAAGGCCATGCCGTGGAGCGCGTTGAGCACCGCGATCGCGAGCACGGTCCAGAGCGGCGCGGAGATGCGCAGGTCGAGCACGGTCAGCGCGAAGACGGAGACGAGCAGCGTCTGCACGGCGGCGATCGCCGAGAAGGCCAGCGCGTACCCGGCGAGCAGATCGAGCTTCCCGAGCGGCAACGTCATCAGCCGCTCGAGCGTCCCGGAGCTGCGCTCGCGGAGCATGGTGATCGAGGTCACCAGGAACATCGAGACGAGCGGAAAGATACCGAGCAGCGGCACGCCGATGCCCTGGAAGATGCCGGGCCGGGCGTCGAACACCCAGCGAACCACGGCCAGCAGGAAGATCGGCACGGCCAGCAGCAGCACGATCGTGCGCGGATCGCGACGCAGCTGGCGGAGCACGCGTCGCGCGGTCGCGAGCGTCGCGCGCGCCGTCACGATCGCTGCTCTCCGGCACCGCCGTGGCGCACCAGCGCGAGGAACGCGCCTTCGATATCCCGGGCGCCCGTGCGCGCGAGCAGGCCGGCGGGCGTGTCCTGCGCAAGCACGGCGCCGTCGCGCATCAGCAGCACCTCGTCGCAGCGCTCGGCTTCGTCCATGACATGCGTGGAGACGAGCAGCGTGGCCCCGCGCGCGGCGAGCGCGTGAAAGGTCGACCACAGCTCCTCGCGCAGCAACGGGTCGAGGCCGACCGTTGGCTCGTCGAGCACGAGCAACTCGGGATCGCCGAGCAGCACGGTCGCGAGCGAGACGCGCGCGAGCTGCCCGCCGGACAGGCGGCCGGTGATGCGCAACGCTTCGCCGCTGAGCCCGACCGCGTCGAGCGTCGCGTCGATCGCGTCGCGCCCGACGCCGAGCACGTGCGCGAAGTAGTCGAGGTTCTCGCGCACCGTGAGGTCGCGGTAGACCGACGGCGCCTGCGTGAGGTAGCCGACGCGGCGGCGCAGCGGCGCCGCGCCGGCGGGCAAGCCGAGCACGTCGACCGTGCCGGCGGCCACGGTCTGCACGCCGACGATCGCACGCATGAGCGTCGTCTTGCCGCATCCGCTCGGCCCGAGCAGCCCGGTGACCCGCCCATGCGGGATGCGCAGCGAGAGGTCGCGCAGCACGACGTGGCCGCCCCGCACCACGCGCAGCGCGCGCACGTCAACCGCGGCGGCGGGCTCAACCTCGCCGGGCGGGCGGGCGCCCGGCGCGGCGGCGCCGCGCCGGCCGGCCGCCGCGGGCCGGGGGAGAGACCCCGCGTCGGGCGACGCGGGGCGGGAGAGCTGTCCGTCCTCGTCGACCGGATGGCCGTCATCGTCGCCTGCGAGCACGAGCCCGCGCGCGAACGACCACAGCGATCGTCGCCAATCGCCCACGTCTTCGCCATTCGCGCGCCCCTGGCGGCCCTGGTCGCGCAGCACGTACGGCACCTCCGACGCGATCTCCGCGCCGAAGAGCGTGATGTTCGCCGTGAGGTATACCCAGAACATCAGCACGATCACGCTCGAGAGCGGGCCGTAGACGAGATCGAAGGCGGCGACGTTCGCCAGGTAGAAGGCGAAGCCCACCTTCAGGCCTTCGAACAGCAGGGCGGCGATCAGCGCACCCGGCCACGCATCGCGCACGCGGACCTCGCGGTTCGGGATCTGCCAGTAGAGCAGCAGGAAGGCAGCGAACGAGAGGGCCAGCGGGATCAGGAACGCGCCCAGCTCCCACAACCAGGACGTCCGCGCGAGGACGACGGGCAGCTCCTCGACGCGTAGCTGGGCGAGCCGCCACGCCGTGGTGAGCACGAGGCCACCGACGAACGGCAGCCCGATAATCGGGAGCAGCACGTAATCGAGCAGCTTGCCGCGGAGCATCGGACGGCCGCGTTGCGATTTGAAGATCACGTTCAGCGCCGAGCGGATCGCAGCGGCGAGCGCGCCGGCCGTCCACAACGCACCCACCAGCGACACGACCGATAGCGTCGGCCCCAGCGTCGCCGCGTTCGCGAGCGCCTCGCGCACGGTGTCGGTGTTGTCCGGGTTCAGTGGGAGCTGCGTGAAGAGCTGCTGGAGCACGCGCTCGCGCACGGAGCTCGAGCGCAGCACGATGCCGAAGACGGAGGCGGCGAGCAGCGTCACGGGGAAAAGGGCGAAGAGCCCGTAGTACGAGATCGCCGCGGAGAGGTGCGTCCCGTGGTCCTCGACGAAGCTCACCGTCGCGCGACCGAGGATGCGCAGTGCGACGCGGTGGGGCGCCCGCCACACGCGCACCGGGGTCGCGCTTGCGGTGTCCGCGCGCACGGGTGTCACGCTGCAGTCCTCGTGATCTCGCTCGTCTCGATCGTCCGGCCCCGAACACCGATGCTAAGGGGCCTCAGGCTACGGGGCACCGGTGGAGAGCGATGACCGGCGAGCGACTCAGACCCCAGCACATCCAGCATCGACGCGTGGTCGTGAAGGTCGGATCGAACGTCCTGACCGCCGGCAGCGACCGGCTGGACACGCGCACGATGGCCGGCCTGGTCGATCAGATCGCGGCGCTGATTGAGCGCGGCGGGGAAGTGGTGCTCGTCAGCTCGGGCGCGATCGCGGCGGGGCGCCAGCGCGTGGGGACACCCGCGGCGAACAGCGCGCTGAAGGCGCGCGGGGTGCACAGCCGCCAGGTGCTGGCCGCGATCGGGCAGAGCCGCCTGATGGCGCTGTGGGACACGATGTTCGACCAGGCACAGATCGTGATCGCGCAGGCGCTGCTGACGCGTGCCGACATCGCCGACCGGCTGCGCTACCTCAACGCGCGCAACACGCTCATGGGCCTGATCGAGATCGGCGTCGTGCCGATCGTGAACGAGAACGACGTCGTCTCCGTGGAGGAGCTGTCCACGTCCACGATCGGCGACAACGACAACCTCTCGGCGCAGGTCGCCAACCTGATCGACGCCGACCTGCTGCTGATCCTGACCGACATCGACGGGCTGTACACGGCCGACCCCGCGCGTGACCCGCACGCGCGCCTGATCGAACGCGTCGAGCGCGTGGATGCCGCGATCGAGCGCGCCGCGCGCGGCGCGCCGGGTGCGCGGGGCACCGGCGGCATGCTGACCAAGGTGCAGGCCGCGCGCATCGCCACGCAGTCCGGGACGCACGTCGTGCTCGCGCGCGGCGCCGCGGAGGACGTCGTGCTGCGCGCGGCCGCAGGCGAGCCCGTGGGCACGCACTTCCTGCCGACCGGCGATCGCCTGGAGAGCCGGCTGCGTTACCTGCTCTCCGGACTCCAGATGCGGGGCCGCATCGAAGTGGACGCGGGCGCCGCGCGTGCGCTGATGCAGGGCGGGAAGTCGCTGCTCCCGGCGGGCGTGACCGGGAGCACGGGCGAGTACCGGCGCGGTGACGTCGTACAGGTCGTCACCGCCGATGGGCAGGCCCTCGCGCGCGGCACGGTGAATTACGCGTCCGGCGAGGTGGCCCGCATCCTGGGCAAGCACTCCGATCAGATCGTCGGGATACTCGGCTACGAGTACGGGGAAGAGATCGTGCACCGCAACAACCTGGTGATCGTCTAGTGGCCGCGCTGCCGCCGCACGCGCTGCGGCCGTCCGCGAGCGAGGCGCTCGCGGCGTGGCGCGCGCTGATCCTCGCGAACCGGGAACAGATCGAGCGCCTGCGCGAGGACGAGCGCCGCGCCGACTTCTACGCGCGACGCGCCGTGCAGTTCCGCCCGGGCGCGCTCGAGTCGGCGGAGACCGCGCACATCGCGTCGCTCGCTCGCCCGGGCGACCGACTGCTGGACGTCGGCGCAGGCGGCGGCCGTTTCGCCGTGCCGCTGGCGGCGAGCTTCGAGGCGGTCGCAGCGGTCGAGCCCTCGCCGGCGATGCGCGAGATGCTCGCCGCAGCAGCCGCGGAGCACGGCGTGGCGAACATCACGGTCCACGACCACGTATGGCCGGCGCCGGCCGGCGTAGCGCCGCCGAGCGGCGACGTCAGCCTCGTCGCGCATGTGCTCTACGACATCGACGAGCTCGGCGCGTTCCTGGACGCGCTCGAGGCGCAGACGCGGCGGACGTGCGCGGTGATCTTCGGCAACCGCGCCCCGAGCACCGCCTTCGAGCCCGTCTGGAGCGCACTGCACGGCGAGCCGCTGCACGCGCTGCCGGCGCTGCGCGAGTTCCTCGCGGTGCTTGCGGCGCGCGGCCGGCGCTTTGACGTGCGCACCTTCGACACGCGCGGGGACGGCGCGCCGCTCCCCGCCGACGAGGCGCACGCACTGGCGCGCCGGCTGTACTGGGTGGCGGAGGGTTCGCCGAAGGACGTGCAGCTGGGCGAGCAGCTACGCACGCACTTCGCCGCGGGTGACGGCATGGTCGCGCTGCCGCGGCGCCTCGGCTTCACCGCCGTGGTGACGTGGACGGCGAGCGCCTAGCCGCCGGCTCTCGCCGCGCACCGGCCCGAAGCGGACGGCGGCGCGAGCGGCCGCCGCCCTATGGCCAGCGGTAGTTTTCAAACGCCCAGTCCAACAGCCCCTGCGCGTCGGGGAAGCGATCCGCATCGTTCAGCAGCACCGCGATCAGACGATGACCGTCGCGGGTCGCCGACACCGCGAGCGTGCGCCCGGCCTCCTCGGTGAAGCCCGTCTTCAGGCCATCCGCACCCGGGTAACTGGTCAGGAACTTGTTCAGCGTGCGCAGTGCCAGCGGGCGCGAGCCCTGCGCCGTCCAGGACTTCGCGGAGACGACCTCCCCGAACAACGGCAACGTCATGCCGTAGCGCGCGATCATCGCGAGGTCATAGGCGGACGAGTAGTGTCCCTGCCCGCCCAGGCCGTGCGGGTCGATGAAGGCGGTGTCCTGCAGACCGAGCCGTGCGGCGAGCATGTTCATCCCGCGCACGAAGTCGTCGTCGCGTCCGGCGACGTAACGAGCGATCGCCAGTCCGGCATCGTTCCCCGACGGCAGCATGAGCCCGTAGATCAGGTCCCGGAGCGAGAAGCAGTCGCCGGGTCTCAGGCCCATGACGCTGCTGCCGGGCATCGCCCGGTAGTCCACGCTGTCGTTGACCACCCACTGACCGATGTCGGCGCCCTCGATCGCGACGACGGCGGTCGCCATCTTCGTGAGGCTCGCGGGCGCGAGTCGCAGGTGTGCGTCGTGTTCGTAGAGCACGGCGCCCGAGGCGGCGTCGATCACGACCCCGGACAGCCCGGCGATCTTCGGCGCGGGTGCGCCGCCCAGGAGCGTGGGCGCGCCCGCAGACGAGAGCACGATCGGCACGGTCGCCTGCGTCGGCTCGCCGCAGACCACGAACAGGATCGTGCCGGGCGGGATGCCGCCGCCGTACTGCGCCTGCCAGTCTCGGTTCACCCAGGACGGCACGCGCGTGAGGTAACCAACCAGCGCGCCGGTGGCTTCGCGCTGCGCCCAGATCGAGTTCGCGTGGCAGCCGCGCAGCAGCGCCTGCGTCACCACGCCGTTCGTCGTGCCGCCTCCCCAGAGCACCGCACCGACGCCGGTCGCCGGGAGTTCGCCGCTGATGCCGGGACGGACCGCGGCGGTCGCGGCGTTCGGCGCCCCGCACGCCGCGCGCTCGCCCTCGGCGATCAGGAACTCGTCGGCGACCCAGCCGAGCAGGCTGCCCGCGAGCACGAACTGCCAGCGGTAGTTGTCGTCGGCCTCTACGGACGGCATGACGAGCACCGACGTGCCTTCGGCGAGGCAGGTGAGGACGGTCGCGTTCGTGCCCGCTCCATCGCGAAGGCGGAGGCACGATCCGTCGGCCTGGACGATCGCGCGGGTCCCCGGCGTCAACGGTTGATCGCGGAGCGCGAGCACCCCGGTGATCACGATCGGCGCCGGCGCTGCGTCCGCGGCAGCGACCGGCGGCTGGGGGCGAGGCGACGGCGGCGCGCCCGCGGCGGACGCGGGCGCGGTATTGAGCAGCGCCAGGGCGAGCAGGAATACGAACAGCGGCGGCAAGGCGCGGAGGGCACGGCGGGGCATCATTCGGCACATCCCGGTTCACCCCGCCAACCGATCGGGCCCGATGCTAGGTGCCGCGCCCGGCTCCCACAACCCTGCGTTCCGGGCAACCGGGGCGCCGTCGATCCGCGCACGGTTTGCCACCGGGCCCGGCGCGCCGGGATGATGGAGGTCCCACCCCCGGCGGGCGAGGAGCGAACGATGGCTCAGCAGGGAAGACGACGACCAAACACGGAGACCGCGCCGCCGGTCGCGTCCGCACGCCCCACGCGACGGTCGGGCTGGCGCGCCACCGTCGAGTCGTGGGGCGGCTTCACCGTGATCGGCGTGATCGTTGCGGCAGTCGTGATCATGGGCGCCGTGGTCTGGGTGAGCCTGCCGGACTCGACCTCGAGCGACGCACTGCTCGGCGAAGCGATCCCGATCGGCCCGGCGACGCACATCAACTCGCTCGAGCAGATGGAGATCGTCGCCGGGCGTCCGCCCGTGGGCGGACCGCACTTCCCGCGCTGGCAGGCGGCCGGCGTCTACGAGGAACCCGTCTCCGACGGCCTCGCCGTGCACGCGCTCGAGCACGGAGTGATCTGGCTCAGCTACAACCCGTCGCTCGTCACGGACGACGACCTCGGGACGCTGCGCGCCGTCGCCGACGACTTCAGCCGTGACGTCATCCTGTCGCCGCGCCCGGGGAACTCGATGGCGGTCGCCGCGGCGTCCTGGGGACAGCTGCTCTCGCTCGAGCGGGCGGACAACGGCGAGCTCCGGCGCTTCGTGGAGACGAACCGCAACCGCTCCCCCGAGCCCGGCGTGCGCTGACACGGCCTCGGATCGGCAGGACGAACGTCCGTTGTTCGCCGCAGCCGCTCATTCGATCATCGATGCAGTGCAGGTGCGTGCGCACGCTCCGGGCCGCAGGAGAGGACCGACTTCGTGAGTGGAAACCGACGACGCGGCAGCCGGCGGCGCGAGCGAGCGGAGCGGCCTGCCGGGGAGACGCGAGCGGCCGGCGGTGGCGCGGGACGAGCGAACGCGCGCCCCGGCTGGCGACGCACGCTCGACTCATGGGGCGGCTTCTCGGTCGTGGGGTCGATCCTCGGCGCGGTCGCCGTGGTCGTGGTGCTCGTGGTGCTCAACCGGCCCGGCTCGAGCGTGAGCGACGACCCGTACGTGCCCATCGCCCGCGCGGCGGTCGACGGCAAGAGCTGGGGCAGCGCAAGCGCGCCCGTCAAGGTCATCGAGTTCGCCGACTTCCAGTGCCCGTTCTGCCGAGCGTTCTCGCACGATGTCGAGCCGCTGCTCGCACAGGAGTTCATCGACGCCGGCACGGTGCAGTTGACCTACCACCACCTCGCGTTTCTCGGCCCGGAGTCCGGCCGCGCCGGGGAAGCGGCGGAGTGCGCGGCCGACCAGGGGCGCTTCTGGGACTATCACGATCTGCTCTTCCTGCGGCAGGGCCGGGAGAACAGCGGCGCGTTCTCCAACGGCAACCTGAAGGACTTTGCCCGGGAACTGCGGGACGCATACGCGGACTTCGACGTGGACACCTTCAATCGCTGTCTCGACTCCGGCGGCAAGCGCGCAGTGGTCGATGCCGCCACGCAGGAGGCGGCGAGCGCGGGGATCGCGCAGACGCCGTCTTTCCTGATCAACGGGAAGTTGCTGACGGCGAGCCAGAGCATCGAGGTCTTCCGCCAGGCGATCCAGCAGGCGCTGGCGGCGTCGGGGGCGGGGAGCTAGCGGGGCGTGCGGTCGCGGCGCGTCGACGCGTTGACTGCGCTTTCGGCCGTGGGCGTCGCGATCGCGGCCTACCTCACGTTCGTGGCGTTCGACGCGAACGCGGAGGCGTTCTGCACCGGCGTCGGCGACTGCCGGCGGGTGCAGGACTCGCAGTACGCCCGCGTCGCCGGGGTCCCGGTGGCGGCGCTCGGCCTGGCGATGTACATCGCGCTGCTCGGCCTCGGCCTCGCGCGTCGCGCGGGGCTGACGGTGCTGGGGCCGGGCACGCCCCGCCTGCTGGGCACATGGACGTTCGCGCTCGCCTTCGCCGGCGCGCTGTATTCGGGGTACCTCACGTACCTCGAGTTCTTCGTGATCGACGCGATCTGCGATTGGTGCGTGACCTCGGCTGCGATCGTGACGACGATCGCGGTACTCGCATGGCCCGATCTGCGGCACCCCACAAGCGATGCCCCGCCCTGATCACCATTGGCCCGCGAGCGGCGGCGCTCCTATCATGCGCCCAGTCTGAGCGGAGGACCGCAGATGGTGCAGGCGAACCCCGAGCCGTCCGTCGACGAGCGATCGCAGACGCTGATCGCGACCTATGACGACTTCGAGTTGCTCGGGACGGGCGACGTCGACGCCTTCGTGCTCGACCTGAACGAGCGGCCCGGCACGCCGCCGTTCTTCGTCCATGTCGACGGTCGCCGCTTCGTGCTTCAACGCGACACGTTCCTGGTCCGCGGCCACGGCGCCACGATGCCGCAGTGGATCCGCGAGCAGGAATCCGACGGGCGGCTCGTGCTGCTCGCCGAACGCGACGGCCGCTACATCGTCTACGTCTTCGACCCGGACGCCACGGACGACGAGGGCGACGAGTAGGCGCCGCGTGCCTGCCGGCGCGCCGTCAACGCCCCGCCGTGCGGGGCGTTTTCACGCCCGCTTGTGTCTGCGTGCGCACGCACACGCGCCGTCCACGGATCGTGTATCACTGGGCGACGCTCGGGCGGAGGCGCGTGCGGGACAGGCGGACCGAATGTCGATCGTCACACTGACCGGTCACCTCGGCTCGATGGGCACCATCGCCGTGCGCGTGGCGCGGGAGCTCGACTATGCGCTCGCCGACCGCGAGTTGATGACAGAGGCCGCGGCCGCGCTCGGCTGGCCCGAGGATCAGGTCGCCGCCTTCGACGAGCGCACCAGCGGGCTGGGCAGCCGGCTCACGCGCCTGCTGCGCGCATTCGTAGAGCGCGCGGGCATGACGAACGTCGACCCGATGATGTCGCCCGGCGCGCTCGAAGCCGTGCTCGGGCGTACCTACGGCGAAACCGCCGTCGCGGACATGCGACCCGACGACCGCCAGTACATCGACACCCTGCGCTCGGTGATCCTCGAGCTCGCGGAGCGCGGGTCGGTGGTCATCGTCGGACGCGGCGCACAGGCCCTGCTTGCGGAGCACCCGCACGCGGTACACGTGCGCGTCGCGTGCGACCAGGATGAGCGCATTCGCCGCGTCGCCGAGCGCGACCAGATGACGGCCGCCGCGGCGGGCGAGCGTGTCCGCGACTCGGACACGCAACGGGAAGCGTGGCACCACAAGTACTTCGCGATCGACTACCGGTCGCCGTACCTCTACCACCTCGTCGTGAACTCGGGGAAGGTGAGCGATGCGCTGGCGGCCGAGCTGATCGTCACGCTGTCGCGCAAGAAGGCGCCGCGCGCCGGATGAACGCGACCGCTGAGGCCGGCGTCCTCGGCGACCGTTCCCCTCGCCGCCACACCGCGTGACCGCGCGCGACGAGGCCGGCGCTCGCGCCGGTACCCCGCCCGTGGAGCTGTTCACGCGCCCGTACCTGCTCGCAATCGTGGCCGTGCACGCGTACTTCGTGTCGTACTACATGTCGCTCGTCCAGATCCCGAAGGTGCTCGAACACGAGCCGGACTGGGTCGTCGGTCTCGTCGTCGGCATGCTGGGCATCGCCGGGATGGTCACCCGGCCGCTGGTCGGCGTGTGGGTGGACGCGGGCAACCGCCAGCGGTGGTTGCGCATCGGCGCAGCAGCGACCGTGGTCGCGTTCGCCGGCTACGCGTTCGACCTCGGCCCCTGGTGGGCGCTCCCATTGCGCGCCGTGCACGGCATCGCGATGGGGCTCTTCACGACGGCACTGCTGGCGATCGTCACCGGTCTGCTCCCGCCCGACCGCCGTGGGTTCGGCGTCGGGGTCTATCAGACGTCGAATACGGTCGCCGGCCTGTACAGCGCCGCCCTGGCGATCTGGCTGATCAGCACGGCTTCGTTCACGGCCGCGTTCATGATCGCGGCCGGCGCCGCCGGCATGGCGCTGCTCTTCGGCGCGCTCGTGGGCGACCCCGATCCGCCGGAGGCCGCCCCCGCCGCGCCGCGCGTGCCGCTGCGCGCGCGCCGCTGGATCTCCACGACGGCGCTGCTCCCGGCGGCGGTCTTCCTCACGGTGACTACGCCGTTCGGCGCGGTCACGACCTTCCTCCCGCTCTTCGCCGATGAACGCTCGCTCGGCAACGTGGGCTTCTTCTACACGGCGCTCGCGCTGGCGCAGCTCACCGCGCGCTCATCGTCGGGTTGGCTCTCGGACCGGCTCGGACGCACGCGCGTAGTCGTGCCCGCGCTCGCGGTCGCGGTGCTCGGTGGGATCGTGCTCGCGAGCGCGCACCGGCAGTCCACGCTGCTCGCCGCCGCGGCCCTGTACGGGCTCGGCATCGCCGGCACACAGACCAGCATCGTCGCGCTGATCGTCGATCGCACGCCGCGCGGCGCGCTCGGTTCTGCGATGGCGACCTACACCATGGCCTGGGACGTCGGCTCCGTGATCGGGAGCGTGCTCCTCGGCGTCGTCGCCGGCGCCACGTCGTACGGGACCGTGTTCGCGCTGTGCGCCCTCTTCCCGGTGCTCGGCATCGCGCTCTTCCTCGGCCGCGTACGCGACCGTCCGCGCGGCACCGGCGCTCGCGCAGACGAGTCTCGGCTTGCGGCGGGCGGCTGATCGCCGGCCCCGCGGCGCCGTCAGAGGTCCGCCCACATCCACGGGTAGCGGGCACGGTGCTGCCGGCGCAACGTCGCGACGCGGGCGCGCGTCGACGGCTCGGCAAGCCCGGACGACGTCATCACCATGGCGTCCTCGCCGTCGTCGGTGTAGTAGCCCTTGAGCCGCCCGGCGACCGTGAGACCGAAGCGCTCGTACAGCGCTCGAGCGCGCGCGTTCGACTCGCGGACCTCGAGCGCAATCGTCGCCAGCTCCGCCTCGTACGCGAGCGCGAAACACTCGAGCAGCAGCCGTGCGCCGAGCCCCTCGCCCTGCCGCCCGGGGTCGACGGCGATCGTCGCGATGTGCAGCTGATCCTCCATGAACCACACGCCGACGAAGCCGACGAGCGGCGGACCGCCACGTCCGAGTAGCCAGCGCCGCCAGCCGCGTCGCTGCGCCGTCTGCGCGCCCGAGCCGTCCCCGCCCTCCTCGATCGCGACGAGATAGCGCGCGAACGCGTTGCGGAGCTCGTGCTCAAAGGTGCGCCGGGACCACGCGTCGGGATACGCAGCGCTTTCCACGCGGCGCACGGCCGAAAGATCCTCGTCGGTCATGTCCCGGAGCACGAGGCGCGGCTCGCGCCCCGCGTCCGCCGTCATCCCGGCGCGTCCCGTATACGCAGTGTCCTTATGAGCACATACGTTCTAAGCTGCGCCCGCACCGCGACTGTCGTCCAGGCATCCGCCGCGCGACGGGGGAGCGCGGGGCCCGTGTCGCCCCCGGCGCGCGGGCTCCGCGCGAGCGCAACCGGCGCGCGGCTCCGGGTCATCGCGAGACGGCTGGGCAGCTCAGGTCGACGCGCGTGTGCACCTTTTCGCCGAGCGTGTTGCACAGCGGGCACTCGCACGACGCGATCTCGATTGCCTCGTGCTGCTCGAGCAGCGCGGGGTCGACGACCTCGAGACGAATCGCCACGTCGATGCGGTCGATGCGCGCAGGGTTCGGGATGATCGCGGCCTCGAGCACGGCGGACGCATGGAGCACCTCAGCGTCGCGCAGCAGTGCGTGGTTCAGCAGCGCGCCGAGCGTGCAGTTGCCGACCGCGATCAGCAGGAGTTCGGTCGAGGTGTAGCCCACCGGTCCCTCGTCCGCCGCGGGCGTGCGGATGTTCGTGAAGTGCCTGCCGCGCGCCTCGAACACGATTCGTGCGCGCTCGCGGTAGTCCGCCGTCACCGTCGCCATCAGCCCCTCCCTCGCCGAGACACGTGTCGGCGGCATGATACCGGCGAGCTGGTGTTCGCCTGCCGAACACCAGTTCTGTATAGTGGCGTACGCAGGAGGGCCCGATGTCCGAACGTGCCGGACCACTGACGCCAGCCCTCACCGACGACGATGCCGGCGTCGAGTCGACGCTTCGTCCTCGGCGCCTGGAGCAGTACTTCGGCCAGGAGCGCATCAAGGAGAGCCTGCTCATCGGCATCGAGGCGGCGCGCATGCGCGAGGAGCCGCTCGACCATCTCCTCTTCCACGGCCCGCCCGGACTGGGCAAGACGACACTCGCGATGATCGTCGCCGCCGAAATGGGCGTCTCGATCCGCATCACCTCCGGCCCGGCGATCGAACGCGCGGGCGATCTCGCCTCGCTGCTCACCAGCCTCCAGCCCGGCGACATCCTCTTCATCGACGAGATCCACCGGCTCTCGCTCGCGGTCGAGGAGGTGCTCTATCCGGCGATGGAGGACTTCTCCGTCGATATCATCCTCGGCAAAGGCCCCAAGTCCCGGGACGTGCGCCTCAAACTGCATCGCTTCACGCTGATCGGTGCGACGACGCGCTTCGCGCTCGTCTCACAGCCGCTGCGCGACCGCTTCGGTGCGTCCTACCGGCTGGAGTTCTACGACGAAGCGGCCCTCGCGCAGATCGTGCGTCGGTCCGCTGTCGTGCTCCACTGCCGCATCGACGAGGGCGGCGTCGGCGAGATCGCGCGACGCTCGCGCGGAACGGCGCGCGTGGCGAACCGCCTGCTCCGCCGCGTGCGCGACTACGCCGACGTGCGGGCCGACGGCGTGATCACCAGCGCAGTCGCGTCGGACGCACTCGCCCAGCTGCAGATCGACGGGCTCGGACTGGACCAGATGGACCGCGAACTGATGACCGCGCTCGCCGAGCGCTTCGGTGGCGGCCCCGTCGGCCTCGAGACGCTCGCCGCCGCAATCTCGGATGAGTCCGACACGATCATGGACGTCTACGAGCCATACCTGCTCAAGATCGGCTTTCTCCAGCGCACGCCCCGCGGGCGCATCCTCACGCGCCTCGGCTACGGACACCTCGGGCTCGAAGCGCCGACCGGCGCCGGACTCATGCAGTCGTCGCTGTTCGACGACGACGAGTAGCCGGCTCCGTGGCGCCCCGTACGCGCGTCAGCTCCGGCGGTCCGTGGGAGGAGCGCATCGGCTACTCGTCCTTCCGCCAGGCCGGAAGGATCGGCGATCGCGTATGGGTGAGCGGCACGACGGGCACGCACCCGGACGGCGCGATCCCGCCGGCACCCGACGCGCAGGCGCGGCTGGCGCTCGCAACGATCGCGCGCGCCCTCGACGAAGCCGGCGCCTCGCTCGCGGACGTCGTCTCCGCACGGTGCTTCGTGATCGACCTGGCGGACTGGGACCTGATGGTCCCCGTGGTGCGCGAGCACTTCGGTGCAGTGCGCCCGGCGATGACGATGGTGCGCGTCGCCGGCCTGATCGACCCGCGCCACCGCATCGAGATCGAGGTCGAGGCGGTGATCGGGTCGGCATGAGAAGCACGCGAATACCACCCGTGACCGCCATCCCTGCCGTGTGCCCGCCCGTCCGCTGCGGCGTCATGCCGTCCCGCGAGGGGCATGCGCCTCGCGGGAACGCGTCGGCCGCGCGAGCGTTCGCGGTCAGCTACGAATGATCGTGTAGGTCGCGCGACCGACCGCGACCAGCGTGTCGGCCTCGTCTCTGACCTCGACTGCCACGAACGCGAGCACCCGTCCGCCGCGCAGCACGCGCGCTTCGGCGATCACGGGACCGGTCGCCGCGCTCACAAACGTGACGTTGAGGTCGGTGGTGGCCTGGCCGGACCACGTCTCGTCGTCCTCGCGGCGGGTGGTCGCCGTGGCGGCGCCGGCGGCCGCGTCGATCAGCGACGCGATCGCGCCGCCGTGCATGACGTCGGCGCGGCGCGTGCCGAGCTCCGGTCGCATCTCGAGCCGAAGCCGGACGTGCCCCGACTCCGCGTCGAGCACAGTGATGCCGAGCGTCCGCCAGTACGCGATCTCGTCGGCAGCGATCAGATCGCGGAGGCGGTCCGCGGTCACGACGGTCGGTCGGCGTCGTCGCCCGCGGGCGCGGCGGACGGCTGCTCCGGCTGCGCGTCGGCGCCGCCTCCGGCGCCGGCGGTGGTGGTGTCGGCGGGCGCCGGAGCGTCCGCGCGCCGCGCCGGCTGATGCGCGATGTCGGAGAGCTCCTCGGCCACGGTGCGAGCGGCGTCCGCGGCGGTGCGCGCGGCGTCCGCGGCGGTGCGCGCCGCCTCGGAGGCGAGGCGAGCGGCGTCGCTGATGCGGTCCGCAGCGCGGCGGGCGGCGTCGCCCGCCTCCCGGGCAGCGGTGGCGACCTCGCCGGGACGCAGGCGCTCGCGCAGCGGGCGCGGCGCAGCGGGCGCGGAAGCGCCCGCCTCGTCCAGCTGATCGGGCCGCGGCACGAGCATCCACGCCGCGAGATAGAGCACGATCGCGAGGCCGCCCGTGGGGATGATCGCGATCAGGGCGAGCAGGCGCAGCAGCGTCGCGTCGAGATCCCAGCGGCGCGCCGCGCCCGCCAGCACCCCGCCCAGCATGGCGTCATCGAGATCACGGGTGAGGCGATCGCCGGTCATCGTTCGTTCCTCCTTCGCATGAGCGGCCGCATGCGATGGGTCGGTGGGTCGGCGCTCAGCGTAGCGCGAGCCGGCACGCCGGCGACATGGACGCGAATGCGCAGCGACGCCGGCATGCGGCACGTCTGATTGAGGTCGCCCGCTGCCCGTCGTATGGCGACGTGCGCGCCGACCTGCGCTCGACCGGTCGTCACCGATATAATGAGTTCCGTACCGCAACCGCGCGCACCACCGTTCGAAGAGTGTGAATCCCCGATGCAGAATCTGAAGACCGTCGTCCTGCTCGCCGCGATCAGCGGCTTGTTGATCGCGATCGGAGGGGCGATCGGCGGAACCAGCGGCGTGATCGCGTTTGCCGTGATCGCGGCCGTGATGAACTTCGCTTCGTACTGGTTCTCCGCCGATATCGTGCTCCGCACCGCGCACGCCCGCGAGATCGAGCGCTCCGAGGATCCCGAGTTGTTCCGCCTGATCGAGCAGGTGGCCGCGGACGCCGGCATGCCGATGCCGCGCGTCTACTCGATCGATTCGCCCCAGCCGAATGCGTTCGCCACCGGACGTGGCCCCAGTCACGCGGCTGTGGCCGTGACCTCCGGGATTCGCGCGCTGCTGACGCCGCGTGAGCTGCGGGGCGTGCTGGGCCACGAAATGGCGCATGTGAAGAACCGCGACATCCTGACGTCGTCGATCGTGGCGACGATCGCGTCCGCGATCTCGATGGTCGCGTGGATGTCGCTGTGGTTTGGTGGGCGACGCGATGGCGCGACCGGACTGGTCGCGGCGCTGATCGCGCCGATCGCGGCGACGCTCATCCAGCTCGGGATCAGCCGCTCGCGGGAGTACCAGGCAGACAGCGACGGCGCGCGCATCGTGCAGGATCCGGACGCGCTCGCATCGGCGCTCGCGAAGCTCGAAAGCGGCGCGCGACGCGTGCCGATGCAGGTGCCGGAAGCGACCGCGCACCTCTTTATCGTGAACCCGTTCAGCGGACGCCAGGCCGCGGGGCTGTTCGCCACACACCCGCCGATTGAGCAGCGCATCGAGCGCCTGCGGCGTATGCGCGTCTAGCGCCCGGGGCAGCGGCGATCCGGAGCAGACGGGGCGCACCCGCGCGCTCGCGGTATGCATTGCGAGGCGCGCCGTAGGCGGTCAGCGCGCCGGCGTCGAGGCGCCGATCGCGAGCGGAAAGCGCACGCGAACGCAGGTGCCGTCGGCGAGGTCAGGGTCGATCCAGACCGAGCCTCCGAGGCTCGTGACGAGGTCGCGCACCGTCGCCAGCCCGAGGCCGGAGCCCTGGCCGGCCGCGTTCGAGCCGCGCACGCGCTCCAGGAAGACTCGCTCGCGCTCGTCCTCCCGGATCCCGCGACCCTCGTCGCGCACGGCGATGTCGACGCCGTACGCGCGTTCGCTCCCGACGATCTGCACGCGCGGTGCGGTGCCGGACTTCGTGTAGCGCAGCCCGTTCTGAACGAGATTCTCGAAGATGCGGTAGTACGCCGCTTCGCTGCCGCGGACCGGGGGCAGTGACCCGACCGATACCAGCGCGTGGCTGCGGGTGATGTCGGCGCCCAGCGAGAGGATCACGTCCCTGAGCACGGAGTTGAGGTCGACCAACACGGCCGGTGCGCGCGCCTCGGAGCGCTCGCCGAGGCTGGCGGCGAGCGTGGCATCTACGAGCATGCGCGATCGTGTGGACGCACGCGTCGCCCGCTCGGCGGCGGCCTTCGCAGCCGCCGGCAGCGGGCCGAACTCGCCGGCGGCGAGCAATTCGAGGTAGGAGTTCACGGTCACCAGGGGCGCGCGCATGTCATGCGCCACGGCTGCCGTTTGCCGCCGGAGCGCGGCGTAGTCACTCAGGAGACGTGCCATCTCATCGCGCAAGACGCGACGCATGGAACGCATTCGCTGCAGGATCACCGCGGCGGCAAGCGCGAGCCATGCGTGCAGGAACAGCACGGCCGACAACAGGACCGCCCGCTCGCCCGCGCGGGATGCGGCGATCAGGGCAACGCTCAGCGCCACGGCTTCGAGCAGCGCCAGCGCCCAGGAGGCGGCGCCCGGCCGGCGGATGCGCTGCGCCGCGAGGTGAAGTGTGTGAGGCCTCGT
The DNA here is from genome assembly GCA_040902395.1 of Dehalococcoidia bacterium. Classification (GTDB taxonomy): domain Bacteria; phylum Chloroflexota; class Dehalococcoidia; order UBA2979; family UBA2979; genus VGNK01. The sequence goes on from JBBDXH010000084.1 coordinate 22,302, forward strand.
TGCCATGACCCGCCTATCAGCCATCTCGGTCTCGTGACATACCGTATGCACGCAGTGTCGGCGCACACATCGGTGATCACCCTGACAGGTTATGGACGGAAGCAGTGCCGACGGGATCGCGGGATCGGCGGGATGCGCGCATGGATGAGGAGCAGATCCGCGCAAGCACCGCGGACGAGCTGCCCCGGAGACTGCTCGCGCACATCGATCGCGTCGTCGCGCTTGGCGCGGCGCTGGCGGCACGGCACGGCCTGGCGGTCGCCACTGTGCGGCTGGCCGCGCGCGGGCATGACCTGCTGCGGGCAGTCCCTCCCGCGGAGCTGCTCGCCCGCGCGGAGCGGCGGGGGCTCCCGATCGATCCGGTCGAGCGCCGCGAGCCCGTGCTGCTGCACGGGCCACTGGCCGCGCTCGAACTCGCCGAGCGCTTCGCCATCGCCGATCCCGATGTGCTGTTCGCGATCCGCTGGCATACCACCGGCCACCCCGACTACTCGCCGGAGGCGTGGGCCATGTTCGTCGCGGACAAGGTCGAACCGGACAAGGTGCGACGCCGGCCCGAACTGGAGCGCGTGCGGACGCTGGCCGAAGCGGACCTCGAGGCTGCCGCGCTCGCGTACCTGGACCTCTCGCTCCAGGCAGCGGTGGCTGAGGGCTGGCAGCTGCACCCGATGGCGAACAACGCCCGCAACGCGCTCATCGCCCGCGTGGGCAGTCGTGCGCGCGCTTGACGTAGCAGCGACGATGACGGCGCACCGCGGGCGCATGACCGCATGGAAAAGGGCCGCCCGATGGGCGGCCCTTCGCGCTGTGCGGCGTGGCGGGCGTTAGATGCCGAGCTGCTGCGCCACGAGCTCGCGGTGGTAGTCGGCATCGCCGAAGGCCAGCTCGGCTCGCTTCTGCCGGCGGAAGTACAGCTGGATCTTGTAGTCCTTCGTGAAGCCGATCCCGCCGTGGATCTGCTGACCGTGTGCGACGACGCGACGCGTGGCCTCGGACGTCCACGCCTTCGCCATGTTCACCGCGAGCTGGGCCTCGTCGGCGGGCTGATCGGTGGCCAGCGACCACGCGGCCTTGTACATGATGAAGCGCGAACCGTCGACGTCGGTGACCATGTCCGCGCACTTGTGCTGGATCGCCTGGAACGATCCGATGGGGCGCCCGAACTGGACGCGCTCCTTGGCGTAGTCGACCGAGATCTCGAAGTCCATCTGCGAGAGCCCCACGAGGTACGCGCACTCGGCGACGGTGTAGCGCTGGATCACCGGCGCGAGCAGCGCCCAGCCCTGCCCGTTCGCGCCGAGCAGCTGGCCCTTCGCGTTGTTCAGCTTGACCTCGGCCTGCTTGTCGCGGGCGATCGTCAGCAGCGACGTGACTTCAACGCCGGCCTGGTCCGTGGGCACGATGCCGAGCGTGATGCCGGCGGCGGAACGCCCGGCGACGATCATGTAGTCGGCCACGTTGGCGTCGGAGACGAACAACTTCGTGCCGGTGAAGGTGACGTCGTTGCCGCTCACGGTCGCCTGGCACTGCACGCCCTGCTCGTCGAAGCGCGCGGAGGGTTCCGTCAACGCGAGCGTGAAGATCAGGTCGCCGGAGGCGATCTTCGGGAGGAACTCTGCCTTCTGGGCGTCGGAACCGGCAGTCATCAGCGGCACCGCGCCACCGAGCACCGTGGACATGAACGGCCCCGGGACGAGCGCGCGGCCGAACTCTTCGAGCAGCACGCAGAGATCCAGAAAGTCGAACCCCGCGCCGCCGAGCTCCTCGGGGATGAGCAGACCCTGCCAGCCCTGTTCTGCCATCTTCTGCCAGAGCTGCGGGGAGTAGCCCTTCTCGTCCTCCTCCATCTCGCGCACGAGCGCCTCCGGGCATTCGTTCTCGAGGAAGTCGCGGGCCGCGTTCTTCAGGAGTTCCTGCGTTTCGCTCAGACCGAGATCCATGTCCTGTCCCTCTCTAGGTGCCCACGTGCGTCGGGGCGGCCGTGTTATATCGACTGGCTCGCGTCGCGTCCAGCCGCTAGCCGCGCGGCAGGCCGAGGCCGCGCGTGGCAATCACGTTGCGCTGAATCTCGGACGACCCCGAGAAGATCGTGTGTGGCACCGAGCGGACGTAGTCGCGCGTAAAGCGCGCCTCGAGCGGCGCGCGCGGCGTCGCGCGATCCCAGATGTTCCCGTACAGCCCGAACGCGCGCGCCCCGGTGAGCGCGAGGCGCTGATGCAGCTCCGAGCCGAAGAGCTTGTTCGCGGATGCCTCGTAGTTCGGCACCATCCCACGGTTCTGCAACGACACGATGCGGAACGCGAAGTTGAACAGCACTTCGGTCTCGATCCGCCGGTCGGCCAGCGCGAGGCGCGTGGTCGCGAAGTCCGGACGGGCGAAGCCCTTGCCCGCGTCCGTGTGCACGAAGTCGACCAGCGTCGTGATCTCGCGTGCGTACTGCGTAGCGCCGGCGATGCCCGACCGCTCGAAGTCGAGCAGCGTCATCCCGACGTACCAGCCGCGGTTCTCCTCACCGACGCGGTTCCGCACAGGCACACGCACGTCTTCGAAGAAGGTCTCGTTGAACGGCTGTTGCCACCCCATGTCTGTGAGCGGCCGCACGGTGAGACCCGGGGTCTTGATGTCCATCATGACGAAGGAGATGCCACGGTGCTTGGGCGCCTCCGGATCGGTGCGCACGAGCGCGAACAACCAGTCCGCGAACTGCGCGCCTGAGGTCCAGATCTTCTGACCGTTGATCACGTAGTCGTCGCCATCACGGACCGCGCGCGTCTGGAGCGACGCGAGGTCCGAGCCGGCGCCGGGCTCGGAGTAGCCCTGTGCCCACGCAACCTCGCCGGAGAGGATCTTCGGGAGATGCTCCTGCTTCTGCTCGTCCGAACCGTGGACGATCAGCGTCGGCCCGATCAAAGAGACACCCATGCCGCCGACGGCGGGCGCCTCCGCGGTGGCCATCTCCTGATTGAAGATGAACTGCTCGATCACCGACAGGCCGGCACCACCGAACTCCGTCGGCCAGTGGGGGGCGACCCATCCCTTCTCGGCGAGCGCGTTCGCCCACTCGATCGCCGTTTGCCGACGGGCCGGATCTGCGGACTTGCGGTCCGCCTGCCAGCCGCTCGCCTCCTCACCATCCGCCGCGGTGCGGTACGGGTCCGGCAGTCGAACCCGGAGGAATTCGCGGACTTCCGCCCGGAACGTCGCCTGGGTTGCGCTATCGCTCCAATCCATTGGGACCTTCTTCCTGCCGGCGGTGTTCGGCCGCTCGACCATGGCGTAGACAAACTCAGCGCTCCGCCGCATGCGGTCGGAGCGTCACGACGCTAGGCTGGCCACTCTCGGGCGCGCCGGCCGTCACCGAGTATGGTCAACAGCGTGAGCACTATCTGGCGCGCCCGTGCGCGGGTCAACCTGAGGACGGGGCGCCGTTCTCAGGAGGGTTGCCCCGGATCATCAGAATGACTCCGCAGCATCTTGGTGGGGGGAAACCCTAGTTGACCCGTTCCAGTCCTACTACGCATGATTCTCCTGTGCCGGACCAGTTATTGCGGGTCGGTCAGGTGACAGGTGACGGGCGATGGAGCTCGCACGTGTGGAATCCGGGCCGGTGGGCACTTGCGATCGTCATCGCCGTACTGGCGGTGATGTTCGGCGCTCCCGCGACCGCGCACGCGGACGATACGTTCGCCGACCTGTGCGCCCGCGTCTCAGATGAGGCCGCGGGCTCCAGGGTGAAGATGGGGATCGTGGTGATTGACCTCGCGACCGACGCGCGGTGCGACGTAAACGCCGACGACACGTTCCGAACGGCGTCGCTCTACAAGCTCGTGGTGCTCGCGGAAGCCTACCGCCAGGCGGCGGAGGGGACGTTCGACTTCTCGGCTCCGATCGACCTCGAGCCGCGACACGCGATCGATGACCCGCCGAGCTTCCAGCTCACGGAGACGATCACCATCGGGCGCACCGAAGCACTGGGCCGCATGATCCGGCTCTCGGACAATGCCTCGGCCGCCGCCTTGCGCGAGCGCCTCGGCTATGCGGAGGTCGCCGCCGAGCCCGCGCGCCTGGGCATGCAGCACACCGAGCTCAGTGAAACGGCGTTCGTCTCGACACCGTCGGACATCGCACAGCTGGTCACGAATCTCTACCGCGGGACCGTGGTGGACGCCGCCAGCAGCGAAGCCATGATGGACCTGCTCAAGCAGCAGGGGGTCACCGACCTCATCCCCGTGGGCCTGCCGGACGGCACGGTGATCGCCCACAAGACCGGCACCCTCGACACCGTGCTCCACGACGTCGGCGTGGTCTATGCGCCGGCTGGCGACTACGTGCTGGTCGCGATGACGCAGCACGAGTCCGACTACCCCGCCGCCGCGCGGGCGATCCAGGAGCTCTCGCGCACGGTCTACGCGGCATACGGCGGAACCACGCCGCCGTACGCCGTCAACGAACGCCTGGAACAGCGAGTCGCGGCGACGCGGCTGATCAACGTGATCCCGGTCGAGCTCCTGCAGACGGCGCCGGCCGAAGCTCTCGTGGCCGCGCCTGCAGCGGCGATCGCGCCCGCTGCGGAGCCCCCCTTCATTGAGTCGTCCGGGTCGCCCTTCGGGCGGCTCGACGCGCCGGTCGTCCCTGCCGTCGCACTCGCGATGTTGCTGTTGACACCGGCCATGGTGTTCGCCGCGCGCACCTGGAACGCGCGGCGGGGACGGCGACCGGTATTCGCCGAAGTTGAGAGCCGGCTCATTCCGGCGGGAAGGTCTCCCCAGATGCGTTTTGGAAACAGGCGAGAACAAGATGATCAGTACGACCAGTACGAGGAGGAACAGCCCGTGACACGCGCGGCCGCGACCACCGAGATGGGCGCGCCGGCGATGCTGCCCTCGCGCCGCTTGCAGCGCGTTGGCGAGCTGTTCCGCACGCACGCCGAGTTGCTCGACCAGATGCGCGCGCAGTTCCAGGACGAACTGCAGCCGCTCAACGAGCTGCTCGCTCGTCAGGCGGCGACCATGCAGCAGCTCCTGCTCAACCTCGAGCAGCGGCTGCGCCCGCTCAACGAGTACGCGGACAGCGAAGAGTCGAACCTCGAGTCGCTGGAGCGACGCATGCGCGAGTCCGGCAGCGACTTTGTGACGCGCTCGTTCTCCGAGTACGTCCTGCAGCAGCGCAAGCGGATCGCCGAGACGCGCCAGCAGATCGACCAGCAGCGCACGCCGTTCTCGCAGTACGGCGAAGATCAGCGCGACGCGGTCGAAGTCGCGCTCGCGCGCTTCGATGAAGACGTGGAGAACCTCGAGCTCAACCTCGCGGACCAGCGCAAGGTCATGATGCGGATGCTCGACTCGATGCGCTCGGAGAGCTTCGCCGCGGTCAAGGAGTACCTCCAGAACCGCGAAGAAGTGATGTCCGAGCTGGCCACAAGCGGCATGACCGACCCGAGCGAGATCGGTCGCTCGGTGCAGGCGCTCCGCCAGAGCATCGAGGCGATGGCGCAGGAGTCGGCGCACATCCAGTCCGTCCTCCAGACGACGGACGAGGCAGACCGCCGCCTGTCACGCACGGTAGCGGGAAGCACCGCCGGGCCGCGCCCACTGCCGAGCCAGACCCGGCAAACCGCCTCGGTCGCGGTCTCGGCGAACGATGAGGAAGCGAGCGCCTAGCCCGGCGCTCCCCCGCGCACGTTGACAACGACGGACGGCGGCCGTGGGGGCCGCCGTCCGTTGTGCGTGTTGGCGACCAGGACCGCCGATCGGCGACCGGCCTACTCGCCTCCGGAGCCGCCTCCGAGCACCACGCCCTTCGACAGGTCGATCTGGTCTTCGGGCTCGGGGGCGAGGCCGGCATCGAGCTCGGACACGTCGACGACGTTCCCGCGTTCGAGTTCACGCTCGAGCTCGCCCAGCCGCTCCTCCCGACGCTCTCGCGCCTCGCGCGTGAGCTCCAGCTCGGTCTCGAGCCGCTCGCGGAGCACGCGCTCGGGCGCCTCGAAGTCGCGGGGCACCTTCGCCTCGAGCGCGCGGTGCAGCGTGGCGTAGATGTTGCCGCCCAGGAAGTGCAGGGGCTGTGTCTCCTCGTGGCCCCCGAGCCGCCACTGCTCACCGAACGAAGCAGGGTTCACCTGCACCGCCATCACGAGGCCGATGAAGAGCACATGATCGCCGAACGGCATCACCTCTCGCACCTCGCACTCGATCCAGCCCGCGCAGTTGACCAGGAGCGGCGCTGAGATGTGCGTCGGCGAGAAGGTCTCCAGCTGGGTCGCTTCGAACTTGTCGACACGGTCGCCGTGCAGCGCGCCCAGGTATTGCACGTGGTGGAGCAGGGGTCGCGTGGGGAAATTGAGCGCGAACTCCTGGGAGTGCGAGATCATGTCGACGCTGTGGCGCGACTGCTCGACGGCGATCGCCACGAGCGGTGGGTCGGTCGAGATCGGCATGTGCCAGGCCAGCGGCATCACGTTGTGCGCGCCGCGCCAGCTCGTCGTGACCAGCGCCACCGGACCGCCGAGCATCAGTCGGGCGGCGGCGGTCACCGGCCGGGCTTCGATCCCACCGGGCGCAGGCTTGAGCAAGGGGTCGTCGGCGGTCACGGAACGAGTATATGAGCCCCCGCAGCGCGTCGCCGGACGGGGACATCGGCAGCAGTCGCGCGCGGCACGCCGGCGCGCGCCGATGGCGGCTACCGCACGACGAGCTTGCGGCCGCGTACGCGATACGCGAGGAACTCGTCGCGGCAGTCCTGGCAGATGAACCCCATCGCCTGCGCGTCGTCGTGCATCACCTCGGGGCCGCGCCAGCGCGGGATGAGGCGCGCATGCCGACAGTGGGGCGTGTCCTCCCGCTGACCGCCGAAGATGGCCGAAACCAGGCCCATGGCGAGTTCCTTCCCGCGAGCGCAGCGACAGTACCGCCGGACCGTGCGACCGTGAAGCGCGCCGGGAAAGTTGTGCGCCCGCCCTCGGCTACACTCGCGGGCCAGGAGTCTCACCCGCAGTCTGGCTTGGGTCGTGTCAGACGTCCGTTCGCCCACAGATCGCATCCTGATCGCACTTGCGACCGGCGTGCTCGTCGTTCTCGCGTGCCTCTTCGCGCGCGCTGACTCCGGCCCCGCTCAGGGAGCCGCCCGCAGCCTCCCCGAACGCATCGAGGTGACCGCGCTCCGCGGCGTGGACGACGCCGCGGCCCTGATCCGGGAGCACGGCGGTGTGATCGAGCTGCAGTCCGGCGGGCGCGTACAGGCGCTCGTGCCGGGAGACCGGATAGACGAGTTGCGAGCCATGTCGGATCGCGTCCGCCTGGAGCGGCCGCAAACGCCGATCCAGCTGCAAGTCGCACCGCTCACCGCGCTCTCGCGCATCGGCGCGGACCGCTGGCAGGTCGCCGGCTTCACCGGGCACGGCGTGCGCGTCGCGATCGTCGACTCCGGCTTCCGCGGCCAGGCCGCCGCCCTCGGCTCGACGCTTCCGAGGACTGTCGTCACGCGGAGCTTCCGCGCCGATCGGAACCTCGAGGGCGGAACGAGTCACGGCCTGCGTGCCGCCGAGATCGCGCACCGCGTAGCGCCGCGCGCGGAGCTGTATCTCATCAACTTCGCCACGGTCACTGAGCTCTCGGCGGCGGTGGACTACTTGATCGAGGCGCAAATCGATCTGGTCTCGTTCTCGCTCGGCTTCATCCACAACGGGCCCGGCGACGGGACCGGGCCGGTCGACGAGATCGTGGACCGGGCGACCAGCGCCGGCATCGCGTGGGTTGCGGCGTCGGGCAACTGGGCGCAACAGCACTGGTCAGGGGTGTTCCGCGACACGAACCGCGACTCCGTCCACGAGTTCATGCCGGGCGCGCGCGACAACGGTCACTTCTTCAGCACCGGCGACCTGATCATCGCGTCGCTGCGCTGGGACGACGCCTGGGGTGCGGCGTGCGCCGACTACGACATCGAACTCTTCGGTCCCGACGGTGCGCTGGTACGCGCCTCCCGCGACACGCAGGCCTGCACCGGTGACCCCGTTGAGGCGCTCCAGGTGCTCGCGACAAAGCCCGGGCGCTACGCGACACGCATCGTCCAGGCCGGCAACGTGCCGCCCCGGATGCTCGACTTGATGGTCGTCGGCTCGCCGGATCGCGGTCAGCCACTCGACTTCTGGACGCCGATCGGATCGTTGTCGCAGCCGGCGGATGGGATCGGCGTGCTCACGGTCGGCGCGGCGACCGGCGAACAGTTGTCCACGGAAGCGCCGTACTCGTCACGCGGACCAACAACGGACGGACGCGATAAGCCGAACCTGTTGGCGCCCACCGGCCTGCTATCGGCCGCGACCGAGGCGTTTGCCGGCACCTCCGCCGCCGCACCGCACGTTGCCGGCGCCCTCGCACTGCTGAAGGAAGCGTTCCCCGGAGACGGAGGCGCGGAGCTTGCCGCTCGCCTGCGAGATCGGTCGACGCCGGCCGAGCCGTCGGAAGGTCGACGGGCGGAGCTGCTCGTCGTCGGGCTCGGATCGCTCGCCGGCGTGGGTCCATTGCTCCCGGCGGGAGCCGAGGAGGCGTACGTCGTCGGGCAGCTGCCGGCGACCGGCGGCTTCGCGCTGGTGTCGTACCAGGGACCGGACGACTATCCGATGCGCTTCGCGCATCTGCTGGTCGGCGACCGCCAGGTCGTCGCCGCATTCCGTTACGACGCGCCTGCCCGGCGCTTTCGCGTCTACCTGGCGGGGGCACCTGCGTTCGTGAGCGACCTCGTCCGGCTGCGCAACGGAGAAATCGTAATCCTGGAGCTGCTGGGACCGGCAGAGAGCGCTGCCGCGCGCCGGGCTGAGCGCCCGGCCGGGTAGGCGTGGTGGCACGAGCGGGCGCAACGGTGTCGACCATTCCGTTGACACGCCCGCCGCCCTCTGGATACCGTTGTCGATCTGCGCATCAGCAGGTACACTGTCGGGTGCGTGGGGCGCGGTCAATCCAATCGTCGTAGTTCTTGAATCCCCGGCGGCCGGCCTGGCCGTGACGGGGTTTCTTCATGTCTCCGCACATCGGAGCACGAACGAGCTGCTGACGCCGCCGCATCCGCCCCGCCACCGCGACGGGTCCGCGAGGGGAGTATCGCTTGACCATTGACCGCCGCATCGTCTCGTCCCTGCGAAAGGTGCCTACCCTCAAGAGGGACTTCGGCAAGGCCGTGCATGTCATGGAGATGCCGAACCTGATCGACATGCCCCGTCGGTCGTACGAGCGCTTCCTCCGAGAGGGGCTGCGCGAGCTGTTCGACGAGATCTCGCCGATCGAGGACTTCACGGGCGGCCGCATGGAACTGCGCTTCGGCGAGTACCACTTCGAGGATGCGAAGTACTCGGAAGCCGAGTGCCGCGACCGCGAGCGCACCTACGCCGCGCCGATGCGCGTACGCGTCGAACTGCTGGTGAAGGAGACCGGGGAGGTCAAGGAGCAGGAGCTCTTCATGGGCGATGTGCCCATGATGACCAACCACGGCACGTTCATCATCAACGGCGCCGAGCGCGTCGTGGTTTCGCAGCTCGTCCGGTCGCCGGGCGCCTACTTCACCGCCGACACGGATCCCGCCACCGGCCGCAGGCTGACCGCCGCCAAGCTCATTCCGAACCGCGGCGCATGGCTCGAGTTCGAGACCTCGAACAAGGACCTGATCTCGGTCAAGGTCGACCGCAAGCGCCGCATCCCGGTCACCGTGCTGCTGCGCGCGATCGACCAGGAAGAGGGCCTCACGAACGACGAGCTCGGCGTGGACGATCGCGTGCGTGCGCTGCTCCAGGACGTGGACACGAACGAGGATCACTCCTACCTCGAGGCCACGCTCGCGAAGGACCCGACCGAGAACCGCAAGGAAGCGCTCGAGGAGTTCTACCGGCGCCTGCGCCCCGGCGATCCCCCCACGACCGACAATGCCAACGCGCTGCTCGAGACGTTGTTCTTCACTGACCGTCGCTATGACCTCGGCAACGTCGGCCGCTACAAGCTGAACAAGCGCCTGGCCCTCGTCGACGCACCAGAGACCCGCACGCTCCGGCGCGCAGACCTCGTCGCGATCGTGCGGCGCATCTTCGACATCAATAACGGCAAGGGCACGGCGGACGACATCGACCACCTGGGCAACCGCCGCGTGCGCTCGGTGGGTGAGCTGATGCAGAACCAGTTCCGCATCGGCCTGCTGCGCATGGAGCGCGTGGTTCGCGAGCGCATGACGATCACCGACCCCGAGGAGGCCACGCCGTCGGCGCTGGTCAACATCCGTCCGGTGGTCGCGTCGATGAAGGAGTTCTTCGGCGGCTCGCAGCTCTCGCAGTTCATGGACCAGGTGAACCCGCTCTCGGAGATCGCGCACAAGCGCAAGCTCTCCGCGCTCGGCCCCGGCGGTCTCTCGCGTGACCGCGCGGGCTTCGATGTGCGTGACGTACACCACAGCCACTACGGCCGCATCTGCCCGATCGAGACCCCCGAAGGTCCGAACATCGGCCTGATCGGCAGCCTGGCGTCCTACGGCATCGTGAACGACTTCGGCTTCATCGAGACGCCGTACCGCCCCGTGATCCACGAACTGCCGAAGCGAAACAACCGGCAGCTCACGGGCCGCATCCTGGCCGACACCGTGAAGACCGAGACCGGCAAGATCCTCGGTCGCGAGGACCAGACGGTCGACGAGGACATGGCGCGCGCCCTCGGCGACGCCAAGGACGACATGATTCCCGTGCGCCCCTTCGCCTCCGCCGAGGTCGTCTATCTCGACGCGCACGAGGAGGAGAAGTTCCGCATCGCGCAGGCAAACACGGCCGTCGATGCGAGCGGCAACATCCTCGACCAGCGCGTCGAGGTGCGGCACGGCGAGGAGCTCGCGATGATCGCGCCGGTGGACGTCGACTACATCGACGTCTCACCCAAGCAGATCGTGTCTGTGGCCGCCGCGCTCATTCCGTTCCTCGAGCACGACGACGCGAACCGCGCCCTCATGGGCGCGAACATGCAGCGGCAGGCCGTGCCGCTGATCCGCCCCGAGGTGCCGCTCGTGGGCACGGGTGTGGAGCTGCAGGCGGCGGTCGACTCCGGCCAGGTGATCGTGGCCGAGGAGGACGGCGAGGTGCTCGTCGCGACGGCGAACTTCATCACCGTCCGCTACCAGTCGGGCCGCGAAACGCGCCACCCGGTGCTCAAGTTCGTGCGCTCGAACCAGGGCACGTGCGTCAACCAGCGTCCGATCGTCGAGCCCGGACAGCGCGTGCGGCGCGGCCAGCCCCTCGCCGACTCATCCTGCACGCAGGACGGCGAGCTCGCGCTCGGTCAGTCGCTGCTCGTCGGGTTCATGTCCTGGGAAGGCCTGAACTTCGAGGACGCGATCATCCTCTCGGAGTCCATCGTTCGCGACGACAAATTCACCTCGATCCACATCGAGAAGTACGAGGTGGAGGCGCGCGACACCAAGCTCGGGCCTGAGGAGATCACGCGCGACATCCCGAACGTCGGCGAAGAGGCGCTTCGTGACCTCGACGACGAGGGCATCATCCGCATCGGCGCCGAGGTCCGTGAGGGCGACATCCTCGTCGGCAAGATCACGCCGAAGGGCGAGACGGAGCTGACGCCGGAGGAGAAGCTGCTGCGCGCGATCTTCGGTGAGAAGGCGCGCGAGGTGAAGGACACGAGCCTGCGCGT